>NZ_JAWSUJ010000139.1:0-7670 GCF_033549285.1 Halomonas sp.
ATAGAGGGTCTGCAGTCGCTGCCGTTCCCGGGTAGTGGTCTCGGCCAGGTGGCCATTGATGGCGATGATCAGTCGCTCGGTCACGCCACCCAGGGTCTCGAGCCGCTGGGTCAGGCTGGCCCGGGCGTCATCGTCGAGGCGCTCGAGCCCACGGATCTGTTCATCCAGGGCCTGCAGGTGCCGCTCGATCTCCGGGACCAGCTCCTCGGCCACGCGGATGTTGCCGAGCAGTTCGGTGATGTCGCCATCCTGCAGCAGGGTGAGGCGGCTGTAGAGCAGCTCGAAGCGCAGGCGCAGGGCCTGCAGCGACTCGCGGGAAAGGTCGGGCCGAGCGAGGAAGCTGCGCAGCTGCACCGTGTCCCGGTCGAGCTTGTAGGCGTGCCAGGCCGCATCTCCCCCCACGCTCTCGGCCAGGCGGTCCTGGCGCCAGGCCACCAGGCCCACCACCACCAGGGCGGCGGCGAAGAACACCAGGGCGGCGATGGCACCCAGCTTGAGACGCAGGGGATAGCGCAGCAATTCAGCTCTCCGCGGCCTGGCTCAGGGCACGATGATCCGCTCGACGTGCCATACCGAGCGGAAGCGGATGGCCTCGGTGAGCAGTTCGGGGTGCTCGTCGAAGGGGTAGAGCACGAACAGCGGCCCGTACTCGCGGATGGTCAGCGGTTCGCCGTCGCGGGTCATGGCCAGGATCACGTCGTGGCGCCGGAAGTCCGCCATCGGCACTTCGGCCTCGTAGTGGTTGAGCGCCCGGATGCGCACCTGCTCGGCTTCAGCGGCACCGACCGTCTCGAGCAGGGCGCGGACCAGCGGACCCTCGTAGCGTCCCCTGTCGCGATGCCAGGGCGTATGGGTCTCGATGACCCGCGCCGGCAGGGCCTCGAGCATGGCGCGGTCGAAGTGCGCCTCGTCGCCCACGTTGGCGTGGGCGATGTCGCCACTGAGGGTCAGCAGTACCCTGCCCGTGGGCGTCGGCAGCGGGGAAGCCAGGGCGATGGAGAACGGCACCAGGGCCAATAGCAGCAACAAGAGCGGACGAAGGGCGATACCGGTCAGCATCGGCAGGCTACCTGCGAACGGAAAAGATGCTCCAAGAGTACGCGATTCGGCATCGGAGGTCAGGAGAGCGTCCCGCAAAAACCTCAGGGGGCGCTCGGCGCCCCCTGAGGTTTCCCGTACTTCCGGGGAGATCGCGTCAGCTCTTCAGCTCTTCCACCGGCTCGATGCGCACCAGGTCCTCGTAGGCGTGCCAGCTGGCGTGGCCCAGGACAGGCAGGATCAGCGCCAGGCCGATGTAGAAGGTCATCACCCCGACCAGCACGCAGCCGGTGAGGATCACCGCCCACAGCAGCATCGGGCGGAAGTTCTTCGACACCGAACGGATGCTGGCCTCGATGCCCTCCATGAAGGTCAGGTCCTGGTCCATCAGGGTGGGAATGGCCACCACGCTGATGGTGAAGGCACCGAACGCCAGGACGGCGCCGATCGCGGTACCCACCGCCAGCATCATCAACCCGTCGGTGGTGGTCAGCAGCGTGGCATAGAGCGTCTCGGGACTCGGTGCCTCGAAGCCGAAGAAGAGCGCGAACAGCAGGGTGGCCAGGCGAATCCAGGCGAGGAAGAAGATCATCATCATCACGCCCATCATCGCCAGTTGCCCTGCATGGCCCTTCCAGCCGCCGAAGGCGTCGCCCAGGTTGGGGGCGCGGCCCGCCTCCAGCGCACGGCTGATGCCATAGGAGCCCACCGCCACCAGGGGGCCGATGAACATGAAACCCGCGACCAGCGGCAGCAGCCAGTGCCAGAGGCCCAGCGTGAAGGCGCCGGCGGTGACGGCGACGCTCAGCCCCACCCAGAACATGCCGTAGGCCAGGCTGACCGACATGGCCTGGCGAAAATCCTCGAACCCTGCTGCCAGCCAGGCTCGCGGCTTGTCCATGCCCACCGACCGGATGCTGATCCTGACATCGGGCGCAGCACCCTTGCCACGTTCTCTTGTCGCTGCTGCATTCATGGTCACACCCCTGTTTGCCGCCTGTTGAGTCCCGGTGCTGCCGGGCCGGTTCAAGGCCGCATCCGGCATTCTGCCGTAATGCGCCCTTCATCTCTTAACACCTGGTTAATGTAGACGACGGCAGCCGATCCCGCAGGATGTGTTGTGTTTCGAGACTCAACGCAGAATGTCCTGGCGACGCAGGCTTCACGCCAGGGTCTTGCCCAGGGTCATCATCAGCACGAAGCCGACCAGCACCCCCATGGTGGCGTAGGTCTGGTGGCCCTTGCGATGGGATTCGGGAATGATCTCGTGGCTGATCACGAACAGCATGGCCCCGGCGGCAAAGGCCAGCCCCAGCGGCAGCAGGAAGGCCGCGACGGTGACCACCACGGCGCCGAAGGCACCCCCGACCGGCTCGACGAGGCCGGTGAGCAGGGCCACGCCGAGGCCGGTCCAGCGGCTGTAGCCCACGCTCATCAGGCCGATCGCCACGATCAGTCCCTCCGGCATGTTCTGCAGCCCGATGCCGATGGTGATGGCCAGGCCGCCGGTGATGTCGCCGGTGCTGTAGCCGACCCCTACCGCCAGCCCCTCGGGCAGGTTGTGGATGGAGATGGCGAAGATGAACAGCCAGATGCGCTTGATGCGGGCCGCCTCGGCGCCGCTCTGCTTGCCCACGGCGAAGTGCTCGTGGGGCAGCAGCTTGTCCAGGAGCAGCACGGCCAGGCCACCGAGGCCGATGCCCAGGGAGACCAGCAGCGATGCAGCCAGCACATCGGGCACATAGCGCTGGGCCTCGGTGATCGCCGGCTCCGCGAGGGAGAAGGCAGTCGCCGCCAGCATCACCCCGGCGCCGAAGCCCAGCAGGGAATCCTGGACGCGAAAGCTGACGCGCTCGAACAGCAGCACCGGCAGGGCCCCCACCAGGGTGAAGAGCCCGGCCACCAGGCTCGCCAGGATGCCGAGCTGCACCCGACCGAGGCCGTCGATCCAGTCCAGCCGGCCAGCCTCCTGGAACCACCAGCCGAGCAGCAGGCCGAGCGTGGCCAGCAGCATCACCGGCATCAGCCAGGCGCGTCCGATGTACTTCCATTGATCCGTGGTCATGCGTCTCGCTCCCTGTCTCGCCCGGTGGTCCAGTGCCGGGGACAGCACCCCCCTACGCGAACGCCTCCATCGAGGGAGGCGTTCGCAGGGTACTACAGAATCCGGCGGTCCCGCTCAGCGCACGATCATCACCGATACCTTGGAATGGTGCACCACGTGCTCGGCATTGGGCCCGAGCACGTAGTCGGCGAACTTGCGCTTGTTGTGGGAGGCCATGACGATCAGGTCCACCTCGAGCTTCTTCGCCGCCTTGACGATCGCCTCCCACGGGGAGCCATCGACGATCACGCTCTGGGCCGTGATGTCCTCGGGCACATGGTCGCGGATGAATTCGTGCTGGGCCTCCTTGATCGCCTCATGGGCCTTCTTGGCGAAGTCCTTGGGGAAGTAGGAGCCGACCAGCGGCATACGGTAGTCCGGCAGCACCGTCACCACATGCAGCGACGCGCCGAAGCTGCGGCACAGCGCCACCGCCGTCGGCAGCGCCTTGGTCCAGGAGGCCTCCTCGTTGAGGTCCACCGGAAACATGATCTTCTGGTACATGACGCTCTCTCCTTCAGGCTGATGCCGCGGCGGCAGTGCGATCACGCCGCCGGCGCTGCATCACTACGATCAGGCCGAACACCAGGAAGGCCGGGATCCACATCAGCTCCTTGGTCCAGCGGTCCACCGGGGCCAGCACCTCGATGATCTCCTGGTCGAAGTCGAAGCCCAGGTCCGCGGCCTGGCTGCCATAGGCCACCATGTCGACCACGGCCCGCTCATCCTCGATGATCAGCTCCAGGCCCAGGTTCTCCAGGCGCTCCTGGCCGGTCTCGCCCGCCGGCACCGGCAGCTGCATGTAGGTCGTCAGCGGATCGCCGAAATCATCCTCGCCGCGAATCTGCAGGCGCAGGGTGCTCTCCTCGTCGACGCTGCCCAGCGCCTCGACGAACTGCGCCGGCGGGATATCCTGATAGGGATCATGGATGCGATCCATCCAGAAGCCCGGCCGGAACAGGGTGAAGGCAATCAGCAGCAGCACGATGGACTCGTACCAGCGGTTGCGGGCGATCATGAAGCCCTGGGTGGCCGCGGCGAAGATCAGCATGGCGATGGTCGATACCACGAAGATCACCACCCCCTGCAGGGGCGAGACATCGATCAGCAGCAGGTCGGTGTTGAAGATGAACAGGAACGGCAGTGCCGCGGTGCGCAGGCTGTAGTAGAAGGCCTGGAAGCCGGTACGGATCGGGTCACCGCCCGAGACCGCGGCCGCCGCGAAGGAAGCGAGCCCCACCGGCGGTGTGACGTCCGCCATGATGCCGAAGTAGAACACGAAGAGGTGCACCGCGATCAGCGGCACCAGCAGGCCGTTCTGCTCGCCCAGCTGGACGATCACCGGGGCCAGCAGCGCCGACACCACGATGTAGTTGGCCGTGGTGGGCAGTCCCATGCCGAGGATCAGGCTGAGCACCGCGGTGAAGATCAGGATCAGCATCAGGTTGCCCATGGAGAGGATCTCCACCACGTCGGCCAGCACCAGGCCGACGCCGGTCTGGGAGACCGCGCCGACGATGATGCCGGCGGTGGCGGTGGCGATGCCGATGCCGATCATGTTGCGGGCACCGGTGACCAGGCCGTTCCACAGGTCCAGGGCCCCCTCGCGCAGGTCCGCCGCCATGTCGCTGTGACCGCGGAAGATCGCGGTGATGGGACGCTGGGTGAGGATGATGAAGACCATGAACACCGTGGCCCAGAAGGCCGACAGCCCCGGGGAGAGGCGCTCCACCATCAGGCACCAGATCAGCACGATCACCGGCAGGATGAACTGCAGGCCGACCATCACCGTGGGCCGGGTCTGGGGCAGCTTGTAGATGGGGGTGTCCGGGTCATCGAGCTCCAGCTCGGGGTAGTGCGAGGCGACCTTGAGCAGCCCCACGTAGATCGCCGCGAGCCCCACGGCCACCACCCAGGGGGTGGCATCACCCAGTACCGGCTTGAGCCAGCCCAGGCCATAGTAGACCGCGAGGGCCGTGATCATCATCAGCAACAGGCCGCCGAGGAAGCCGATCACCTTGCGTACCAGCGGCTTGGGCGGATTGCTGCTCTCCAGCCCCTGCAGGCCGGCCTTGAGGGCCTCGAGGTGGACGATATAAATCAACGCGATATAGGAGATCAGTGCCGGCAGGAAGGCGTGCTTGATGACCTCCACGTAGGAGATGCCCACGTACTCGACCATCAGGAAGGCCGCGGCGCCCATCACCGGCGGCATGATCTGGCCGTTGACCGAGGAGGAGACCTCCACCGCCCCGGCCTTCTCGGCGGAGAAGCCGACGCGCTTCATCATCGGCACGGTGAAGGTGCCGGTGGTCACCACGTTGGCGATGGAGGAGCCGGAGATCAGGCCGGTCATGCCCGAGGCGACCACGGCGGCCTTGGCCGGCCCGCCCTTGTAGTGGCCGAGCAGCGAGAAGGCGACCTTGATGAAGTAGTTGCCGGCGCCGGCCTTGTCGAGCAGGGCGCCGAACAGCACGAACAGGAAGACGAAGCTGGTCGAGACCCCCAGGGCGATGCCGAAGACCCCCTGAGTGGTCAGCCACTGGTGGTTGACCAGGCCGAAGAGGCTGACCCCGCGATGGGAGAGGATGCCCGGCATGTAGGGCCCGGCCAGCGAGTAGAAGATGAAGATAGAGGCGATGATCGCAAGCGGCGGGCCGAGCGCCCGTCGCGTGGCCTCGAGCAGCAGCAGGATACCGGCCACGCCGATGATCACGTCCTGCAGGATCGGCGCGCCCGGGCGCTGGGCGAGCTGCTCGTAGAACATGAACATGTAGGCGCCGCAGAAGGCCGCCGCCGCCGCCAGGACCCAGTCCTGGATGGGGATACGGTCGCGGGGCGAGCGCTTGAGCGCCGGATAGGCCATATAGGCCAGGAAGAGCGCGAAGGCCAGGTGGATGGAGCGGGACTCGGTGGCGTTGAAGACCCCAAAGCCGATCATGAACGGCAGCGGGGACGCGATCCACAGCTGGAAGAGCGACCAGGCGGCGGCAATGCTGACCAGCAGCTTGCCCGGCGTCCCGGCCGGCTTGCGGGCCCCGGTATCGCTCGAGGCGACCATGTCCTCCAGGTCGACCTCGTGCCCGGCGGTCCTCTTGTTGTCCTCAGTCATAAGCGTGCCCTGCTCTGTAACGTTTGCCCTGGGAACCCCTGCTGGTGATGCCCTTGGGCATCCCAAACAGAATGCGCGGCCCCCCTCGGGTGACCGCGCATTCTTCACCGAGGTGAAATCACCTCAGGTTGTCGGATCACTCGATCCAGCCCTGCTCGCGATAGTAGCGGGCGGCCCCCTCGTGCAGCGGCGCGGAGAGGCCGGAGGTGACCATCTCTTCCGGATCGAGGTTCTCGAAGGCCGGATGCAGTCGCTTGAAGCGGTCGAAGTTGTCGAAGATCGCCTTGACGGTCTGGTAGACGACCTCCTCGTCGGCCTGGGCGGTGGTCACGAAGGTGGCCGCCACGCCGAAGGTCTCGACGTCCTCGTCATTGCCCTTGTAGAGGCCGCCGGGGATGACCGACTTGGAGTAGTAGGGATGCTCCTCGACGATGCCGTCGATGGCCTCGCCGGTCAGCGGGATCAGGCGCGCATCGACGGTGGTGGTGGCCTCCTGGATGGAGCCGTTGGGGTGACCGACCACATAGACCATGGCATCGACGTTGTTGTCGGCCAGGGCCGCGGCCTGCTCGGCGGCATCCAGCTGGGAGGCCAGGGCGAAGGTATCCTCCGTCCAGCCCTTGGCTTCCATCACCACTTCCATGGTGTTGCGCTGGCCGGAGCCCGGGTTGCCGATGTTGACGCGCTTGCCTTCCAGGTCGTCGAGGCTCTCGATGCCGGAGTCGGCGCGGGCCAGCAGGGTCAGCGGCTCGCCGTGGACGCGGAAGACCGCGCGCAGGTCCTCGTAGGCGTCCCCCTCGAAGTTGCCGGTGCCGTTGTAGGCCTGGTACTGGACGTCGGACTGCACCACGCCCATGTCCAGCTCGCCGGACTTGATGCCGTTGACGTTGGCCACCGAACCGCCGGTGGAGGGCGCGTTGCACTTGATGTTGGCATCTTCCAGACGGTTCACCAGGCGACAGACGGACTGGCCGACCACGTAGTAGACGCCGGTCTGGCCACCGGTACCGATGGTGATGAACTTCTCTTTATCCTGGGCCATGGCAGGCGAGGCGAACATCGCGGCCCCCAGGATCGCGCCGGTGAAGGCAGCAGCAGAGAATGCATGGCGTTTCATGGACACACCTCTTTATTTTCAACAAACGTGTTGTGCAAACGGGTTCCGATATGGCAGCCCCGTGACGCGACCGCCGGCGGCTTTGCCGCCCTCTCCTACTTTAGCGAAAAAAGCGGACGCTTGATGAGGCCTTTTTCCATAAATACGAGTCTAGACCCCCGGGCACGTTGAGTGGGCGTTAATTTTCGCCGCCTCTTCTCACGCAGTGTAAAGCGTTCAGGGCTAGTCGGGTAGACCGGGCGATTGCTCGACCCGGCCCCCCTCAGATCCGGGCATGCGCAATTGACGCACCCGGCTCC
>NZ_JAWSUJ010000140.1:0-7634 GCF_033549285.1 Halomonas sp.
GGCTCGAGGCGCTGGGCCACGTGAACGGCGTGATCACCCAGAACGTCGATGGCCTGCACCAGCGGGCCGGCTCGCGGCGGGTGATCGACCTGCACGGCCGCGCCGACATGGTGCGCTGCATGGGCTGCGGTGCCCGGCGCATGCGCCATGACCTGCATGCCGAGCTGGCCGAGCGCAACCCGCACTGGCTGGAGACCGGGGCCCGGGCGGGCCCGGACGGCGACGCCGACCTGGAGGCCGACTTCTCGGGGTTCCGGGTGCCCGGGTGCAGGCGCTGCGGCGATGGCATCTACAAGCCCGACGTGGTGTTCTTCGGCGACAGCGTGCCGCGCGCCACCGTGGAGGCCGCCTTCGCCCTGCAGGCCGAGAGCGATGCGCTGCTGGTGGTGGGCTCCTCGCTGATGGTCTTTTCGGGCTTCCGCTTCGCCCGGGCGGCGGCCCGGGAGGGCCAGCCCATCGCCTGCCTCAACCTTGGCCGCACCCGGGCCGACGACCTCTACGCGCTCAAGGTCCAGGCCCCGGCCGAGGCCCTGGGCGCCCTGTGCGGGATGCTGGAGACCGGCTCATCCCGGGGTGTCAGCCGCCGGCCAGCCTGACCCGGTAGCCGCGCCTCTCGAGTTCGCCCTTGAGCAGCTCGCGGTGGTCGCCCTGGATCTCGACGACGCCCTCCTTGACCGCCCCGCCGGTGCCGCAGCGCTTCTTGAGCGCCTTGGCCAGGGCCTTCAGCTCGGCCTCGGGCAGCGGGATGCCCTCGAGGGTGGTCACGCCCTTGCCCTTGCGGCCGCTGGTCTCGCGGCGAATGCGCACGATACCGTCCAGTTCGGCCAGGCGGGCCTTCTCGGCCTGCTCGGCACACGCGCACTCGGCCAGGGGCCGGCGGCAGTCCGGGCAGGTATCGCCATGTTCGGTGGAGTAGACCAGGCCGCCGAGCTGGTCCTTCAGGGATGCCATGTCGGCCTCCTCGCGTTCGAGAGTGTCCGGGCGATGATAGCCCTGCCGTCGGGTGGCTGCATCCATGGAAGAAGCCGTCCACAGGCGGTCTGGCGGGAGGGGTGTGGATATCAGGCGTGGGCGGCCAGGATGCGGCTGCTCTCCAGGTGGCCGATCACCGTGGGCAGCTGGAACATGTTGCTGATCATGATGGCACCCGCCGGTGTCTCCTCGACGTCGGGAAAGCGGTTGAGGTGGATCACCGTCATGCCGGCGGCCAGGGCGCCCCTCACGCCCACCAGGGCATCGTCGATGACCACGCACTCCTCTGGCGCGTAACCCATCAGGCTGGCGGCATGGCGGAACAGGCAGGGGTCGGGCTTCCAGCAGTTGGCCGTGTAGGCGCTGAAGAGGCGATTGCCGAACACCTCGGCAAGCCCGGTGGCCGCAAGCGAGGTGCGGATCTTGTTCTCCGGGCCATTGGAGACGACCCCCATGGGATGCCCGGCGAGGGCGGCCAGGGCCTCGGTGGCGCCCGCGATCGCGATCAGTTCGCTGGCCAGGCGCCGGTTGAGGTTGGCGCGCATGCGGCACTCGAGGGTATCGAGCCTGTCCGGGTCCACGCTGCCGTGGCGGCGCTCCAGTTCGGCGACGATGTGGCGAAAGCGGGCCCCGCGGAACTCTCCCATGTAGTCGCTGGCCTGGAAGGGCAGGCCGGCGTCGGTCAGGCTGGACGACATCTCGTCGGCGAGCAGCGGCTCGCTGTCGACCAGGGTGCCGTCGCAATCGAAGAGCAGGCAGAGGGGGCGTGCCATCACCGGGCCTCACGATGAATCAGAACGTTATAAGCTCATTGTTACAGATGTCGGGTCTTCCTGCCCAATATTAAAGCCCAGTTTCCCCATTTTGTGAACAGTGTTCTCGAATGGTGCGATGCGGTATCGGCGATTCCTTGCCCGCTTCAGGGCGCCAGCAGCAGCACGAGCGCCCCGGCCAGGTAGCAGGCGATGATGCCGACGCTCTCGAAGCCGATATGGGCCGGCCCCTGCCGTTCGCGATGGATCATCCCCACCAACAGGATGCCGGTCATCAGCATGGATAGCGCGACCCACAGCGCGACCGTGTCGGGAATGGCGTGGTAGACCGAGCCGCCACGGTAGGCGATGTCCGAGGCCGCGACGAACAGGGTATCGAAGGCGTTGCCGCCGATGATGCCCGCCACGGCCAGGGTCAGGGCGCCGCGCCGCACCGCCGCCACCGAGGTGACCAGCTCCGGCAGCGAGGTCACCACCGCCGTCATCAGCGCCCCCACCACCGACTGGCCCAGGCCGGTCTGATCGGCGATCACCGCGGCACTGCGCTCCAGCAGCCAGCCGCTGATGCCGAGCATCGCCGCCAGGGCCACGAAGGAGAGCCAGAGTCGTGTTGCCGAGCGCTTCATGGCCTGCTCGTCGGGCACGTCGGGCTGGGTCTCGCGGGTCTGGGCGGGACGCCACATGGGGTTGTCGCGGCTGCGGTCCACGAGGCGCAGGCCGAACAGGTAACCGATCAGCAGCAGCGGGGTGACGGGGTGCACCTGCCATAGGGTCCACTCGGGGGCGAAGCGTCCGATCAATACCAGCGAGAGCAGGCACAGCAGCAGGCCTGCCTGCATCAGGTTGCCCAGCGAGGCGGCGGCGTGTTCCAGGTTGGCGCGCCGGTGGGTGATGTCGGCGATGGTCAGGAACAGCGTCTGCACGGCGATGCCGCCCAGGGCGTTGCTCATCGCCAGGGTCGGGCGGTCGGCCAGGGCGGCCGAGACCGACACCACCATGCCCGATAGGGAGGTGGCCATGCCCAGCAGCACGGCACCGGCGATGGCCTCGCCGAGGCCGGTGCGATCCGCCAGGTCGTCGACGATCCCGGTCAGCCGGGTCCCCACGACGCCGATCACCAGGGCGCAGCCGCCGAACAGCAGCAGGGCCATGCCGAGGGAGAGGTCCTCCAGCAACGGGATCAACGGGTTCGCCTCCCGGCCCTGGCGGTCGTGTCCCTTGCCGTCGGGCGTGGCGAGAGCAGCGCGCTGTCCATGAGGGCTCCTTGGGGGCGAGATGGTCGAGAGGAGCGTAGCGCGTTATGCCCCTCCCGGGCAGGGGGCGAGAGCCTTCCGGTGGGTGTGCGGCCGGGGACCATGTGCCAGATCTCGCCACCGATGAGCCGTGTGAGGGCCTCATGTCCTGGCATGAGCGTTTTAATCAAGTATCTGAACTTAAAGAATTATATGTCCTCCTTCGGCCTCTTGGCCCGACGAATGCAGCCTCCAGGGTGAGTGACGGCCGGCATGAACCGCCCGCTACCACAGGGCTTCACCGGCCGGGACGCAAAGCCAAGCGGCTTTCCTATCTCGCCAGTCCACGATTCGATGGAGGTGTGAACATGATGTCCAGGGAATCTCTCAAGAAGCTCGGCATCCTCGGTGTGTCCTTCGGCCTGATCGCCAGCCCGCTGGCCTTCGGCGGAGGCGACGAGGAGTACGAGCCTGCCACCACCACGGAGCAGGAAGAGTCCAGCGGCTCCGGTGAGGCCATGGGTTCCTCCGGTGGCAGTGCCGGCACGAGCGGCACCAGCACCGAATACGAGAATGAGGAGCAGGAGAAGCCGGAGTGGGAAACCTCTGGCTCCGATGACGGCTCCGGCCAGGAGTACGAGGAGGAAGAGGAAGAGTGGGATGAGCCCGAGGAAGGGGAGGACGGCGAGGCGTCCACCCGGTAAGGCTCGCGCAATATCGTGATGGCAGTCTTCAGAGCGAAGAGGTGTTGCCGCCCCGTTGACCGGGGCGGTTTTTTTCGTCCGTGCCAGCCGACCGGGGACCTCTTCCGGCCCGGGCTCGGCTAGCATGAAGCGAGGGCCGGAGGAGGCGACCGACGTCGCCTCCTCCGGCCGGACCATGTCTCGGCAGGCGAGGTAAGGATGAAGCAGGAGACCCTTTGGTCACTGGTCGGCTCCGCCGCGGCGGTGGCCGCCGGCGTGATGGCCCGCAGGGCCGCCGACAAGGCCTATCGGCACGAGGTCGGCGAGGCCCCGCCGGCGAATCCCGACGAGCCCGACGTGGGCTGGCGCCAGGCGCTGCTATGGGGGGCGGCCACCGGTGTGCTGGTCGGGGTCGTCCGGGTGGTGGGGCGCCGCGCCGGCCGCGAGGCCCTGCACCGTGCCCCTCCCGGCCGCCATCGACGGGCGCTGCGCCGGCTCGGGCGATAGCGTCGCATGCCTGTGGGCGGGCTAGGGTGACGCCTCGGCGCGCTCACCCGCCTCGATGCGCTCTCCGTCTGGTGACAGCAGGTACCAGGCGGCACCCAGGTGGATGACGTCCTGGCCGAGGGCATCGCCGGCCGCCTTGTCGCCCGAGAAGTAGTAGAGCGGCCAGCCGTCATAGGTCACCTGGCGGGTGCCATCCTCCCGCTCGATGGTATTCAGCAGGTCGGCATCCACGCGTTCGCCGGCCTGGGGCTCTGCCTGGGTGGCGTAGGGCGGCCAGGCGATGGCACAGGTCTGGTCGCAGGTGCTGTTGCCGGCCCCTGGCTGATCGTTGGCGAACAGATACAGGCTCATGCCGTCGGCGTCGGTCAGGTAGCGCCCGTAGGGGGACTGCTCGCGGGTCTCCACCCGTGCCTGGTCGACGGGCTCGGGGGTGCTCTGCAGGTCGGGATCGGCTTCGCTGGCACGCTGGCCTTCCACCGAGGCGGCGTCGTTGCCGTTGGCGCCGTCGTCCGCCAGGCTCGGCTGGGTGCCGAGCAGGAGGAGCAAGGCGGCCAGCCCGAGCAGTTGCCAAGCAGGTTTCATGTCGTCTCTCTCCATGGTGACGCTTCGCCTTCACTCTAGGTAGGCCCGGCGAGGGGCTGCAAGTGGTCAGCTCGTCGCGCCCTATGCCCCGAATGATCCCGCCCTCGATCCCGACATCGTCGCGGCGATCCGCCATGAGGTCGGTGGCGACGAATGGCACTTCCGGGCGCGGTACCAGGAAAGGGACTGGCCGGCCGGTTGGCCAGATCGCTTGGGCCGGGCGGCATGGGCTAGGCTGAAGGCACGAGGGGGCCCGTCCCCTGTGCCCAGATTGCGAGGTCAACAAGATGCGACGCCTTCCGATGCCATCGTGGCAGGCCTTGCTGGTGCTGGCCCTTCTGCTGCCAGGCCTCATGGGCCTGGTCTCTCCCCGTCAGGCCGAGGCTCAGGGCCGGCAAGGCGACGCGGCGGCCTGGCAGGCCCTGGCGCAGGGAGGCCATGTGGCCCTGATGCGCCATGCCCTGGCCCCCGGTATCGGCGACCCGCCGGGCTTTGTGCTCGACGACTGCGCCACCCAGCGCAACCTCTCGGCGGAGGGGCGTGAGCAGGCGCGCCGGATCGGCGAGCGGTTTCGCGAGAAGGGTATCGAGGTGGCGGCGGTGCGCTCCAGCCGCTGGTGCCGCGCCCTCGAGACCGCCGAACTGCTGGGGCTCGGCGTGGTCAATCCCACCCCGGCACTGGACTCCTTCTTTCGCGACCGTGGCGAGGCCGACGGCCGCACCCGCGCCGTACGCGAGCTGATCCGCGACTGGGATGGCGAGGGCACCCTGGTGCTGGTCACCCACCAGGTCAACATCGCCGCCCTGGTGGGCGGTGGCGTCGGATCCGGCGAGGTCGTCGTGGCCAGGCCGGGTGACAAGGGGCTCGCCGTGGTCGGCCGCCTCCGCTGAGGGCGGCATTCGCCGGAAACGACAGGGGCGGCTCGCGGCCGCCCCTGTGGATCAACGCGTGCTGATCACTTGACCCTGGGGTTGAGCTCGCCGCGCTCGTAGCGCAGGAACATCTCCTCGAGGTTGATCGGCGTGATCCTCGAGGCGTTGCCGGCGGTACCGAAGGCCTCGTAACGCGCCTTGCAGATCGCCTTCATGGCGGCCGTGGAGGCCTTGAGGAACTTGCGCGGATCGAACTCGGCGGGGTTCTCGGCCAGGAAGCGGCGCACCGCGCCGGTGGAGGCCAGGCGCAGGTCGGTGTCGACGTTGACCTTGCGCACGCCATGCTTGATGCCCTCGACGATCTCCTCGACCGGCACGCCGTAGGTCTCGGGGATGGCGCCACCGAACTCGTTGATCACCGCCAGCCACTCCTGGGGCACCGAGGAGGAGCCGTGCATCACCAGGTGGGTCTCGGGGATGCGGGCGTGGATCTCCTTGATGCGCTGGATGGAGAGGGTGTCGCCGGTGGGCGGCTTGGTGAACTTGTAGGCGCCGTGGCTGGTGCCGATGGCGATGGCCAGGGCGTCCACGCCGGTGGACTTGACGAAGTCGGCGGCCTCTTCCGGGTCGGTGAGCAACTGGTCGGGGTCCAGCTTGCCCTCGGCGCCGATGCCGTCCTCCTCGCCGGCCATGCCGGTCTCCAGGCTGCCCAGGCAGCCCAGCTCGCCCTCCACCGAGACGCCACAGGCATGGGCCATCTCCACGGTGCGGCGGGTGACGTCGACGTTGTAGTCGTAGTCCATCGGGGTCTTGCCGTCCTCGCCCAGGGAGCCGTCCATCATCACCGAGGAGAAGCCGAGCTGGATGGAGCGCTGGCAGACGGCGGGGCTGGTGCCGTGGTCCTGGTGCATGACCACCGGGATATGCGGGAACTCCTCCACCGCGGCCAGGATCAGGTGGCGCAGGAAGGGGGCGCCGGCGTACTTGCGCGCGCCGGCGGAGGCCTGGACGATCACCGGCGAGTCGGTCTCGTCGGCGGCTTCCATGATGGCGCGCATCTGCTCGAGGTTGTTGACGTTGAAGGCCGGCACGCCGTAGCCATGCTCGGCGGCGTGGTCCAGCAGCTGGCGCATGCTGATCAGAGCCATGGATTCACCTGTTCTGTATGGGACGTCATGACGGCGTGGCCGCGGTGGCCACGCCGGATCGTGGAGTTCGAGGGGGCGGGTGCCTCAGCGCGCGGCGGCGTCTTCCAGGGCCTTCACCGCCGGCAGGGTCTTGCCTTCCACGTACTCGAGGAAGGCGCCACCGCCGGTGGAGATGTAGGAGACGCGGTCCTCGATGGCGTACTTGTCGATGGCCGCCAGGGTGTCGCCGCCGCCGGCGATGGAGAAGCCGTTGCTCTCGGCGATGGCCAACGACAGCGCCTCGGTGCCCTTGCCGAACTGGTCGATCTCGAACACGCCCACCGGGCCGTTCCAAAGGATGGTGCCGGCATCCTTGAGCAGTCCCCCCAGGCGGCCGGCGGTTTCCGGCCCGATGTCGAGGATCATCTCGTCATCGGACACCTGGTCGACCGGCTTGACCACGGCCTCGGCCGACTCGGAGAACTCGGTGGCCACCACCACGTCGGTGGGCAGCGGGATCTCGACCCTTTCCATCAGCGCCCTTGCCTGGTCGATCAGCTCGGCCTCGTGCAGCGACTTGCCCACGTTGTAGCCGGCCGCGGCGATGAAGGTGTTGGCGATGCCGCCGCCGACGATCAGCTGGTCGCACTTCTCGGAGAGGGCGTTGAGCACCTCGAGCTTGGTGGAGACCTTGGAGCCGCCGACTACCGCGACCATGGGGCGCGCCGGGGTGGCGAGCGCCTTCTCCAGGGCGTCGAGCTCGGCAGCCAGCAGCGGGCCAGCGCAGGCGGTGGGAGCGAAGCGTGCCACGCCGTGGGTGGAGGCCTGGGCGCGGTGGGCGGTGCCGAAGGCGTCCATCACGTAGACGTCGCAGAGCGCGGCGTAC
>NZ_JAWSUJ010000141.1:0-7522 GCF_033549285.1 Halomonas sp.
TTCTCACGGTGGCGGCGAGAACACCGCCAATGCCGTATCGGTTCCTGAAGATGGCTGACTGTTATGCGTAATCAGGTAACGAAAAGAACGACACCGGACGCAAGGATGAGAGCCGTATGTCACCGCTCACGCAGGGGCCGTCCCACCGCGAAGATCCTCATCTGAAGGATCGCCTCAACCAGATCGCCGAGAAGATCACCAGCGAGGCCTTCCTCTCCGGCCAGGGGCTGGGCAACGAGATCGGCTTCTGGATCTTCGACTATCCCCCCGAGCACGAGCTGCAGGTTCGTGAGTACCTCACCTTCCTGGAAGGGGTACTGTCCCGTCAGCACAGCGAGCTGACGGTCGACCACGTCAACCTGCTGCGCATGCTGCGCGACTATCTCCATGAGCGTGGCTTTCTCGACAAGGCCATCGCCATGCAGCAGACCAAGGGCGATGCGGCGCTGCTCAAGGCGCTGCGCGGCCCGCTGCACATGGACAAGTTCGCCCCCTTCCTTATCCGACACGCGCTGTCGGACGACCCCGATATCATTCTTCTGTCAGGCGTGGGTAGCGTCTGGCCGGTGATGCGTGCCCACAGTTTGCTCAATGCGCTGCACGGCAGGCTCGGCCACAAGCCGTTGGTGCTCTTCTATCCTGGCCGCTATGACGGCCAGAGCCTGACCCTCTTCAACCAGATCGCCAGTAACCACTACTACCGGGCGTTTTCTCTCGTGCCGTGACGCATGGGCGCCCGACGCAGTCAGTCCTTAGGGAACTCTCGATCTGATGGCCAGCCGGCAGCCGTGCTGCGCTGGTACCCGCTTTGTTGACCGCCTTGCCCCGCCACGGGAGCGAGGCGTTGCCCGTTAAGGAATCGATTGGACATGCGTATCCAGGACCTCTTCCAGAAACCCTTGAACCGACCCATCAATGGCGTGGTGAAGGCCGACCAGAAGGACCGCGAGACGGTCTACCAGGAGCTCGACGAGTACGTGGTGACCAACGAGCTGGAGAAGCACTTCCGTGCCTTCTTCGAGTCCTACGCCACGCCGCTCAGTGATCCCTCCATCGCCAACCGGGTCGGGGTGTGGATCTCGGGCTTCTTCGGCTCAGGTAAGTCGCACTTCCTCAAGGCGCTCTCGTACCTCTTGGCCAACATCGAGGCCGAGGATGAGGCCGGCAACCACCGCCGCGCCGCCGAGTTCTTCGACGAGCACAAGCTCCACGATCCGATGATCCGCGCCGACGTCACCAAGGCGGTACAGCAGCCGGCCGATGTCATCCTGTTCAACATCGACAGCAAGGCGAGCTCCAACGACGGCGGCAACCCGATCCTCAACGTCTTCCTGCGGGTGTTCAACGAGTACCAGGGCTTCAGCGGCGATCACCCGCATATCGCCCACATGGAGCGCCACCTGGCCCAGCGCGGCGTGCTGGAGCACTTCAAGGCGGCCTTCCAGGAGGCCAGCGGTATGGTCTGGGAAGAGGAGCGCGACGGCTTCCAGTTCTATCAGGACGACATCGAGCAGGCGATCAGCCAGGCGCTGGATCTCTCCCCGGAGGCGGCCCACAAGTGGTTCGAGGATTCCGAGGAGACCTTCAGCGTTTCAGTGGAGAACTTCTGCCGCTGGGTAAAGGAGTACCTGGACGCCAAGTCCCCGACCCAGCGCATCGTCTTCATGGTGGATGAGGTGGGTCAGTTCATCGGCAGCAACACCCGCCTGATGCTGACCCTGCAGACGCTGACCGAGAACCTCGGCACCATCTGCGGTGGCCGCGCCTGGATCGTGGTCACCTCCCAGGCTGACATGGACGCCGTGCTCGGCGAGATGACCGCCGCCAAGGCCAACGACTTCTCCAAGATCGCCGGGCGCTTCAAGACCCGCCTGTCGCTGTCGAGCTCCAACTCCGACGAGGTGATCCGCAAGCGCCTGCTGGCCAAGACCCCGGAGGCCAGCGGCGAGCTGGCCCAGGTGTTCGAGGCCAAGGGTGCAGTGCTGCGCAACCAGCTCACCTTCGACCGCTCCGGCCCCACGCTCAAGAACGTCGACGGCGTGGAGAGCTTCGTCGCCAACTACCCCTTCGTGCCGTATCACTTCCAGCTGGTCCAGAAGGTCTTCGAGGAGATCCGCAAGGTCGGCGCCACCGGGGCGCATCTGGCCTACGGCGAGCGTTCCATGCTCGACGCCTTCCAGATGGCCGCCAAGGCGGTGGGCGACCAGGAGGTCGGTGCCCTGGTACCGATGCACAGCTTCTACCGCGCAGTGGAGGGCTTCCTCGATACCGCAGTGAAGCGCACCATCGACCAGGCTAGCGAGAACGTCGCGCTGGATGACTTCGACGTCGAGATCCTGCGCACCCTGTTCATGATCCGCTATGTGGATCTGGTCAAGGGCACCCTCGACAACCTGGTCACGCTCTCCATCACTCGCATCGACGACGACCGCCTGGCAATCCGCGAGCGTCTGGAAGGCACCCTGGCGCGGCTGGAGAAGGAGAGCCTGGTCACCCGCAACGGCGAGGAGTACCTGTTCCTCACCAACGAGGAGCGCGACATCACGCGCAAGATCAAGGCCACCGAGATCACCAGCAGTGACGAGAACAAGCTGTTGGCCGAGATGATCTACAAGGACCGCCTGCGCGACCGCAACAAGTACCGCTACCCCCTCAACAAAACCGACTACACCATCGGCCGCTATCTGGACGGCCACACCATCGACGGCCGCTTCCAGAGTCAGCTGCGCGTCGAGGTGGTCTCGCCGCTGGATATCGATTACGTCCAGAGCTACTCGGTCCAGAACGGCGAAGCGGGCTGCATCCACCGCAGCAATGAGAACCAGGGCCAGGTGCTGATCCGCCTGGGCGACAACAAGGCCTTCTTCGACGACCTGCGCACCTACCTCAAGACCGAGAAGTACATCCGCCTGAATGCCGCCTCCGGCGATAGCAGCGTGGAGCGTATCCTGGCCGACCGCGGTCGGGAGAACCAGGAGCGTCGCAAGCACTTGCTAGTTCGCCTGGAGGACATGCTGCTGGATGCCGATGTCTACGCCCTGGGCCAGAAGCTCGACATCAACTGCAGCAATCTGAGCACCCGCCTCGACGACGCCTGCCAGTACCTGCTGGAGAATACCTACAGCAAGCTCGGCTACCTGCAGGTGCTCACCCCCGACCCCATGCGCGAGCTTGTCGCCGTGATGACCGCCGACGACATCGGTCAGCAGGCCATCGAACTCGACGGCGAGGAAGGCAACCCCCAGGCGGTGCGCGAGGTGGAGCAGTACATCAGCCTGCACGGCGGCGAGCCGGTGCCCCTCAACCCGCTGCTGGAGCGCTTCAACAACCGCCCCTTCGGCTGGCCGGTGGAGGAGACCCTGCTGATCCTCGGACGGCTGTATGCCGCAGGAAGACTCACCTTCCACACCGCCGGCCCGGCGCTGCCCGGCAAGGAGGCCTTCGAGCTACTCAACAACAGCCGGCGGCGCAGCGAGGTACGCATCCAGAAGAAGCGCCAGACCGATGACGCCGTGCTGCGCCAGGTGCGCAACCTCACCAAGGACCTTTTCACCAAGCTCGGGCCCTCCAGCGAGACCGAGCTCTACGCCTTCTACGTCTATCAGTTCAGCACCTGGAAAAAAGACCTGGAGGCCTACCGCAGCAAGACCGAGGTGGGCCGCTTCCCGGGCCGTGCCGCCATCGACAGCACCCTCAAGGAGGTCGAGCGCCTGCTGCGCATCGACGACAGCTTTGACTTCTTCACGGCGGTGGCCGACCAGCAGGAAGATCTCCTCGATCTCGAAGAGGAGTACCGCGACCTCCACGAGTTCTTCACCAAGCAGCTCACCACCTGGAAGCAGCTCGACCAGGCGCTGACCCGCTTCGCCCCCAACCGCCCGGCGCTGGAGAAGGAGCCCGAGGCGAAGACAGCCCTGGCCGAGCTGGACCGCATCTACGCGTCTGAAGCGCCCTACGCCATGCTGCAGAAGGTCGCCGGGCTAATCCAGACCGTCGACGAGACCAATACCCAGCTGCTGGAGCAGAAGCGCGAACACGCCATCGGCCTGATCGACAAGCGCATCGCCCGGGTCAGCGCCGAGATCGTCAAGAGCGGCATCGGCACCCCGGAGCTCAGTAACCGCCTGCTGCGCCCCCTGCAGCTGCTCAAGCAGGATATCGAAGCCGCACTCAGCATCGCCCAGATCTACCTGCTGCAGGGTGATACCGCCAATGATCGCGAGCAGGAGAGCCTTGACGAGCTCCACCGCGAACAGGAAGTCGAAGCCGAACGCCAGCGCCTCGCCCGCGAGAAGGTTGATAACGGCGGCAAACCGGATCCTGATGCCAAGCCCGCTGGCGAGGGCGGCTCATCACAGGGCGACGGCAGCGGTGATACCGGCACACTGACCGGTGAAGTGCGTGAGCCGGTGCCCACCCGAGTCGCCGCACCCAAGCCGGTGGCCAACGTCAGCGTCAGCCAGGTGCTCAGCCGCACCCATGAAGGGGTCTACCTGGAGAGCCAGCAGGAAGTCGATGCCTTCCTTGACGCGCTCAAGCGCGAGCTCGATGACGCCATCCAGGCCAACAAGCGCATTCGCATCCGCTAAGCCGCTGCTATACCGGGCAGCCCCGTCTCTCAGAGCACGGGGCCGCCACGCTCCATTTGCCCCACGGCAACCCGCACGATCAGGAATCCAGCATGAACACAGGGAACATCAAGAAGTACGCCCCCAAGGCGCGTACCCGCTTCATCGAGACCATGACCCGCCAGGCCGCGCGCTACGGCATCACCAAGGGCCATATCGCGCCCGCGGAAGTGCGTGGCGACGTGATGCTGATCAGCGCCCTGGATGGCCAGACCCACAGTTTTCCCAAGGCGCTGCGCGGCCCCCGCGAGGCGCTGGCCAAGTGGGTGAACCAGCTGGGCTTCGAGCAAGCCATGGAGCAGGCGGCCTACAGCTGGTTCAACCGCCTGTGTGCGATCCGCTTCATGGAGCTCAAGGGCTATCTGGATCATGGCCGGCAGGTGCTCTCCCACCCAGACCACGCGGGCGGCTTCCAGATCCTCGATGACTGCCTGGAGATCGATCTGCCCGGGCTGGATACCGCCCGCGTCCACGAGCTGAAGCTCGACGGCACCCATGACGAGGCCCTCTACCGCGAGCTGCTGCTGGCCCAGTGCCACGCCCTGCATGAGGCCATGCCGTTCCTGTTCGAGCCGCTGGACGACGCCAGCGAGCTGCTCCTGCCCGACAACCTGACCAAGACCGACTCGCTGATCCGCGAGCTGGTGGAAGCGATTCCCGAGGAGGACTGGCAGGACGTCGAGGTGATCGGCTGGCTCTACCAGTTCTACATTGCCGAGAAGAAGGACCAGGTGATCGGCAAGGTGGTGAAGAGCGAGGACATTCCCGCCGCCACCCAGCTGTTCACCCCCAACTGGATCGTTCAGTACCTGGTCCAGAACTCCGTGGGGCGCCAGTGGTTGCAGACCTACCCGCACTCCCTCCTCAAGGGCGAGATGCCGTACTACATCGAGCCCGCCGAGCAGGAGCCCGAGGTGCAGGCCCAGCTGGACGCCATCACCCCGGCGAGCATCGATCCCGAGACGATCAAGGTGCTCGACCCCGCCTGTGGCTCCGGCCATATCCTGGTCGAGGCCTACAACGTGCTGAAGGCCATCTACGAGGAGCGCGGCTACCGCTCCCGAGACATTCCCAAGCTGGTCCTGGAGAACAACCTGTTCGGCCTGGATATCGACGACCGCGCCGCCCAGCTCGCCGGCTTCGCGCTGCTGATGAAGGCCCGGGAAGACGACCGCCGGATCTTCAGCCGTGGCATCCGCCTCAACGTGATGGCCCTGCAGAGCACCCAGCACCTGGATGTCCGTACCTTGTGGCGCGATCTCAACCTCACCGGCAGCTGGCACCAGGGCCAATCCCAGAGCCTGTTCGAGAGTGAGCAGAAAGAGCTCTCCAGCAACGACAACACCTACAAGGCCATCGTCGACTTGATCGATCGCTTCCAGGACGCCAAGACCTTCGGCTCGCTGATTGAGGTGCCCAACAGTTTTGAAGCACCTCTCAAGACCTTCCTGGAGGAGATAACTGAGCTCGCCGACAG
The DNA here is from genome assembly GCF_033549285.1 of Halomonas sp. GTDB lineage: Bacteria > Pseudomonadota > Gammaproteobacteria > Pseudomonadales > Halomonadaceae > Halomonas. Next base: position 6,106 of record NZ_JAWSUJ010000141.1, read on the forward strand.
CGGCGATACCATGCAGAAGACGGCTGCCCGGCAGTTGATGGCGGTTGTGCAGCAGGCGTGGATACTGGCACTGCGCTACGATGCGGTGATTGCCAACCCTCCCTATATGGGCAATAAGGGAATGAACAAGGCGCTGAAGGATTATGCCAAACAAGCATACCCCAACAGCAAGTCTGACTTATTTGCCATTTTTATGGAGCATGCATTCAGTCTGCTGGCCCCGCAGGGCTACAATGCCCAGATCAATATGCAGTCGTGGATGTTCCTATCCAGCTATGAAAAATTTCGTGAATGGCTTCTGAAGCAGACAACTATCATCACAATGGCGCACCTTGGTGGAAGGGCGTTCGATAGTATCAGCGGGGAGGTGGTTTCAGCCACAGCCTTTGTGATGGAGAAATTCGCTAAGCCCGGCTATGTGGGTTCTTATTTACGACTAGTAGAAGGTAAGTCTGAAGCAGAGAAAAAAGACTCGCTACGGGAAGCCATTCAGAACCGCGAGTGCGGTTGGTTCTACGAGGCCAAGCCGGACGATTTCAATAATATTCCTGGATGCCCGGTAGCATATTGGCTGCCTGTCGATACTGTAAAAGTATTCAAACAATCGAATTTGGTTGGTAGTATTTCATCACCTCGACAGGGCATGGCAACTACAAACGACGAAAAGTTCCTTAGGCACTGGCCCGAAGTTAGTGCATCTAACATTGAGTTTTTTTCTAAAAATAGCGAGCAAGCATATGAATCGGGAAAAAAATGGTTTCCATTTTTGAAAGGAGGAGACTTCAAAAAGTGGTATGGGAACAATCAATATGTAGTAAATTTCATTAACAATGGAGAGGAAGTTTGCTCATATATTGATAATACACCCGGCGCCAGAGTTAAGTCAAACGGCCGCGTCATAAACAGAGGCTTTTATTTCCAAAAGGCTTTGACATGGACCTTAATATCAGGAAAAAGCACTGCTTTTAGGTTCTGCCCAGAAGGATTCATCCTGGGCCATAAAGGTCCTGCAATATATGGTGAAGATCAATTGCTTAACAACTTAGGAGTATATTTGAACTCCAAGGTTGCTCCTTATTATCTAGAGGCACTTTCCCCCACGATAGGGCTTGAGGTCGGACAAGTTTCTAAGCTTCCATTTACTCCTGTCGAATCTGACTCTACTAGGTTAGTGGAGATTGCTAAAAAGGATTGGGACTCACACGAAATATCGTGGGATTTTAGTTTTCATGAGCTGCTGGATAAAAGAAATAAAGGCAAGCTTTCTAGCGTATTTGAAGAAACTAAAAAAAATTGGATTGAGCTAACTTATGAGGCCCGTAGCTTGGAGGAAAAGAATAACCTGATTACGCATAACAGTCAGCCATCTTCAGGAACCGATACGGCATTGGCGGTGTTCTCGCCGCCACCGTGAGAA
>NZ_JAWSUJ010000142.1:0-7397 GCF_033549285.1 Halomonas sp.
CAGAGCGCGGCGTACTGCCGGGCGAGCGCCTCGTCGTCCTTCTTCTCGCCCGGGTTGAAGCGCACGTTCTCCAGCAGCACCACCTCGCCGTCGGCGACCTCGACCGCGCCGCCCAGGTAGTCCTGCACCAGGCGCACCGGGCGGCCCAGCAGCTCGCCCAGGTGCTCGGCCACCGGGGCCAGCGAGAACTCCTCGGCCGGCTCGCCCTCGGTGGGGCGGCCCAGGTGGCTCATCAGCATCACCCGGGCGCCGCCGTCCAGGGCGGCCTGGATGGTCGGCAGGCTGGCCCGCAGGCGGGCATCGCTGGTCACCTTGCCGTGCTTGACGGGCACGTTCAGGTCCTCACGGATCAGCACCCGCTGGCCGTTGAGGTCGAGGTCGGTCATCTTGCGCACGTTCATGGAAGCAGGTTCCTCGTCTGGGAAAGCCGAAGGGAGGTCATCTGTCAGGGGGCTCGGGCGGTGCCGGGGGCAGGGCGGCCAGGCGCCGGGCGACATCGAGCATGCGGTTGGCGAAGCCCCACTCGTTGTCGAACCAGCACAGCAGCTTGACCAGGCGGCCACCGGCCACCCGGGTCTGGGTGGCGTCCACGATACCGGAGCGCGGATCGTGGTTGAAGTCGACCGAGGCCACCGGCTCCTCGGTGTAGCCGAGCCGCCCGGCGAGGCGGCCACGGCTCGCCTCGGCCAGCAGGGCGTTGATCGCCTCGGCCGTGGTGTCGTGGCGCACGCAGATCGACAGGTCCATGGTCGAGACGTTGATGGTCGGCACCCGCACGTGAAGGCACTCGAAGCGACCGGCCAGGTGGGGCATCAGGCGGTTGATGCCGCGGGCGAGGCCCGTATCGACCGGCACGATGGAGTGCATCGCCGAGCGGGTCAGGCGCAGGTCGGTCTGGTGGTAGGCGTCGATCACCGGCTGGTCGTTCATCGCCGAGTGGATGGTGGTGGTCACGCCGTGCTCGATCTGAAGCGCCTCGTCGAGCACGGTGAGCACCGGCACCAGGCAGTTGGTGGTGCAGGAGGCCGCGGAGACGATGCGGTGGTGCGCGGCCAGGGTATGGTCGTTGATGCCGCTGACGATGGTGGCATCGACGTCGCTCTCCGCGGGCTGGGAGAAGAGCAGCCGCCCGGCGCCGGAGGCGAGGTGGCGCTCGGCGGTGGCCCGGTCGCGAAAGCTGCCGGAGCACTCCAGCACCAGGTCGATGCCGAGCTCGCCCCAGGGCAGCCTCGCCGGGTCGGGCTCGCAGAGCACCCGGATGGCCCGGCCGTTCACCACTAGCCGCTCGTCCTCCACCGCCACGCTGCCGGGGAAGCGGCCATGGGTGGTGTCGTAGCGGGTCAGGTAGGCGATGGTGGCGAGGTCCGAGAGCTCGTTGATCGCCACGACCTCGAGGCGCGGCTCTTCGTGCGAGGCGTGGCGCGACGCCTCGCTCTCGACGAGGGCACGCAGCACGCACTGGCCGATGCGGCCGTATCCGTTGATGGCGATGCGAAGGGCCATGGGGTGACAGGGACTCCGGGACCGGGAAACACGAAGCGGCGATTCTAGCGCATCTGCGCCCCGATCGTCTGCTCTAGGGGCCCACCAGTCGCCAGGCGAGCGGCAGCAGCAGGGCGCTGACGATGCCGGTCAGGCTCATGCCCAGCGAGGCGAAGGCGCCGGCGACGGGGCCGATCTCGAAGGCACGCACCGTGCCCAGGGCGTGGCCATTGAGGCCCAGGGCGAAGCCGATGATGCGCTCGTCGCGGATCCCCAGCAGGCGCGCGCCCAGGCCGACGAAGCCGATGGCCATCACCCCGGTGATCAGCAGGCCCCCCATCATCAGCGAAACCGAGCCGCCGAGCTGCTCGGTGATGCCGATGGCGATGGGGGCCGTGACCGACTTGGGCGCCAGCGAGGCGAGGGTCTCGGGCGGGGCGCCGAACAGCCAGGCGATGCCCACCGCATAAACGGCGGCGAGCAGCGCCGCCGGCGGCAGGCAGGCCAGCAGCGGTCGCCACAGCAGGCGGATCTGCGGCATCTGCTGGTGCAGCGGCAACCCCAGGGCCACCGTGGCCGGGCCCAGCAGCAACATCAGCCAGGCCGCCCCCCGGCGATAGTCCGCGTAGTCGATGGAGAGCAGGGCCAGCACGCCGGCCAGCAGCAGCGAGGCGACCAGGATCGGCGGGCACCAGGCGGGGGCACCCATGGCCCTGAGCAGTCGGATGCCGGCGACATTGGCGGCCAGGGTCAGGGCGATGGCCAGGATCGGGGTGGCCAGCAGGTGGTCGAGCAGCTCAGCCATGGCCGGGCTCCGCGGGGTCGCCCTGCGTCTCTCCCATCAGCCGGCGCATCAGCCACAGGGTGGTGAACACGCTGAGCAGGGTGCCACCGACCAGCGCCGCGAGGATCGCCGTCCACTGGCCGGCGAGCTCCTCGACGAGGAAGAAGACGCCCACCACCCCCGGCATGATCAGCATCGCCAGCACGGCGATCAGCGGCTGGGCCGCGGCGGCGATATCGTCGAAGCTGCCGCCGTGGAGCAGCAGCCAGGTCGTCAGCAGCAGCATGCCGACCACGCCGGCGGAGACCGGCAGCCCGGTGAGCGTCACCAGGATCTCGCCGAGCAGCAGGAAGCCCAGCAGCCAGAGAAAGCCGCGCAGTGCCGGCATGGGGATATCCTTTTGGAAGAGCGTTCGTGAGCAGGGTGGCGGGCGCGTCATGGCCCCCTTGAAAAGCCTCGAAGCGCTCCTATTGTGCAGATTACCGGGGCGATGTCAGCTCGAGCGGCGTCCCCCACCCATCGACTCGAGGTCAATCAGCGTAGGAGGTGTTCGTGATGTTCGGAGATCTCAGGCGTTTCGATACCGGCCGGACCCAGGGCGTGGACTGGTTCCGGCAACTGATGGACGAGATGCTGCCCGAGGCCGGTGCCGCGGATATCCGCTCGGTGCCCCGCGGCAGCTTCCCGATGATCAACGTGGGGCGCACCGACGATGCGATACGGGTCTACGTGTTCGCCGCCGGCCTGTCGGCCGAGGACCTGGAGGTGAGCCTCCAGGACAACGTGCTGACCGTCTCCGGCCGGCGTGGACCCGACGCCGCGCGCGAGGACGAGCCTGCACGCACCGACTTTCGCCGCGAGCGCTTCCGTGGCGAGTTCAGCCGCTCGCTGGCGCTGCCGGATGGCCTGGATGTCGAGCGTGCCGAGGCGCGCTTCCATGACGGGGTGTGCGAGGTACTGCTGCCCAAGCGCGAGGAGCTCAAGCCGCGGCGCATCGCGATCCAGGCGGCGTGAGACAGGTCGTGTGTTCGAGGACTTCCGAGGAGGTGAGCGAGATGAACGATGTGACCCGACACGATGCCCCCCAGGCGCCGGCCGAGCGCGAGGTGGAGACCCTGCTGCCGCCGGTGGATATCTTCGAGGACGGCAACGCGCTGCACCTGGTCGCCGACATGCCCGGCGTGACCCGCGAGTCGCTGCATATCGAGGTGGACAACAACGTGCTGAGCCTCGAAGGCGAGGTGCGCCTCGAGATGCCCGAGGGGCTGACCGCGATCTATGCCGAGGTCCGGGCCCAGCGCTATGCGCGGCGCTTCACCCTCAGCCACGAGATCGATGCCGAGGCCATCCAGGCACGCATCGACAATGGCGTGGTGGAACTGGTGCTGCCGCGCAAGGAGACCCACCGGCGGCGGCGCATCGAGGTCAAGGCGGCCTGAGCGGGCGCTGACCCGGCAGCGCCTGCCCCGTGCGGGCAGGCGTTGCCGTTGCATGCGCGGCCTCCTCTCGGTACGGTTTTCCCCTACGCTGGGAAGAGCGTATTCACCGGTACCAAGGAGAGGAACGACATGAACGATATCACCAAGCTGCTGGGCAGCGAGGCCGACACCCTGCTGGGACACGTCTGCCGCGGCGTGCCCGCCGAGACGATCCACCCACCCGGCCCGGACTTCGTCGACCGGGTGATGGCCCAGAGCGACCGTCGCCCCAACGTGCTGCGCAACATGCAGGCCCTGTTCGACCACGGCCGCCTGGCCGGCACCGGGTATCTCAGCATCCTGCCGGTGGACCAGGGCATCGAGCACTCGGCGGGGGCCTCCTTCGCGCCGAACCCGCGCTACTTCGATCCGGCCAACATCGTCGAGCTGGCCATCGAAGGCGGCTGCAACGCCGTGGCCTCGACCCTCGGCGGCCTGGCCAGCGTGGCGCGCCGCTATGCCCACCGGATCCCGATGATCCTCAAGCTCAACCACAACGAGACGCTGAGCTACCCGTCGATCTACGACCAGACGCTGTTCGCCCAGGTCGAGCAGGCCTTCGAGATGGGCTGCGTGGCCGTGGGGGCGACCATCTACTTCGGCTCCCACGAGAGCCGTCGCCAGATCATGGAGATCAGCGAGGCCTTCGAGCGCGCCCACGAGCTGGGTTTGGTCACGGTGCTCTGGGCCTACCTGCGCAACCCGGACTTCAAGAAGGATGGCACCGACTACCACGTGGCCGCCGACCTGACCGGCCAGGCCAACCACCTGGCGGCCACCCTCAAGGCCGATATCGTCAAGCAGAAGCTGCCCGAGACCAACGGCGGCTACCGTGACATCGGCTTCGGCCATACCCACGCCAAGGTCTACGATGAGTTGACCTCGGACCACCCCATCGACCTGGCGCGCTACCAGGTGGCCAACTGCTACCTGGGACGTGCCGGGCTGATCAACTCCGGTGGTGGCTCCAAGGGCGCCTCCGACCTCGTCGAGGCGGTGCGCACCGCGGTGATCAACAAGCGTGCCGGTGGCATGGGGCTGATCTCCGGGCGCAAGGCCTTCCAGAAGCCCACGGCCGAGGGCATCGAACTGCTCAACGCCATCCAGGACGTCTACCTGTCACCGGAAGTGACCCTCGCCTGAGGCGATCATGGCCACCAACGCAAGCGGGCCCGGCATCTGCCGGGCCCGCTTGCGTTCGGAACGAGGAGACGCCTGACGGGCTCAGCCCAGCAGGGACGAGGCCTCGGCGACCACATTGTCCACGGTGAAGCCGAAGTGCTTGAAGAGGTCGCCGGCCGGGGCGGACTCGCCGAAGGTGGTCATGCCGACGATGGCACCGTTCAGGCCCACGTACTTGTACCAGAAGTCGCGATGGCCGGCCTCGATGGCCAGCCGCGCGGTGACGGCGGCGGGCAGCACCCGCTCACGGTACTCGGCGTCCTGGCGATCGAAGAGGTCGGTGGAGGGCATGGAGACCACGCGCACGGCGCGCCCCTGCTCCTCGAGCCTGGCGGCGGCGTCCATGGCCAGGCCGACCTCGGAGCCGGTGGCGATCAGGATAAGGTCAGGCGTCACCACCTCGTCCTTGAGGATGCTCTCTTTCAATACGTACCCACCGCGCTGGATGTCGGCCAGCTGCTGCTTGCTGCGCGCCTGGTGGGGCAGTCCCTGGCGCGAGAAGACCAGGGCAGTGGGGCCGGAGCGGCGCTTGATGGCGGCATTCCAGGCCGCGGCGGTCTCCACCGCGTCGCAGGGGCGCCAGGTGGCCAGGTTGGGGGTGGAGCGCAGGGTGGTCAGCTGCTCGATCGGCTGGTGGGTCGGGCCGTCCTCCCCCAGGCCGATGGAGTCATGGGTGAACACATGGATGGCCTGCGTGCCCATCAGCGCCGCCATGCGCACGGCATTGCGCATGTATTCCGAGAAGATCAGGAAGGTGGCCCCAAAGGGCATGAAGCCGCCGTGCAGGGAGATGCCGTTCATCATGGCGGCCATGCCGAACTCGCGCACGCCGTAGTGCAGGTAGTTGCCGCCGGGCGCGTCGGGGCTGATCGCCTGGGCACCCTGCCAGAAGGTCAGGTTGGAGGGGGCCAGGTCGGCGCTGCCGCCGAGCAGCTCCGGCAGCTGGGGACCGAGCTCATTGAGGCAGGCGAGCGACGCCTTGCGGCTGGCGACACTGTCGCCCCTGGCCTGGGCCTCCTCGACCATCGCCTCGCTGGTCAGCTCCATCGGCAGCTCGCCCTTGAGGCGGCGCTGGAGCTCCCTGGCCTCCTCGGGGAAGGCATCGGCATAGCGCGCGAAGCGCTCCTGCCAGGCGTCCTGGCGGGCCTGGCCGGCCTCGGTGGCATCCCAGCCGCGGTAGATCTCCTCGGGCACGTGGAAGGGTGCGTGGGGCCAGTCGAGCTGCTTGCGGGCGGCGGCCACTTCCTCGTCGCCGAGCGCGGCGCCGTGGCACTCCTCCTTGCCCTGCTTGTTGGGAGCCCCGAAGCCGATGATGGTCTTGCAGATGATCAGGCTGGGCCTGTCGTCGTGGCTCTTCGCCAGCTCGATGGCGGCCTTGATCTCCTCGGGCTTGTGGCCGTCGACGTTGGGCACCACATGCCAGCCGTAGGCCTCGAAGCGCTTGGCGGTGTCGTCGGTGAACCAGCCCTCGACCTCGCCGTCGATGGAGATGCCGTTGTCGTCATAGAAGGTGATCAGCTTGCCCAGCCGCTGGGTGCCCGCCAGCGAGGCGACCTCGTGGGAGATGCCCTCCATCAGGCAGCCGTCGCCGACGAAGCACCAGGTGTGGTGGTCGACCACGGTGTGGCCGGGGCGGTTGAACTGGGCCGCCAGGGTGCGCTCTGCCAGCGCCATGCCCACCGCGTTGGCCAGCCCCTGGCCCAGCGGACCGGTGGTGGTCTCGACGCCCGGCGCATAGCCGTATTCCGGGTGGCCGGCGGTCTTGGCGTGCAGCTGGCGGAAGTTCTGCAGCTCCTCGAGGCCGAGCTCGTAGCCGGTCAGGTGCAGCAGTGAGTAGAGCAGCATGGAGCCGTGGCCGTTGGAGAGCACGAAGCGGTCGCGATCGGGCCAGTGGGGGTCGGCCGGGTTGTGGACGAGATAGTCGTTCCACAGCACCTCGGCGATGTCGGCCATGCCCATGGGCGCGCCGGGGTGGCCGGAGTTGGCCTTCTGGACGGCATCCATGGACAGGGCACGTATGGCATTGGCCAGTTCGAAACGGGACGGCATGGGAAGCTCCTCGCCTGCGGCAGAATGGAGGCCACGACACGGTCGGGCCAGGGGGAGTGGCCGGACGTGGCTTCTGGCTGGGTGACGCCGCGGGACGGGGCGGCGCGGTCGAATTCGGGCGCTCATTGTCGCCGACTTGCCGCCCCGACTCAAATCGCGGATGCCCGGGAGAGCCGCAGCGTGTAGACTTCGCGACTGCCTATTGCCGATACCAAGAGGGCCGAGGACGCCATGAGCGAATACTCCCTGTTCACCTCCGAGTCCGTGTCCGAGGGGCATCCGGACAAGATCGCCGACCAGATCTCCGATGCGGTGCTCGACGCCATCATCGCCCGCGACAAGAACGCCCGGGTGGCCTGCGAGACCCTGGTCAAGACCGGCGTGGCCATCGTCGCCGGCGAGATCACCACCTCGGCCTGGGT
>NZ_JAWSUJ010000143.1:0-6511 GCF_033549285.1 Halomonas sp.
CTACGACCACATCTCCATGCAGCCCAACTCCGGGGCCCAGGGCGAGTACGCCGGCCTGGTGGCGATCCGCCGCTACCAGGCCGCCGAGGGCGAGGGGCACCGCGACGTCTGCCTGATCCCGAGCTCGGCCCACGGCACCAACCCCGCCTCCGCCGCCATGGCGCGGATGAAGGTGGTGGTGGTGGAGTGCGACGGCGACGGCAACATCGACATCGACGACCTGCGCGCCAAGGCCGAGCAGCACAGCGACGCCCTCTCGGCGATCATGATCACCTACCCCTCCACCCACGGGGTCTTCGAGGAGAGCGTGCGCGAGGTGTGCGACATCGTGCATGGGCACGGCGGCCAGGTGTACATCGACGGCGCCAACATGAACGCCCAGGTGGGCCTGACCCGCCCCGGCGACTTCGGCGGCGACGTCAGCCACCTCAACCTGCACAAGACCTTCTGCATCCCCCACGGCGGCGGCGGCCCGGGCATGGGGCCGATCGGGGTCAAGACCCACCTGGCCCCCTTCGTCTCCAATCACGTGGTGACGCCGCTGGAAGGGGTCGAGGCGAGCTGCGGCGCGGTCTCGGCGGCGCCCTTCGGCAGCGCCTCGATCCTGCCGATCTCCTGGGCCTACCTCAAGATGATGGGCGCCCGCGGTCTGCGCGAGGCCACCGAGCTGGCGATCCTCAACGCCAACTACGTCGCGTCGCGCCTCGAGCGCCACTACCCGGTGCTCTACAAGGGCCGCAACGGCACCGTGGCCCACGAGTGCATCATCGACATCCGCCCGCTCAAGGCCGAGTCGGGCATCAGCGAGGAGGATATCGCCAAGCGCCTGATGGACTACGGCTTCCACGCCCCGACCATGTCCTTCCCGGTGCCCGGCACGCTGATGATCGAGCCCACCGAGTCGGAGTCGCGCTACGAGATCGATCGCTTCTGCGACGCCATGATCGCGATCCGCGAGGAGGTCGCGGCGGTGCAGCGCGGCGACTGGCCGGCGGACGACAACCCCCTGGTCAATGCCCCGCACACCATGGCCGACCTGATGGACGACGCCTGGGAACGCCCCTACTCCCGCGAGCTCGGTGCCTTCCCCTCGGAGGCGGTCAAGGCCGCCAAGGTCTGGCCGGCGGTCAACCGCGTCGACAACGTGCTCGGCGACCGCCAGCTGATCTGCTCCTGCCCGAGCATCGACGAGTATCGTGACTGAGGGACGCGACTGACCGGCACGCCTGGCACCGGCGTGCCCCGCGACAGGACACAGGCCCCGCCATGGCGGGGCCTGCTGCCGTCAGGCCTCGTCGCGCTCCGGCCCCTCGCCGAAACCGAAGCGTTCGTGACGTCGCTGCTCGCGATAACCCTCGAGCAGTCGCACGTAGCGCCGCGGCATCTGCTCGCCGGTGCGCATGACCAGGTGCAGGGTCTCGTGGACCGGCTGATTCAGGGAGAGCTCCTTGACCTGGCGCTGCCAGGGCGAGGTCTCGAGCACCACTCGCGAGACCACGGTGAACCCCAGCCCGCGCGCCACGGCATCCAGCACCATGCTCACCTCGTTGGTGAAGCCCTGGCGCGGGAAGTGGCTCATGGAGCGAAAGTCGGGAAAGTTGGCCCGGAGCAGGGCCCCGGCGTGATCCTCCCCGCCCGAGTAGCTGATGAAGCCGATCCCCATCAGGTCGACCAGGCCGTTGCCGGCGAAGTCTGCCGGCACCACCAGGCAGAGCGGCTCCTGGTGCCATGGCTCGCAGTCGAGGTCGGGATGGCGCACGGCCTCGGTGACGATCCCCAGGTCATGACGGCCACCCAGCACGTCGGCGACGATCTCGCCATTGAAGGCAAAGCTGTAGCTCACCGTGAGACCGGGCTGCATCTGCTGCTGGCCGAGAATGAAGGGATAGAGCATCAGGCCGACACTGCCCGGCGAGGCGAGGCGGCACTCGCCGCTGTCCAGGCTGTCGTTGTCCAGGGAGTGGCGGAACTGCTCGTGCTCGGCGAACAGCTTGAGCGCGTAGTCGTAGGCACGCCGCCCGCTCTCCGTGAGCATGAAGCGCCGCCCCTGGCGATCCAGCAGCGGCTTGCCGAGGTACTCCTCGAGCTTGCGCACGTGCTGGCTGACCCCGGGCTGGGTCATCTCCAGGCGGCGGGCGGTGCGCGTGAAGCTACCGGTCTCGACCAGGGTGATGAAGGTGCGGAAATAGCGGGCGTTGAACATGGGGCATCACGTCGCGGGCAGTGGCCTGGTAGCCCGGATTCTACCAGCTCGCCGCCAGGCCCACAGCGCTGCCCGCCCGTGGCGCGGCGTGATAGCATCGCAGGACGAGCAATGCCGCCATGACGACAGGGAACGCCAAGCATGCCCGACACCATTTCCACCACCATCTCGCCGGAAGGCAGCCTCGAGATCCTCTCCCAGCAGGAGGTCGAGCGCCTCCACGACACCTCCCGCAGCGGCCTGCATGAGCTGTTGCGCAACTGTTCGCTGGCGGTCCTCAACTGCGGCAACCCCACCGATGATGGCCTGGCCCTGCTGGAAACCTATCGGGACTTCGACATCGAGGTGCTGCAGCAGGACCGCGGGGTTCGCCTCAAGATCACCAATGCCCCGGCCGAGGCCTTCGTCGACGGCAAGATGATCCGCGGCATCCGCGAGCACCTCTCCGCGGTGCTGCGTGACATCGTCTACGTCTACAACGAGATCCAGACCCGCCATCGCTTCGACCTGCAGACCGCCGAAGGCACCACCAACGCGGTCTTCCATATCCTGCGCAAGGCCGGGACCCTCAAGCCGGGACGCGACCCCAGCCTGGTCGTCTGCTGGGGCGGCCACTCGATCTCCCGCGAGGAGTACGATTACACCAAGTCGGTCGGCTACCACCTGGGGCTTCGCGAGCTGGACATCTGCACCGGCTGCGGGCCCGGCGCCATGAAGGGGCCCATGAAGGGCGCCAACGTGGCCCATGCCAAGCAGCGTCGCACCCAGGGACGCTACCTGGGGGTCTCGGAGCCCGGCATCATCGCCGCCGAGGCACCCAACCCCATCGTCAACGAGCTGGTGGTGATGCCCGATATCGAGAAGCGCCTCGAGGCGTTCGTGCGTCTGGGCCACGGCATCATCGTCTTCCCGGGTGGGGTGGGCACTGCCGAGGAGATCCTCTACCTGCTGGGGATCCTGCTGCATCCGGACAATGCCGACATGGCGCTGCCGGTGATCCTTACCGGGCCCTTCGACTCTGCCGACTACTTCAGGCGCATCGATGAGTTCCTGGTCTACACCCTGGGCGAGGAGGTACGCCGGCTCTATCGCATCGTCGTCGACGACGCCGTCGAGGTCGCCCGCACCATGCGCAAGAACATCGACGCGGTGACCGAGTATCGCCGCAGCCGCCAGGATGCCTTCTACTACAACTGGCGCCTCACCGTGGCCCGGGACTTCCAGGAGCCCTTCGAGCCCACCCACGAGGCCATGGCCGGTCTGGCGCTCCACCGCAACCAGCCGGTCCACGAGCTGGCCGCCAACCTGCGCCGCGCCTTCTCGGGCATCGTGGCCGGCAACGTCAAGGAGAAAGGCATCCGCTCCATCGAGGCCCATGGCCCCTTCCGCCTGCACGCCGAGCCGGAGCTGATGGCGCGCCTCGACGAGCTGCTGGCCTCCTTCGTCGACCAGGGCCGCATGAAGCTCGCCGGGGACTATGTGCCCTGCTATACGCTGGGGTAGGAACAAGGGGCAAGGGGCAAGGGGCAAGGGGCAAGGGGCAAGGGGCAAGGGGAAAGCACTGTGCGCCCACACTCTGACAGGCTACAAGGCTGTCTTGTGACTTGCTCCTTGAACCTTGCAGCTGGGGCCGAGTTCAGCGAGGCACCCTGACCCACAGCCCCAGGGCATGCAGCAGCAGCCCCAGGGTGGCGCCGTGGGAGACCAGCAGCTCCCAGCCGAAGAAGTCGCTGGTCAGGGCGTGCCAGGCCGCCATCACGACCAGGCCCGCGCCCAGGCAGAGGCCCAGGCGACGCAGCAGTGCGGGAAGGCGCGAGCGCGCCTCGCCCGGGAGCAACCGCCACTGCAGCACGGCAACCACGCCCACCACCGCCAGTGCCATCAGCATCAGCGACAGCTGCGTCTCGTGCCCCCCGACCTGGTAGCGAGGCAGGGTCGCCAGCATCAGCACGCCCAGCCCCAGCAGCAGGCTGAGGCGCTCCGCTGTCGGCGTCGCGCCCACCTCAGGCCACCTTCAGCTGCTGGGCATCGATCCATTCCTCGACCCAGGGCAGGGCCTCGTCGTCCGCCATGAAGGTCTCCATGGCATCCACCTCGAGGCGCTCACCGAGGCGCTGGGCCCCCTGCCCCTCGAGCAGCGTATCAAGGTAGCGCCCGGCGCCACAGAAGGTGTCGCCGTAGGAGCTGTCGCCCAGTGCGATAAGGCCGTAGCGCAGCCCATTGAGGCCGGGACTCTGCTCCTCGAGGTCGCGGGCGAAGGGCACGATGTTGCCGGGCAGGTCGCCGCTGCCGGTGGTGGAGACGCAGAACAGCGCCAGGTCGGTGGGCGAGCCGATAAGGTCGTCGAGGGTCGGCTGGTCGAAGATGGCCACCTCGTAGCCGGCCTCCTCGAACAGCGGCTTGACCTGTTCGGCGACGTCCAGGGCACCGCCATACATGGTACCTACGAAGATCTTGAGCATGGGCATGTCGTGGATTTACCTGAGAATTTCGGTCGGATATTAACATGGGGGTGCGGCATGGGGCCACGCCCTGGCGCCTGCAGGGGCGCCAGAGCCCGAGTATAATAGTCGGACTTTCCCCGCGGCATGCAAGGAGGCGCCATGCAGCAGACCTTCGAGACCTGGATCACCCCGATCATGATCGGCGGCCTGATCCTCTTCATGTGCTTCATCATCTGGGACCTGGCGAAGAAGTCCCAGGCCGGCCGCTTCGGCACCATCATGCTCTTCGTGGTGCTGGGTGCCGGGATGCTGGGCTATGTCCTGAAGGTGATCATCACCTGGATGCTGGAGAGCGGCAACGGCGTGTGACGACAGGCCGGGCACCGTCGACGAAAAACGCCACTCCTCGGAGTGGCGTTTTTCATGGCCGGCAGGAGAATCAGTGGGCCTCGCCGCGATAGCCCTCGACCTGGCTCTTGAGCTTCTGGCCGGGCCGGAAGGTGACCACTCGCCGCGCCGAGATCGGGATCTCCTCGCCGGTCTTGGGGTTGCGGCCGGGTCGTTCACGCTTGTCGCGCAGGTCGAAGTTGCCGAACCCCGAGAGCTTGACCTGCTCGTTCTCGCGCAGGCAGCCGCGTATCTCCTCGAAGAACGCCTCCACCATGGACTTGGCCTCGCGCTTGGAGAGGCCAAGTTCGGCGTGCAGATGTTCGGCCAGTTCTGCCTTGGTCAACGCACCCATCTTGTCACACCCATGTTGTCGTCCTCGTGGCGCTGGTCCTGCCGATCGACGAGACACCCGGGCCTCAAGCGCGCAGCTCGGCCCCCAGATGCTGACGGGACTCCGCGACGATGGCATCAACCAACTGATTGATTTCCTCGTCATTAAGCGTGCGCGATGGATGCTGCCAGGTCAAGCCCAGGGCCACGCTCTTGAGCCCTTCCGGCACCCCCTTGCCCTGGTAGACGTCGAACAGGTGGGACTCCACCAGCCACTCGCCGGCCTCGGCCCGGATGGTGTCGAGCAGCGACTGCACCGGCAGCCCCTCATCGACCAGGAAGGCCAGGTCGCGGCGCACCTCGGGATGGCGCGACAGCGGCGTGAAGGCCGGTACCCGGCCCTGGGTCAGCGCATCGAGGCGCACCTCGAAGAGCAGCGCATCGACCTTGAGGCCGAGCCTGGCGCGCACCGCCGGGTGCAGGGTGCCGATCCAGCCGGCCTCCTCGCCGCGATGCAGGATGCGGGCGCACTGGCCGGGATGCAGGGCCGGATGCTCGCCGGGCTCGAAGCGCCAGGCCTGTGGCTCGCCGAGGGCCAGCAGGCTCTCCAGGTCGCCCTTGAGGTCGAAGAAGTCGACCGGCTCCCTGCCGCCGGTCCAGCCCTCCGGCTCGCGAGGCCCGCAGACCAGCGCCCCGAGCATCGGGGTCTGGTGCAGGTGGTCGAGCTCACCGCGGAAGGTGAGACCGGTCTCGAACAGTCGCACCCGGTCCTGCTGGCGGTTGAGGTTGTGCTGCAGGGCCCGCACCAGCCCCGGAAAGAGGCTCGCGCGCATGACCGAGAGATCGCTGGAGATGGGGTTGGCCAGCGTCGGCGATACCGCCTCGGGATGCAGCGCCTGCTGCAGCTCGGGGGCGACGAAGCTGTAGGTCACGGCCTCCTGGTAGCCCCGCGCGACCATCTGGCGGCGCAGCCGCGCCAATGGCGTGTGCGCCTCGTGGGCCGGGCGCAGCGCCAGGCGGACCTGGGGACGGCGCACCGGCAGGCGATTGTAGCCGTGGATGCGCGCCACCTCCTCGATCAGGTCCTCCTCGATGGCGATGTCGAAGCGCCAGCTCGGGACCTGCACCGTCCAGCCCTGACCGG
>NZ_JAWSUJ010000143.1:6521-7347 GCF_033549285.1 Halomonas sp.
GGCCGAGGCGCTCGAGGATCTCGGTGACCTCGTCACCGGGCAGCGACTTGCCCAGCGCCTGCTCCAGGCGCGCGGCCCGCAGGGTCGCCTCACGACCGTGCGGCAGGTGGGGTTCGCTTGCCACCTCCACCAGGGGCCCCGGCTCGCCGCCGGTGATCGCCAGCAGCAGGGCGGTGGCTCGCTCGGCGGCCTCGCGGGCCAGGCTCGGGTCGACACCGCGCTCGAAGCGGTGCGAGGCGTCGGTGTGCAGGCCATAGGAGCGCGCCTGGCCGGCGACCGCCAGCGGCGAGAAGAAGGCCGACTCGAGGAAGATGTCGCGGGTCTCGGGGCTCACGCCGGAGTGCTCGCCGCCCATCACGCCGGCGATGGCCAGCGGGCCACGCTCGTCGGCAATCACCAGCGTGGAGCCGTCCAGGGTGATCGCCTGGCCGTCGAGCAGCACCAGCTGCTCGCCTTCCCGGGCCAGCCGCACCACCACGCTGCCGTGCAGGTTGGCGCGATCGAAGGCATGCAGGGGCTGGCCGAGCTCGAGCATCACGTAGTTGGTGACATCCACCACCGGGTCGATGGCGCGGATGCCGCTGCGGCGCAGCCGCTCGACCATCCACAGCGGGGTCTCGGCGGTGACGTCGACGCCCTTGATGAGCCGCCCGATGTAGCGCGGACAGCGCTCGGTGTCCTCGACGCGCACCGGGAAGGTCTCATCGATGGTGGGTGCCACGGGGGCGAGCTCGGGGCCCGAGACGGCCAGCCGATTGAGTACCCCGACCTCGCGGGCCAGCCCCTTGAGGCTGAGGCAGTCGCCGCGGTTCGGCGTCAGGTCCAC
>NZ_JAWSUJ010000144.1:0-7305 GCF_033549285.1 Halomonas sp.
GGCGATGGCCGCGGCGGCAGCGATGATCGTCAGCAGCAGGACGAAGATGTAGGGGTCGGGCAGGTAGCGTTCGACCAGCTTGACGGCCGGTCTCGATAGGGCCTTGAGCATGAGGGTTCCCTTCTTCTGTTGTCGAATCTTGGCGTGTCTGACAGAAAGTAGCGCAACCTCAGTAGGTTGCGCTACCCGGCAGGGGAGACTTCGTCAACGCCCTCGGCCGAGGTGGGGTGGCGCCAGCGGCTGCGGCGATGGTGTCGGTAGTAGGCCACCAGCACCGCCGAGCGCACCACGGCAAAGGCCAGGAAGGCCAGCCACAGGCCGTGATTGCCCAGTGGCGTGGTCAGCCACCAGAGCGGCAGGTAGACGGCGAGCCCCGCATAGATGCTGTTGCGCATCTCGCGGATCGCCGTGGCCCCGATGAAGACCCCGTCCAGCAGGTAGCTCCATACCGCCACCAGCGGCATGACGACCATCCAGGGCAGGTAGTCGCCGGCGGTGGCCCGAACCTCCGGCAGGCCGGTGAGCAGCGCGATCAGCCACTCGCCCCCCAGGGCGAAGGCCAGTGCGGCCAGTCCCGCCGTGACCAGCGAGAAGCGGGCGGCACTGCGAACGACCCGGCCGAACTCGTCGAAACGCCGGCGGCCCACGGCACGGCCGGCCAGCGCCTCGGCGGCATGGGCGAAGCCGTCCAGGGCGTAGCTGGTCAGCATGATGAACTGCAGGAGCACGGCGTTGGCCGCCAGCACCGTATCACCCTGGGCGGCGCCGCGGGAGGTGAAGAAGGCCATGGCGAACAGCAGGCCCAGGGTGCGCACGAAGAGGTTGGCGTTGACCCGGAAGAGTTCGCCATAGGCCGCCAGGCGCAGCAGCCGCTCGCGCAGGAAGCGCCCTTCCAGCAGCCTGAGTTGGCGAGAGACCAGCCAGAGGCCGAAGGCCAGTGCCGTGTAGTCGGCGAGCACCGTGGCCCAGGCCACGCCGTCGCTGGTCATCCCCAGCCCCACCACGAACAGCAGGTCGAGGGCGATGTTGACGCCGTTGGTCAGCACCAGGATGGACAGCGTCACCCGCGAGTTCTGCTGGCCCAGGAACCAGCCGAGGATGGCATAGTTGGCCAGCACCGCCGGGGCGGAGAGCAGGCGGATGCGGGCGTACTCAGCGGCCAGCGCCGTGGCCACCTCGCTGCCGTCGAGCAGCCACAGCCCCAGTGTCACCAATGGGCCACCGGCGAGGATCAGTCCCAGGCCGATCACCAGGGCGAGCAGCAGCGACTGGCCGAGCAGGTTGCGTACCTCGCCGTCCGCCTCGCGACCCACCGCCTGGGAGGTGAGGCCCGTGGTTCCCATGCGCAGGAAGCCAAAGCCCCAGTAGAGGAAGCTGAACAGCGTCGCCCCCAGGGTCACCCCGGCGAGATAGCGCGAGTCGGGCAGGTGGCCGACCACGGCGGTATCCACCAGCCCGAGCAGCGGCACGGTGATATTGGAGAGGATGATCGGCCAGGCAAGGGCCAGGATGCGTTGTCGCGTGTCCGTACGGTCGGTGGTCGTGGGCGACGTCACGGCAGGGTCCCTTGGGGGTGAAACGGGGCAGGGTGGCGTGTCCCGCCCCGTAACGCAACGGCCCCGCCGATTGGCGGGGCCGTCGAGTGGCGTGGGGCAGGGGGGGCTAGAAGCGGTAGCCGATGCTGGCGGAGAAGAGGTCGATCTCGAAGTCCTCGCCGCTGTCGCTCAAGTCATAGCGCTCGTACTCGGCGCGCATCATGATCCGGTCGATCTCGTATTCTGCGCCGATACCGTAGAAGGGATCGGTGCCGTCAGCACTCAGTTTGGTGTCAATGAATGTTTGACCATTTACTTTGACAGTATCGTATGCGTCGCCATCCCACGCGATCATGCCCAACTTGCCATGGACGCTAAATCCGTTCTGGATCGGCAGCTTGCCTACCAAGGCGAAACCGAAGCCCTCTGCTTCTGCTTTGACACTCTCCGATGCAACATTGACGCCGTCAGTAATAGCTGCATCTGCAGTGAACTCACCGAAGTCCAGGTAGCTGGCCTCTACGGCAAAGTTGGGGTTGAACTGGTAACCCGCGAACAGCTTGTAGCCGGTGTCGCTATCATCTGTGCTATATCCGGCATCATCTAATTGGTCCAGAGAATCGTTGTCTAGCGAAGCATGGCCGATCCCGGCACCCAGATAGGGGCCCTCAACAGGGTTGTACTGATAACTCTGGGCGAAGGCGGGCGAGGCGACCAGGCCGGCCAGGGCGGCGGTGGCGATCAGGCGTTTCATCATGCGCTCCTTTGCATGCTGGGGCAGGCGGGCCTGCAAGTTGGGCAAGCGGCAAAAGCCGGCTACCCTGATGTAAGATCCTGTGAAAGGATGTAACCTCGATGATTCTAGGTGCTAATTTGAATGAATGCCATGGTCCGGCGGCGGCCGGCAGGGCGACAATCCAGGCGACAGGGCAGGGAGCGAGGATGATGAAGCGACTGGGCAAGAGCACGATGTTCGCCATGCTGGCGCTGGTGATGCTACTGGGCAGCCTGCCGGCCGTGGCGCAGGGGGAGCGCATGGAGGCCCAGCCAAGCGGCGGGGCGATGATCGCCGATGCCGTCATCGCGAGGCCGCTGCTGGCGGCGGCCACGGTGGGCGGCGCGGCGATCTTCCTGGTGTCGCTGCCGTTCACCGCCCTGGGGGGCAACGTGGACGGGGCGGCGGAGACCCTGATCAAGACACCGGCCGAGGCGGCCTTCCGGCGCTGCCTGGGGTGCAAGGTGAGCAGGCGCGCCGACGAGATGTAGGCCCTCTGCCGGCCGGCCACTCCTTCGACCGGCTGTCCGAGCCGTTCAGGCGCGGTATCAGACGACGGCGCCCCGCTCGATGAGCGGGGCGCTTTCGGTCGTGCTGGCGTCGAGCGGGATCAGGCCGCGGTGATGAGGTGGTACTTCGCCATCAGCTCGTCACGGCTCTCCTTGTGTGCCGGGTCCAGCGGGATGCAATCCACCGGACAGACCTGCTGGCACTGGGGCTCGTCGTAGTGGCCGACGCACTCGGTGCACAGGCCGGGATCGATGACATAGATCTCTTCCCCCGGCGAGATGGCGCCGTTGGGGCATTCGGGTTCGCAGACGTCGCAGTTGATGCACTCGTCGATGATCATCAGGGCCATGGGGTACCTCACGGATGTCGCTGGCCGGCAAGCGGTCCCGGGAAAGGGGTAATCCCGAGTTTCCTGGTCAGGTATTGTAATGGCTCTTCAGCGTCTCGGCGACCCTGGGATGCACGTGCTTGGAGACATCGCCGCCGAGCCGGGCGATCTCGCGCACCAGGGTGGAGGAGATGTAGGAGTTCTCCACCTCCGGGGTGAGGAAGACCGTCTCCAGCTCCGGCATCTGGGCACGGTTCATGTTGGCCAGCTGCAGCTCGTACTCGAAGTCCGACACCGCCCTCAGGCCGCGCAGCAGCACGCGTGCCTGCTGTTGCTTCATGAATTCGGTCATCAGCCCCGAGAAGCCGACCACCTCGACGTTGTCGAGGCCTGCCACCACCTCCCGGGCCAGGGCGATGCGGGTATCGAGGTCAAGGGCCGGCCCCTTGCCGGGACTGGTGGCGATGGCCACCACCACCTTGTCGAACAGCCGGGCGGCACGCTCGATCAGGTCGAGGTGGCCGTTGGTGATGGGGTCGAAGGTGCCGGGATAGACGGCGGTGTTCATCACGCCTCTCCTTCGTCGAGTCGTCCGAAGGGGTTGTCCACGGCCAGCGATACCTCCCTGGCATAGCCGGGGATGCGGATGGCGTCGCGGCCGACGTCGAGCTCGGGTCCCTCCAACACGCCCTCGCCGAAGCGGTAGCGGACCTCGAAGTGGCCCTGGTCGGCGGCCCGATGAAAGGCCGTGGCGACCTCCCGGGTGGCCTCGCGGCGCGCCTGCCAGGCGGCCACGGCGGTCTCGCCGTGACGCTTCGCCATCAGTCGCTCGGTCACCGCAGGGGAGAGCACCACGCCGGTGGCATTGTTGCCACCGAAGCCCTTGGCGTTGATGAAGGCGGCATCGGCGACAAAGGGCAGCGGGTCGCGGAACAGCCTCAGGCGCTCGGCGTGGACGTCGTCGGCCACGGCATCCAGGGTGAAGATGCCCGGCAGCAGCCCGTAGGCGAAGCTGCCGAGGGCGCTGGTCAGCTGGTCGCCGGCGGCACTGCCCTGGGAGTGGCCGACGAAGGCCTTCACCGCCACCACCGGCCACGCCGTGATGCCGTGGGCGCGGGCCACCTGGTCGAAGACGTGGGACTCGGTGATGCGGTTCTTGGGCGTGCTGGTGCCATGGGCGTGAAGGAAGGTGCGCTCGCGCAGGGCCGTCTCGCCGAGCATGTCGCGCACCAGCGCCGCCGCCTTGGCCAGGGAGATGTAGTTGCCGATACCCGGAGCGGAGATCGAGCGCTTCCAGCCGTCGGCATTGACGAACACGCCCGGCACGCTGCCGAGGACCTCGGCACCGGTCTCCAGGGCCAGGGCGTCGTCCATCAGCATGATGAACTGGCTGGACTCGCCCATGGTGAAGCCGCAGTTGCGGGCGAAGGGCCGGCAGGCCCGCTGGTAGTCGGCGTCGGTTAGCAGCTCCAGGGCATCCAGGGCCTTGAGGCCGTCGTCATCGGCGAGCGCTCCCATGGTGCGAAAGCCCTCGATGACCTCGGGCGTGATCGGGGCATCGGCGGTGCCCACCAGCACGATCCGGCGGCGGCCGGCACGGATGTCGTCCACGCCCAGGCGCAGGTTGTAGAGGAAGCTGGCGCAGGCGCCGAGTGCCGCCCCGGTGCCGCCCACGCTGCCCAGCACATAGGCATTGATGAAGTCGGCGGGCATCTGGCCGTAGCCCAGCGGCATCTGCTTGGAGGTGGCGCGCTTGCCGGAGACGAAGCTCTTGAGCAGGCCGCCCCAGCCCTCGTCGTCGAGCTGGCCGATGGAGTTGCCGGCGTAGACGGCGACCTCGTCGGGGTCGAGGCGGTCGCGCAGCCCATCCCACTCGAGGCCGCTGTCGCCCAGGCAATCGCTGGCGGCGAAGACGGTCATGGAGAGGCCGCGCGGATGGTGCACGCTGCGATAGAGCCGGCTGGGCTTGAACCCCGTGGGCAGCTGGCCGGCGGCGCGCACCTGGGCCGGGCGCGTCTCGGGGAGCATCACCTCCATGGTGCCGGCGGGGACGGTGACCTCGAGGCTCTGGCGGTCCACCTCCTGGACTTGCCAGGTGGGGGGCAGGTCGTCGGGCAGCTGCCGGCGACGAATGCGGAAGGTCAGCGGGGTGTCCAGCGCGAGGCTCGCCTTGCGGTTGGCTGGCAGCCCCTCCTCGTTGAAGCGGGGATCCTCGATGCGCCGGATCAGGGTGTGGTCGAGCACCTGCTGGCGGGTCTGCTCGACGATCCCGGCGGCGTCCAGCGGCCGACCCTCGGCGTCATGCCAGGTACCATCTGCCTGGCAGTCGGCCAGGCGCATCATCGCCGCCAGGCCCAGCAGGGTGCGGGCCTGGTCGTCGTCGGGCAGGGCGTCGAGCACGGTACGGCGAAACGCCTGGTGGCCCGAGGTTCGGCCGGCGGGATTCACGCCGCCCATGCCGACGATCACCGGTAAGTGTGGCAAGCCGGGTTCCTCGTTGTGCGGTTGATATCGTGGCTGCGTTAGTCGCTGTCAGGCCATGGATCATAGCACCCGGCCCGTGGCGGCGTCATGCCGGCACCCCTGCGCGGCGGGCTTGCGGCTGGTAGAATGCCGGCCCTTTCCGTTTCCGCCGAGCCCGCTGCCATGTCTGCCCGTTCGCGATCCATCGTCAGCCGCCAGACCGGCCCCCACGAGGACCTGGCCCGCCGCGTGGCGCGGGCCCTGGCGCACCCCCTGCGCAGGCCACTCGCCGGGCATACCCGCGAGGCCTTTGGCCGGGCCAGGGACTGGCTCGAACAGCGTGGCGAGGCACCGTTGATCCTGGATGCGGGATGCGGCGTGGGGCTCTCGACGCGCCGGCTGGCCGAGCAATACCCGGCCGCTGCGGTGATCGGCGTCGACCGAAGCGCCGACCGACTGTCCCGCGACCATGGTCCGCTGCCGGACAATGCCCTGCTGGTGCGGGCCGACCTGGTGGACTTCTGGCGCCTGGCCCTGGCTGAGGGCTGGCGGCCGGCGCGCCACTACCTGCTCTATCCCAACCCCTACCCCAAGGCCGCCCACCTGAAGATGCGCTGGCAGGGGCATCCGGTGCTGCCGGTGATCCTGGCGCTGGGCGGTCGGCTGGAGCTGCGCTCCAACTGGCGGCTCTACGTGGAGGAGTTCGCCCTGGCGGTGACCCAGGTGACCGGGGTGGCGGCCGAGGCGCAACCCTTCGTGCCGGGCGAGGCCTGCCTGACGCCCTTCGAGCAGAAGTACCATGCCAGCGGGCAGGCGCTCTGGCGGCTGGTGGTCGAGCTGCCCCATGACCCCGGGCTGGTGCCCGGCGGGATGCTGTCCGTCTCGGAGGAGCCACGCGCATGACGTTCCTGTTTCTGGCCCTGGCGATCGTCGCCGAGGTGGTCGCCACCAGTGCGCTGAAGGCCTCCGAGGGCTTCAGCCGGTTGTGGCCCAGCGTCACGGTGGTGGTCGGCTACGGGCTGGCCTTCTACCTGCTCGCCCTGGTGCTGCGCACCATGCCCGTGGGCATCGCCTACGCCTTCTGGGCGGGGCTCGGCATCGTGCTGGTGACCCTGGTGGGCATCCTGGTCTATGGCGAGAAGCCGGACCTGCCGGCACTGCTGGGCCTTGCCATGATCGTTGGTGGCGTGGTGGTGATCCAGGTGTTCTCTTCCGTCTCATCCCATTAAGCTGAGGCCTCTCATGCTGCCTGGAGGTCCCATGCGCCGTCGCCCGCTGCTCTGCATCCTGCTGATGCTGCTGCCGCTGTTCGCCCAGGCGAGCGGCTTCACCCGCCTGGCTGAGCTCGCCGACAAGGGTTTCCTGCTCGGTGCCGAGGCCCGGCTGCTGGACAGCGGCGAGGTCCTGGGCGCCATCGCGCCCGAACGCCAGCTGTCACCGGCCTCGGTCTCCAAGGTCTACCTGGCGGCGGCGGCACTGGACCGCTGGGGCCCCCAGCACCGCTTCTCCACCCGACTGGTGAGCCTGGCCCAGCCCGATGCGGACGGGGTCTTGCACGGTGACCTGGTGCTCGACGGCGGCGGCGACCCGATGCTGACCAGCGAGGACCTGTGGCGGCTCACCCAGCGGCTGCACCAGGCCGGCGTGCGTCGGGTCGATGGGCGCCTGGTGGTCAGCCAGTGGCGCTATGGCCC
>NZ_JAWSUJ010000145.1:0-6886 GCF_033549285.1 Halomonas sp.
TCTCACGGTGGCGGCGAGAACACCGCCAATGCCGTATCGGTTCCTGAAGATGGCTGACTGTTATGCGTAATCAGGAAGGGCTATCCCGGCAGCTATGCCGCCGCCAATCAGGCCGCCTCCGGCGCCCTCGGCGTGATCATCCCGCCCAGCATCCCGCTGATCCTCTACGGGATCGCCGCCAACGTCTCGGTGGGTGACATGTTCATCGCCGGCATCCTGCCAGGCATCCTGGTCACGCTGACCCTACTGCTCTTCGCCTACTTCTTCGCTAAGGCAAACGGCCTGGGCGGCAACGAGAAGAGTTCCCTGAAGGACGTCCTGCATGCTGGGCGCAAGGCGATCCTGGCGATTCTCATGCCGATCATCATCCTGGGCGGCATCTATGGCGGCATCTTCACGCCGACCGAGGCCGCGGTGATCGCGGTCGCCTACTCCTTCATGATCGGCTTTGTCATCTATCGGGAAATCACGCTTAACAGCCTGGTCAGCATCCTCAAGCAATCGGCGGTCACCACCGCCGTGGTACTCAGCATCATCGGTGCCGCGGGGCTCTACGGCCGCATCCTGCAGCGCCTGAGAGTGCCGGACATGATCTCCGATTTCGTGATCTCGGCCATCGATAGCCCGCTGCTCTTTATTCTCTTGGCCAACCTCCTTCTGCTGGTGGCCGGCATGTTCATCGAGGCGGCCGCTGCGATCCTGATCTTTGTGCCGATCCTGCTGCCGATCGCGATCGGCTACGGCTTCGATCCGGTCCACTTCGGCATCATCATGGTGGTCAACCTGGCCATGGGCATGTTCACCCCGCCGGTCGGCCTCAACCTCTTCGTGGCCTCCCAAATCACCCAGATTGGTATCGCCCGCCTCGCCTGGGCCGTCATGCCCTTTGTCGGCATCGTGCTCATCAACCTGCTGATCATCAGCCTGCTGCCCTTCCTGTCCACCTGGCTGCCTTCGCTGTAAGGCCCTTCAAGGAGAGAACACCATGACCGTCGTAGAAAGCCTGGCGCCACGCCACGGCCTCAGAGTGCTGATCACCGCCGGTGCCAACGGCATCGGCCTGGCCATCGCCAAGGCCTTCCAGGAGGCCGGCGCCCGCGTACACGTCTGCGATATTGATACCCGGGCCCTGGCCGCCCTGCCCGAGGGGATCACCCACACCCAGGCCGATGTCAGTCAGGAAGCAGACGTCGAACGGCTCTTCCATGATGCCGCCGCCCTAGGCGGGCTCGACGTGGTGGTCAACAACGCCGGTATTGCCGGGCCCACGGCTGGGATTGACGAGATCGACGACGAGAGCTGGACCCGCACCATCGACATCAATCTCAACGGCCAGTACCGGGTCGCCCATCGCGCCACCCCGCTGCTGCGCGAGAGCCAAGGGCTGATGATCAATCTGGCCTCGGTCGCCGGCCGCCTGGGGTTCGCCTACCGCACCCCCTATGCCGCCAGCAAGTGGGCTGTGGTCGGCCTGACCAAGAGCCTGGCCTGTGAGCTCGGCCCCGAAGGGGTGCGGGTCAACGCCATCCTGCCCGGCATCGTGCGCGGGCCGCGCATCGAGAAGGTCATCGAGGATCGCGCCGCCAAGCGAGGGATCGGCTACGCCGAGATGGAGCAGGAAAACCTCGCCAAGATCTCCCTGCGTCGCATGGTGGAACCCACCGACATCGCGGCCATGGCGCTGTTCCTGTCCGCGCCGGGCGGCGCCAATATCTCGGGCCAGGCGCTGAGTGTGTGCGCCAACGTCGAATCGCTGTGACCGGCAAAGGAGTCACCTCATGACAACTCGAATCGGCATCCTCGGAGCCGGCCTGATCGGCCGCGCCTGGGCCATCGTCTTCGCCCGGGCCGGCATGCCCGTCACCCTCTACGACGTGGATGCCGGCACCCTGGACAAGGCCAGGGAGGCCATCCGCCAGTCCCTCGCCGATCTCCAGCAGGCCGGCCTGATCGAGGACACAGAAGCCCCCCTGTCGCGCATCCGGACCGCGAGCAATCTGGCGAGCGCTATGACGGACGCAACGTACATCCAGGAGTGCGGCCCCGAGGACGTCGAGGCCAAGCGACGCATCTACACCAACCTGGAGGCGGTGGCGGCCGAAGACACCGTGCTGGCCAGCTCCACCTCGGGCATCGCCGCTTCGCAATTCACCGAGCACTTGCGCCACCCCGAACGCTGCCTGGTTGCGCATCCGGTGAACCCGCCCTACTTGATCCCGCTAGTCGAGGTCGCCCCATCACCGGCCACCTCGGAGTCAGCGGTGGACCGCACCATGCAGCTCATGGTGCAGGCCCAACAGGCGCCGATCCTGGTGCGAAAGGAGATCCAGGGCTTCATTCTCAACCGGCTTCAGGGCGCCCTGCTCAACGAGGCATTGCGTCTGTTCCGTGACGGCTATGTCTCCGCCGAGGACCTCGACAAGACCGTCAAGCATGGGCTAGGCCTGCGCTGGTCCTTCATGGGGCCCCTCGAGACCATCGATCTCAATGCACCGAACGGCGTGGTCGATTATGGCCAGCGCTACGGCCCGCTCTACCGCGACGTCGACCGCCAACGAGGGGATGACGATCCCTGGGCCCCCGCAACACTGGCCGCGCTGGACCAGGAACGCCGGGAACGGCTTCCGACCGCTGGCCTCGCCGACCGGCAGGCCTGGCGCGACCGCCGCCTCATGGCGCTGATGGCACACCAGCGCAGCTTCTCCCCTTCCTGACCCCGACATGTCCTGACTCCCGACACCTGCCACCAGGAGAGATATTCCCATGGCTACCCAACGCAAGGTCATCATCACCTGCGCCGTAACCGGCGCCATCCACACCCCCTCCATGTCACCCCACCTGCCCGTCACCCCGGAAGAGATCGCCGAGGCGGGCATCGCCGCCGCCGAGGCAGGCGCCTCCATCCTGCACCTCCACGCACGGGACCCGGAGAACGGCAAGCCCACCCAGGACCCGGCCGTCTTCGAGCGTTTCCTGCCGCGCATCAAGGCCTCTACCGATGCGGTCATCAACCTCACCACCGGCGGTAGCCCGCACATGACGGTGGAGGAGCGCATGCGCCCGGCCATGGAGTTCAAGCCGGAGCTCGCCTCGATGAACATGGGGTCGATCAACTTCGGCCTGTTTCCCATGCTCAATCGCTACGACAGCTTCCAGCACGAGTGGGAGCGTGCCCACCTCGAGAACAGCCGCGACCTGGTGTTCAAGAACACCTTCGCCGACATCGAGACGGCGATGACGCTCGGCGGCAAGAACGGGACCCGCTTCGAATGCGAATGCTACGATATCGGCCACCTCTATAGCCTGCGCAATGTCATGGACCGTGGCATCGTCGGGGGGCGAATCTTCGTGCAGAGCGTATTCGGCATCCTGGGCGGCATCGGCCCCCATCCGGAGGACGTGATGCACATGCGCCGCACCGCCAACCGGCTGTTCGGCGACGACTATGAGTGGTCCGTTCTGGGAGCCGGCAGCAGCCAGATGCGCATCGCCGCCCAAGCCGCCGCCATGGGTGGCCATGTCCGGGTGGGTCTCGAAGACTCGCTGTGGCTCGCGCCGGGCAAGCTCGCCGAGAGCAATGCCAGCCAAGTGGCCAAGGTTCGCGAGATCCTGGAGGGCCTCTCCTTCGAGGTGGCAACTCCCGACGAGGCGCGCGAGATGCTGCAGCTCAAGGGCGCCGACCAGGTCGGCTTCTAAGGAGACCTGTCATGCCTGTCTACCAACTCGAAGGGCACGCGCCTCACATCCACCCTGCCGCCATGGTGCTGGATGAGGCTACGCTGATCGGTCGCATCCACCTGGCCCCTGAAGTCACCGTCTGGCCTGGGGCGGTACTTCGCGGTGACAATGAACCGATCACTGTGGGAGAAGGCAGCAATCTGCAGGATGGCTGTGTCGTGCATACTGACCCCGGTTACCCGGTCACCCTCGGTCGTCAGGTGACCGTTGGTCACCTGGCCATGCTGCACGGCTGCCGCATCGGTGACGGCACGCTGGTGGGTATGAATGCGACCCTGCTGAACGGCGCAGAGATCGGTGAGCACTGCATCATCGGTGCCGGGTCACTAATCACCGCCGGCAAACGATTCCCGCCGCGCTCGCTGATCGTCGGCACCCCCGCCAAGGTGGTGAGGGAACTGACCGACGACGAGGTACAGTCGGCTCTGGACAACAGCCGTGTCTATGTGCAGAAGATCAACACATACCGTTCTCTGGAGCGTGTCGAGCTCGCCACTTCGTAGACCCTGCCATCACTTCAGGCCCGGAAAACAAGCGAATCGATGAAAAGAAAATCCGTTACCTCACGCGATGTCGCCCGCTTGGCCGGCGTCTCGCAATCAGCCGTAAGCCGGACCTTCTCGCCAAACGCCAAGGTTTCGGAGAGTACGCGTAAGAAGGTAATGGACGCCTCCCGCGAGCTGGGCTATCGCCCCAACACGATCGCCCGCTCGCTCATCACACGCTCAAGTCGCACCATCGCCGTGGTCACCTACAGCCTGGAGAATCCGTTTTACAGCTTCATGCTGGAGAAGGCCTCTCGCTTCTTTCAGGCGCAGGGCTATCACCTGCTGATGTTCTTCGCCCCGCCCAGCGGTGACTTCGACGCCGTGCTTGATGACATCATTCGCAGCCAGGTCGAAGGCGTGCTGATGCTGGCCATCACCATGACCCAGCACCAGGCCGGACTGGTGGACGACTTCGGAATCCCGGTCGTCATCATCAATCGCACCGTGGACTATGCCGGGATAAGCCAGGTTGGCAGCGACAACGTTCAGGGCGGCTACTGGGCAGGACGTCACCTGGCGTCATTAGGCCACCAACACTTTGCCTTCCTGGGTGGCCTGCCGGATTCCTCGACCCACCAGCAGCGTGAGAGGGGCTTCCTCGAGGGTCTGCAGTCCATGGACCGGACCTGTCAGGCAATCGAGATTGGCAACTACCGATACGAGGATGCCTGCCAGGCGACTCGACGTCTGTTCAGCTCACCTACACCACCCGATGCCCTCTTCGCGGCCAATGACCTGATGGCGCTTGCCGCCATGGAGGTCCTGCGTCACGAGTTCGGCCTTCAAGTACCCGGGGACATCTCGATCATCGGCTTCGACGACGTGCCCATGGCCGCCTGGCCCAGCCACTCGCTGACAACCGTCAGGCAACCCGTGGACATGATGATTCAGAAAGCCACCGAACTGCTGATGATGCAGATGGCTCAGGAGGACATGCCGCCCGAGCTCCACATCCTGCCAGTCACACCCATGCTGCGCGGTAGCACCCGTCCACCGTCGCGGTAGCCTGAACCGCATGTCATATAAGGATTGATAGGTTGGCGGCTGGGCGCATGCGCCCACCTTGCCTGGCTGTCGTAAATCGCATCTTCGAGTGCCTTGTCAGCGAGCGCATACCATTATTGCAGGAAGTAGATCCACAGCATGCGCTCCATGCCGATGGGCGGGCGGCTGCGCTTGCCGGCCGCGTTCGGGAAGTAGGCGGGCGACAGCGCGCCGATGAGCCGTTGCCAAGGCACTAGGGTTTCCATCTGAGCCAGGAACCGCTCGCGGAGGGTGACCTTTTTCTTGTTCTGGTACTCGGCTTGGGCGAACGAGATCTGCTTCATCGGGTGGCTCGGTCAGGTGGTGTGACAGGGTAGCAAGATTTTACCTCGCGACGGCTACCAGGCAGCTGCGGCGGGAATTATGCAGCGTTTCCCTATAGCAACCCTTGCTCTGTACTTCTTCACTATGTTGTTTTTAGTACTATTGTGAACCAGCAGCCTTCAGGAACCACTGAACAATTCGGTTCAGCCTGACCAAACCATCATCTCAGCGGACATTACATGACCAGTTCAAGAGGAGAAGGCGCCATGATTAATGCTCAATACCGGATCACCCTACTTGCCGAAGAGATCTTCGGCAGCCGGGAGAAAGCCACTAAGTGGCTACGCAAGCCGCGTCGGATCCTGGGAGGTATCAGCGCCCTGGAGGCTAGCGCAACACCGCAGGGCTACGCTGCTGCGGAAGAGCTGCTGGAACAGCTACGTCATGGGTTCGCGTCGTGATTGCATGGCCGCTGGCACCCTAACTATTAGCAACCAATGTTCCTCGTTGATTGGCGGACAAGGCCAGGGTTGGTGGATACCTTTTGTTTGCTACGCCATCTTCTGGCTCGGATCAGGTGTAAACTCCATGCTCTATCCTGCCTATTAGATCCAGCAACTGCTGAGGGTCTTCTTGCATGACATCGATTGGGCGCTTCCACCCAAGTCCCATGGACTCATGGTGTAACCAGCGGTCTGCCGCTGTTCTATAACCCCCAAACATTTCGATAGCCGCCCGCCAGATTGCGATTGCGATTTTCTCTTCCGACTCATCAGTGCCAAGCATCGCCCAATCCTCTTTTTCTGCAGCAGGCTCCAGCGGGGCCTCATACTTGACGACGCTCCTCCGTAGCCGTTCATACGGCTTATCGCTTCGTTTTGTCATTGCAGTCTCCATAGGATAACCGAGAAACGGGGGGGGGTGTGCTTTCGATTGACAGGCTTGCCAAGCGGATCGGCGCGCCTTCAGGACGGAGTCTCGTGGAGAACTACCGAAAAATTCATAGTAATTGCCGCCTCATCCAAGCCAGCCGGCATCTATTGACTGCAGATAGCGACACAGCGACTCGGTGCGACCGGCAGCCACAAGCTGATCAGCGGTTTGATAGTCGAACGCATCAACTGGTTCGTTGTGGAACCAGTTGCGAGATTTAAAACTAGAGTCACAGATCCGTTCGGCGGCGTCCAACACTGCCGCTGTGTGTTTTTCAATAGTGCTAGTCGGGTAGACCGGGCGATTGCTCGACCCGGCCCCCCTCAGATCCGGGCATGCGCAATTGACGCACCCGGCTC
>NZ_JAWSUJ010000146.1:0-6878 GCF_033549285.1 Halomonas sp.
CGCACGTTGATCACCTCTCAATCCGTTTAGGTGACAACTACGTTGACGCATAGGGCAAGCAAGCAACGACAACACCGAAGATCCGGGCCGAGATCCAGGCCGCGCCCTCCAGCATCACGGATAGCGATCTGGCCCGCCAGTATGGCGTCTCCCCCGCGACCATCCGGCGCTGGCGGTACCGTGACGGTGTCCATGACCGACCGCACACGCGTCACAACCTGCTGGCCACGATCACGCCCGAGCAGGAGGAGGTGCTGGTTGCGGCTCGCGAATTCCTTCGCCTCGGCCTGGATGATCTCCTCGTCGTGGCGCGTGAGTTCCTGACCCCCCGGTTGTCTCGCTCCGGCCTGCATCGCATGCTCAAGCGGCGCGAGGTGCCGACACTAGCGGAACTGGCTCGGCAGGACGCCGGAGATGACGAGAAGCCCCGGCACAAGCCCTTCAAGGACTACGCACCGGGATATGTGCACATCGACATCAAGCACTTGCCTCAGATGCCCAACGAGCAGCAGAAACGCTACCTGTACGTCGCCATCGATCGCGCCACGCGCTGGGTCTATCTGGAGGTCAGGTGCAGTCAGTCCGCGAAGGATGCGCGGGCGTTCATGCAGCAGGTGGAAGAAAAGGCACCGTTCAAGATTCGGATAGTGCTGACGGATAATGCCAAATGCTTCACCGATCGCTTCACGCGGGCGGGTGAGCGCGCGCCCAGCGGCCACCATCCCTTCGATCAGGAGTGCCAGGCCCATGCTATCGAACACCGCCTGATCAAGCCGGGAAAGCCGCAGACGAACGGCATGGTGGAACGCTTCAACGGCCGCATCAGCGACGTGCTGGCGACTCGGCGCTATACCTCAGGCGAGGACCTGGAGCAGACGCTGAAACGCTACACGTGGCTGTACAATCACCACATCCCGCAGAAGGCGCTGCACCATCAATCACCCATTGCGGTGATGAAGGAATGGCAGACCAAGCGTCCTGAGTTATTTACCAAGCAAGTGGTCAATCACACGGGACCCGACACGTGAGTAAAGGTCAATCAGCGCGCCAAATAGAGCAATCATTCATGGCGCGCTGATAAATTACTTGAGCCATCGATGCTCCTCGTACAATGGACCATTACACTCCGGGACTAAATAACTAGGATACTCAGCAACGACCATACCGATCATCAAAACGCACGACATCATCTTCACCCAGATAAGGACCGCTCTGTACTTCAATGAGCTCCAGCGGAATCTTGCCAGGGTTTTCCAGCGCGTGAACGCTACCCACCGAAATGTAGATTGACTGGTTCTCGGTGAGCATTTGCGTCTTATCGTTTATCGTAACATTTGCAGTACCGGAGACCACAACCCAATGTTCAGCCCGGTGGTGGTGCATCTGGACAGAAAGCTTTTCTCCTGGCTTGACCGTGATGCGCTTAACCTGATAGCGCTTACCGTTGTCAATGGAATCATACTTGCCCCAGGGCCGATAGACTTCACGATGCAGCCGGCATTCCTCCCTGCCTTGCGACTTGAGTTCACCCACAATGCGTTTGACGTCCTGTACTTGATGTATGTCAGCGACCAGAACAGCATCTTTGGTCTGGACAATCACGAGGTCTTTCACGCCCACCGTGGTTACTAAGGCATTCTCAGCGAGTACATAGGTGTTTTCAGTCTGGTGGTGGATTACATCCCCTTTACAGACGTTACCGTATTCATCTTTCTCACCCAGCTCCCAAAGGGCCGACCAAGATCCGACATCATTCCATCCAGCATCCAAAGGCATCACCAGAGCGCGGCTAGTTTTTTCCATCACCGCGTAATCAACCGATTCCGAAGGGCACTGTTCAAACGCATCAGCATCGACGCGAATAAAGTCCAGGTCCGATTGGATTGTCTTCATGGCAGACTGACATGCCTCGAAGATATCCGGCCGATAAGCCTTCAGCTCTTCCAGGTAACGGTCAGCACGGAAAAGGAACATGCCGCTGTTCCAGTAATATCCGCCACTCGCCACATAATCGTTCGCTGTGACACTATTAGGCTTCTCGACGAACTGAGCCACCTTGAACAAAGTATCTACGGCCTCACCACGGCGGATATAGCCATAACCAGTCTCCGCATGGGTGGGTACAATACCAAAAGTAACCAGTTCACCAGCTTCAGCAAAGGGCTCTGCCTGGCGCACCGCTGCCCGAAAGGCCTCAGCATCGGCGACGGCATGGTCAGCCGCCAAGACCAGCAAGAGCGCATCAGCGTCAGACTCCAAGGCCGTTTGGGCGGCCAACGCAATAGCCGGTGCCGTATTGCGACCCACTGGCTCCAGAATGATATTATGATCCAGAAGCCCAATCTGACGCAACTGCTCGGCAGCCAGAAAACGGTGATCTTCATTACAAATTAGCACAGGCGATGCGGTGTCTATGCCGTTTAGGCGCTTAAGTGTTTCTTGCAGGAGCGTTTTCTTTCCTACCAAACTTAAAAATTGTTTAGGATATAGCTCACGGGACATGGGCCACAACCTTGACCCAGTGCCCCCTGCCATCACTACAGGATAAATCATGGTTTAGTTGCCACATTCAGTAAGAGAGCGAAGATAATCTTTGGTGTACGGATGAACATCCAGAGATTCAAGAGCCTGATAGATAGACCACCAAGAAAAACGGGCATGCTGATCCTGGGGTAATTCATCAATAGATATAGACAGCTCGACCAACAGGCCAATGGCGATATAATGCGTAGAAGCCGTTGGACCAAACGCACTGTCGCTGTAGAAGTGTTCGTACACACCCAGATGCTGGGTATCATTATACTGCATTGCGCGTCCTAGTTCAGCCATCACCAGGCGCTGAAACGCATCAGTGAAGCGCTCACCTTTACGGATGCGACCGCCCGGAACAAACCAATAGCCCTGCGCAGGGCGGTTCAACCTCTCTCCCAGCAAAACCTGATCGTTGTGTAACACCACTAGGTCAAGCGAGGCTAATGGGGTAATGTCGACTATCTGCAGAAACTGTTCATCAGACACATATGAAGTTCTCTTATACTTTACAGACAAAACATTCAGCCCCTAGCGCCTAGTTCTTCAACAACAGATTTCAAATGTCGGATCTCATCTTCCAATGGAACTTGATGATTACCAACAAAAAGGCCGTGCTGGTCAATATAATCCCCAGCCTCGATCTCTCCAGAAACCTCATAATCAAAAAACTTCAGTACGTCTTCATTTTTAAGAAAATTACCTGTAACGATTGGGCGGCACTCAATCTCGGCCTCACGCAGTGCTGCCACCAGTTCTTGCCGACTAAACGGTGCATTCTCTTTGACAACTAAAGAGAAGCCAAACCAACTGCTCTCACCAACTTCTTTTTGAATATTCAGGTGAGGATGGCCATCAAAAAGTTCATTAAAAAACGTGGCGTTACGACGCCGCTGCTCAATAAAACCAGGCAATTTTTTAAGCTGTTCAATACCAATCGCGCCGCTCATTTCAAGCGGTCTAACATTGTAGCCAGGCAACACAAACTTGAACGATTCTTCAAAGGGATCATCGCTTTTCTTACCCGTCACCTGATTGTCCTTGGGTAAGTTGCGGGTCCACCCATGCGCTCGAATGCAAAGAAGTATGTGGTAAAGCTCTTCATCGTCTGTAATTACACAGCCACCTTCCATCGTGGCAATATGATGAGAGAAAAATGAACTAAACGTGCCCATCAACCCAAACGTACCGGTTTTATTGGAACCAAACTCGGCACCCATGGATTCACAATTATCCTCGAGCACCACGACATCCTTTCCTGCCACCATCTTTTGGATAGCATAAAAATCGTTAGGGTTTCCGAGTAGATTAACTAATAGAATAGCTTTTGTTTTATCTGTAATGGCCGCCTCGAGCTTACCCAAGTCAATATTGAGAGTCTCGGGATCAATATCAACAAACTTTACTTTGAGACCGTATTGCTGAAGGGGAAAGTAGGTGGTTGACCAAGATACTACTGGCACAATCACCTCATCTCCACGCTGCAGGCGTGGTAGTTTGGTAAAAAAAAGAGCGGCAATCATCAACAAGTTAGCCGTTGAGCCAGAACTTGTCATGACGGCATATTTAGCCCCAAAAAAACTGGCAAATTGACGCTCGTACTCAGCGACATTTGCCCCCATGCTATACATGTCAGAGTCAACCACGCGCTGGATAGCGTCTAACTCATGCTGATCCCATGTGCTGGAAGCAAGGGAATATTTAGCCATTAGTAACTTCCTCTAAAAAAAAGCGATATGTCTTTTCAATACCCGCTGGAAGCTCAGTACTAGGCATCCATCCAAGCTGGTTTATCTTCGTACTATCAATCAATTTTTGACGCATACCTACCGGCTTGGACAAATCATGTACAAACTCACCTTCGAACCCGATAACGCTTGCCACAGCCTGATAATATTCATTGATGGTATAATCACGCCCAATCCCAACATTCATCACGGCAGGCACTTCATCCCCAATGCGCATTTTTTCGACAACGGAAAAGACACAATCAGCTAGATCCTCAATGTACATAAACTCACGCCGAGCTTCTCCATCCCCCCAGATTTCGACACTAGATGCGTTTGACACGAGGGCTTCATGAATTTTTCGGATCACCGCAGGAATCATGTGCGAATTGGCAGGATCAAATTTGTCGTAACGACCATACAAATTGCAGGGAATGAGCGTTGTATAATGCGTATTTTCACTGATCTGTGAAATGTATTGACATAAGCGCATAGCGGTTATCTTGGCAAGAGCATAGCCTTCATTTGTCGGCTCAAGCTCTCCCGTCAATATCTGATCTTCGCTTAAAGGGTTAGGGGCGTTGCGCGGGTATACGCATGAACTTGCCAGGTTGATGCAGTGGCTTATACCTGCCCGGTAGGCTTCATTGATGACATGGACACCCATTTGGGTATTTTCCACTAAAAAGCCGACCGGATCAGCCATGTTAGCTTGGATGCCACCGACACGACCTGCAGCATGAATTAGTAAGTCTGGCTTATGCTCTCGAATATATTCCGCGACAGCCTCTCTATCGAGCAAGTTTAATTCTCGACTGCGAGGTGCCAGTATCTCAGACTCTCTTGCAGAAGCATGGCCCAGAAGGTTTCGACCAACCATACCGGAGCCACCCGTTAATAAAATGCGCATGCCTTTACTCACTCCGCGGATACGGGTATATGATGGCCATGTTCCTTGAGAAGCGCATGACGCTGAGCGACTTTCAAATCCTCAGCCACCATTTCGGCACACATATCTTGCGTGGAAATTTCCGGCTCCCAACCCAGCTGCTTTTTAGCGTAAGAAGGATCGCCCAGCAACGTTTCTACTTCCGCGGGGCGGAAGTAACGCGGATCAACACGGACAAGCAAATCCCCCACGCTGACGGCAGGGGCTTTATCCCCTTCCACTGCCTCTACAATTGCCACTTCATCGATGCCTTTCCCTTCAAACTTCAAGGTGATTCCTAATTCATGGGCCGTCCACTCAATGAACTGACGCACCGAATACTGCTTTCCAGTAGCAATCACAAAATCTTCAGGCTTGTCTTGTTGCAGCATCATCCACTGCATGCGCACATAGTCCTTAGCATGGCCCCAATCGCGAAGTGCATCCATGTTACCCATGTAAATGCAGTCTTCAAGACCCTGAGCAATATTAGTAAAACCACGGGTTATCTTGCGGGTAACAAAGGTTTCCCCTCGCCGGGGGCTTTCATGATTGAAAAGAATGCCATTACAGGCATACATGCCATACGCTTCACGGTAGTTCACTGTGATCCAGTAAGCATAAAGCTTAGCTACAGCATAAGGGGAGCGCGGATAAAAAGGCGTGGTTTCTTTTTGTGGGGTTTCTTGAACCAAGCCATACAGTTCTGATGTAGAAGCCTGATAAAAACGAACTTTCTTCTCAAGACCACAAATCCGAATAGCCTCTAACAGGCGTAGTGCTCCCAAAGCATCCACATCGGCGGTGTACTCAGGCGACTCGAATGACACAGCAACGTGAGACTGGGCACCAAGGTTATAGACCTCATCCGGATGGACCTCCTGAATGATACGAATTAGGTTGGTTGAGTCCGTCAAGTCGCCATAATGAAGAATAAATGCCTGGTTATCAACGTGGGGGTCTTCATAAATGTGGTCTATACGCTGAGTATTAAAAAGAGAGCTTCGACGCTTTAACCCGTGAACTTCATAGCCCTTTTCGAGAAGAAACTCAGCCAAATAAGATCCATCTTGACCGGTAACACCAGTAATTAATGCTTTTTTCATTTCGACTAGCCTTACTTTGCATAATACTTTGTTGGAGAATATGACGCCAAATGATTCGGATCTAAACTATCATCGGTGATCTCAATGACCAAGTGCAACACATAACCCATCATGGTATTGCCATGATCATTTGCTACAGCCACCTCACTGCCGAAACTCGACTCGCTACTATGATGATGCAAGCCACGCACTCGGTCCGGGCCATTGCCACTCATCTGGGCCGTGCGTCGAGAACCGTATCGCGAGGAATGGCTCGCCATACGGCCGCCCCCTCAAGGGGCGCTACGATGGCGGCCTGGCGGACTCGGAGTCTGTCAACATAGTTGGCACATGAAATGGTTCCGGTTCTTTAAAACCCTGCTGCTTGCGGCACCGGGTCCGTCTCGGGATTCAGGTGCACTACCTCTGGCAGGCTGAGTTTCCGGATGTCACCCGACCAGCGCTCCGGGGACGTTGCTTCGCCGACTCGAAGACCTCCCGGCGCTGCGCCAGGATGCCTTTGGCCTCGTCGTTATGACGCTGGCTCGGCGTGACGTAGCGAAGGGCGCTGTGCCGGTGCTCATGGTTATACCACTCGGTGAATTGCTG
>NZ_JAWSUJ010000147.1:0-6378 GCF_033549285.1 Halomonas sp.
CCGCCAGGTCGGGACCCGCCTCGGGGGCCAGGACGGCAGTCGGGGCGCGGTGGGGCGAGATGGGCGCCTGGCCCAGCAGGTGGGCCACCACCTCCAGCAGGTGATCCGCGGGCAGCACCTCAAGGTCGCCGGCCAGGGCCGCCTCGTCAGCGTTGGCCCGCGGCACGATCAGGCGCCGGCCGGCGCGGTGTGTCGCCATGGCCAGCGGCAGGACGCCGGACACCGGGCGCAGGCGGCCATCCAGGGCCAGCTCACCCGCGCACTCGACGCCCGCCAGCGCCTCGGGCGGCACCTGGCCGGAGGCCACCAGCAGGCCCAGGGCGATGGGCAGGTCGAAGCGGCCCCCCTCCTTGGGCAGGTCGGCGGGCGCCAGGTTGAGGGTGATGCGCCTCAGCGGGAAGTCGAAGCCGGCGTTCACCAGGGCACTGCGCACCCGCTCACGGCTCTCCTTCACGGCTGCCTCCGGCAGGCCCACCAGGGTCATGCCGGGCAGTCCATTGGCCAGGTGCACCTCCACCAGCACCTCGGGCGCCTCGAGGCCGAGGCCGGCCCGGGTGTGGAT
The DNA here is from genome assembly GCF_033549285.1 of Halomonas sp. Taxonomy (GTDB): domain Bacteria; phylum Pseudomonadota; class Gammaproteobacteria; order Pseudomonadales; family Halomonadaceae; genus Halomonas. The sequence continues at coordinate 563 of NZ_JAWSUJ010000147.1, forward strand.
GATTGCCAGCGTCATCGGCGATCCCTCGCAGCCCGTCTGACCTCAGGCTAGCCCAGGCCACCAGGGTATGCCCGGCGATGGGGGATCAGCGGTCGGTCTCACCGGCGCCGGCATCCTCTTCGGGGCTCGGCGCTTCCGGCAGCGCGGCGAGAGGCTCGCTCGGCGTCGACTCCTGCGAGGCGTTGCCGTCCAGCGCCGCCTCGAGGGCCGCCACCTGCGTCTCCAGCGCCTCGACCCGCGCCCGGGTGCGCTGCAGGACGTCCATCAGGATGTCGAAATCCTCCCGGGAGACCAGCTCCAGGCGATCGAAGGCGCCCTTCACCACCTGCTGGATCCCCTTCTGTACCTCTTCCGGGGCCTGGGAAGCGCCCTGCAGGCGGTCGCCGATCTGCTGGGCCAGGCGGCTGATGCGATCATGGCTCACCATGGTGTCTCTCCTGAATCGTGATGGGATGCCTGCCCACAGGATACGCAAGGCCCTCGCCCGGCGCATTCTTCACCGCCGCCCCCTTGTGGAGCATGCGCACCACGACCGCGCACCACAACAGGGCAGCCGTGGCGACACTGCCCTCCCCCCTGCCGGCAACCTGCCCCGATACCTTAAATAACATACTGATATAAAAGATATATTCCAGGAGATGGCACGGTTTGCGCTTGGACAGGTCAGCCACTCATCGCGCGGCATCACGCCGCCGACATCCAGCAGGGGAGATCCGGGATGAAGCTGATCACTGCCATCATCAAGCCGTTCAAGCTCGACGACGTGCGCGAGGCACTCGCCGACAACGGCGTCCAGGGCATCACCGTCACCGAGGTCAAGGGCTTCGGTCGCCAGAAGGGCCACACCGAGCTCTATCGCGGTGCAGAGTACGTCGTCGACTTCCTGCCCAAGGTGAAGGTCGAGGTCGCGGTGGACGACTCGCGGCTGGAGACGGTGCTCGATGCCATCTGCAGCGCGGCCAACAGCGGCAAGATCGGCGACGGCAAGGTCTTCGTCACGCCGCTGGAGGACGTCATCCGCATCCGCACCGGCGAGCGCGGCGCCGACGCCGTCTGACCGACGCCCCCTTCCCATTCCTGACGTGGAGAGACCCCCATGGTCGAATTACCGGAGCTGAGCTACGCGCTCGATACCTTCTACTTCCTGATCTGCGGCGTCCTGGTGATGTGGATGGCTGCCGGCTTCTCGATGCTCGAGGCGGGCCTGGTGCGCTCCAAGAACACCGCCGAGATCCTGACCAAGAACATCGCCCTGTTCGCCATCGCCTGCACCATGTACCTGCTGGTGGGCTACTACCTGATGTATTCGAGCGGCGCGGGCGGCGTCCTGCCCAGCCTCGGCGCACTGATCGGCAGCGAGAACGGCGTCGACGCGGTACTGGCCGGTGGTGACGACGCCCCCTACTACTCGATGCGCTCGGACTTCTTCTTCCAGGTGGTGTTCGTGGCCACCGCCATGTCCATCGTCTCGGGTGCCGTGGCCGAGCGCATGAAGCTGTGGGCCTTCCTGGCCTTCGCGGTGGTCATGACCGGCTTCATCTACCCGGTGTCGGGCTACTGGACCTGGGGCGGCGGCTGGCTGGCCGAGGTCGGCTACTCCGACTATGCCGGTTCCGGCATCGTGCACCTGGCCGGTGCCGCCGCGGCCCTGGCCGGCGTGCTGGTGCTTGGTCCGCGCAAGGGCAAGTACGGCAAGGACGGCAGCATCTTCGCCATTCCCGGCGCCAACCTGCCGCTGGCCACCCTGGGTACCTTCATCCTGTGGATGGGCTGGTTCGGCTTCAACGGCGGCTCCGAGCTGAAGATGTCCGACGTCGCCTCCGCCAACAACGTGGCCCAGGTGTTCGTCAACACCAATGCGGCCGCTGCCGGGGGCGTGATCGCCGCCCTGGTCCTGGCCAAGCTGTGGTTCCGCAAGGCCGACCTGACCATGGCCCTGAACGGCGCCATCGCCGGCCTGGTGGCCATCACCGCCGACCCGCTGTCGCCCAGCGCCCTGGGCGCCGTGCTGATCGGTGTCGTGGGTGGCCTGCTGGTCGTCACCTCCATCGTCGTCCTCGACAAGCTCAAGCTGGACGACCCGGTGGGCGCCATCTCCGCCCACGGCGTGGTGGGCATCTGGGGCGTGCTGGCGGTCCCCTTCACCAACGCCGAGGCCGGCTTCGGCCCCCAGATCATCGGCATCCTCGGGATCTTCGTCTGGGTGTTCGTGGCCAGCCTGGTCGTCTGGCTGATCCTCAAGGCCGTGATGGGCATCCGGGTCACCGAGGAGGAAGAGTACGAGGGCGTCGACCTGACCGAGTGCGGGCTGGAAGCCTACCCCGAGTTCAGCGCCTCCAAGAAGTGAGCCAGGCCCCGGAGTGAGCGGGCACGCTCCTCCTGGCCCCCTTCGGGGGGCCTTTTTTATTCCTCCCGCACCGGGTGTATGCTCTGGCACAATGAACCCAGCAGGGGTGGCGGCCAGCGCCACCGACCAACGGACAGGACGAGGATCAAGACCATGAAACTGGTGACCGCCATCATCAAGCCGTTCAAGCTCGACGACGTACGGGAGTCGCTCTCCGAGATCGGCGTCCAGGGCATCACCGTCACCGAGGTCAAGGGCTTCGGGCGCCAGAAGGGCCACACCGAGCTCTATCGCGGCGCCGAGTACGTGGTCGACTTCCTGCCCAAGGTGAAGCTCGAGGTGGCCGTGGACGACGAGATGGCCGAGAAGGTGATCGACGCCATCACCCAGGTCGCGAATACCGGCAAGATCGGCGACGGCAAGATCTTCGTCACCGCCCTGGAGCAGGTCATCCGCATCCGTACCGGCGAAACGGGCAAGGACGCCGTCTGACAGCTGCAAGCTGCAAGCTGCAAGCTGCAAGGCAGCCTTATATGACACCGCCTCCGTGACCAGAGTCATGGAGGCGGTTTTCTTTCTACTTGCTGCTTGAAGCTCGGCGCTTACTTCTCGACGAAGGCCCGCTCGATGACGTAGTCCCCCGGCTCGCCCATGCGCGGCGAGATGGTGAAGCCGAGCTCGTCGAGCAGGTCGCTGGTGTCATCGAGCATCGCCGGACTGCCGCAGATCATGGCGCGATCCTGCTTGGGATCGATGGCCGGCAGGCCGGTGTCCTCGGCCAGCTTGCCGCTGCGGATATGGTCGGTCAGCCGCCCCATGGTGTGGAAGGTCTCGCGGGTCACGGTGGGGTAGTAGACCAGCTTCTCGCTGATCTCCTCGCCGAGGTATTCGTGGGCGGGCAGGTCCTTCTGGATGAAGTCGGCGTAGGCCAGTTCGCTGACGTTGCGCACGCCGTGCACCAGCACCACCTTCTCGAAGCGCTCGTAGACCTCCGGGTCCTGGATCAGGCTCATGAACGGGGCCAGGCCGGTGCCGGTGGAGAGCAGGTAGAGGTTGCGCCCCGGCAGCAGGTCGTCGGTGACCAGGGTGCCGGTGGGCTTGCGGCTGACCATGATCTGGTCCCCCACCTTGAGGTGCTGGAGCCGCGAGGTCAGGGGGCCGTCGGGCACCTTGATGCTGAAGAACTCCAGGTGGTCCTCGTAGTTGGGGCTGGCAATGGAGTAGGCCCGCATCAGCGGCTTGCCGTTCACCTCGAGGCCGATCATCACGAACTGGCCGTTCTTGAAGCGCAGGCTGCGCTCGCGGGTGGTCCGGAAACTGAACAGGGTATCGTTCCAGTGGTGCACACTCAGAACGTCCTCAAGCGCAAACTTGCTCATGCCGACTCCTTGATATTCCAGAAAAGAATAGATCGGACAGCCAATCTTTGAGTGCAATTCTAAGAGCCGGCGCAATATCTGTTAAATGGATTGTATGGATAACACTTATCTATACTGTGGATATCAGCTCTAGATATCAAACCCGCCGAGGAGCGTCATGCGCTACACCCTCCGCCAGCTGGAAGTCTTCGTCGCCGTGGCCCAGCACGAGAGCGTCTCCCGGGCGGCCCGCGCCCTGGCGCTTTCCCAGTCGGCGACCAGTACCGCCCTCGCCGAGCTGGAGCGGCAGTTCGATTGCCGGCTGCTCGACCGCATCGGCAAGCGCCTCAAGCTCAATGCCCTGGGCTTCCAGCTGCTGCCCAAGGCGGTGGCCCTGCTCGACCGGGCCGAGGAGGTGGAGGAGCTGCTGCGTGGCCAACAGGGCATCGGCACCCTGGACGTGGGCGCCACCCTGACCATCGGCAACTACCTGGCGACCCTGCTGATCAGCGACTTCATGCAGCGCCATCCCGGCAGCCGGGTGCGCCTCTCGGTGCGCAATACCCGGACCATCATCGACAGCGTTCGCCAGCACGGGCTCGACCTGGGGCTGATCGAGGGGCAGTGCGAGGAGGAGGACGTGATCACCCAGCCCTGGGTGGAGGACGAGCTGGCGGTGTTCTGCTCGCCCCGCCATCCGCTCGCCACGGCCGGCCCGGTGGAGCTGGACCGCCTGCTGCGCGAGGCCTGGATCATGCGCGAGCAGGGCTCCGGCACCCGGCTGACCCTGGAGCAGGCGGCGCGTCACCGCCGCGGGCGCTTCAATATCCTGCTGGAGCTGGAACACACCGAGGGCATCAAGCGGGCGGTGGAGTCGGGGCTCGGCATCGGCTGCGTCTCGAAGCTGGCCCTGCGCGACGCCTTCCGCCGCGGCAGCCTGGTGCCCATCGCCACCCCGGAGCTGGACCTGAGCCGCCAGTTCACCTTCATCTGGCACCGCCACAAGTACCTGGCCACCGGCATGCGCGAATTCCTCAAGCTGTGCCGGCAGATGACCGAGGGCATCCGCCGCAGCGACCAGATCGACCTGCCCCAGGTGCCCTGACGCAGCGCGGCCCGGCGACAGGGCCGGGCCGTGGGTAAGGACCAGCGCGTGGCTAGCGCAGGTCGCTGACCGCCTCCTGGATATCGGCGAGGGAGGCCTTGGTGAGATCCTTGGCCAGGGTGTGGATCACCAGCTTGGCGGTGGGGCCATCGACCTTGTCCCGCAGCTGGCCGAGGAAGCGCGGCGGTGCCACCAGGATCAGCTTCTCCATGGTGTTGTCGACGCGGGCGCGATAGAGCCGCTCGGCGACCTCGCGGGCGAAGATCTCCTCGTGGTGCTGGGTCGCGACATTCTCCCCGCCGGCGCTGCGCGCCGTCGTCGAAGTCGACTCGTGGACGTCGCCACCGCGGTCCGTCACCAGGTCCCCCTCGTGCATGCGTCCCTCGGCATGGACGAGGCTGTCCTGCTCGCTGACCTTGAGTCCATTGCGGGTGAACAGTCGAGCCCGCGCCGCATCAGCCACCACGATATAGGTTGTCATAGCCGCTCCTTGATGCTGGGTGAGTTGGCGGAAGTCCTCCCGACGGGACACCCCACTTCCGCCTCTCGTTCCACATTGGCAAGCCCACCCCCGTTGGTCAACCTGGCGATACGCGAAGACTGCAGGGCGACGGGATCTGGGGTAGCATCCTGCCCTGGCCGGCAGGGAAGTCGGCGCGACTCATCACCACGATGTGCATCCCCCGGGAGGACCCCGATGCGACAGTTCCTGTTTCCCCGCCGGCCGCTGGCCCGCACCACCCTGCTGACCTGCCACCTGCTGCTGCAACTCGGCCTGCTGGCCGGCGCGGCCCTGTGGCTGGCCCCGCGCACGCCCTGGCTCGCCCCCGTCGACTGGGTCTCCGCCTGGCCGGCCGTGGCCCTGGCCGGGGGCTGCTGGCTGCTGGCTGCCGTGGCCTTGCGCCTGCTGGCCGAGCTCTGGCTGCTGCCCCACCACCTGGGCGCCCAGCGCCCCGGCTTCGCCCCCGGCGCCGTGGTCACCCGCTCCTGGGAGCGGCGCCCGGCG
>NZ_JAWSUJ010000148.1:0-6143 GCF_033549285.1 Halomonas sp.
GTTGATTCTTGTGTAGTAGCTTGAATTATAACCGATTTTCAGCCGCTTTTTGCATGTCTGGTGCAATTTTCGGGCTATGGCGACGCCGATATCGACAGGTTGACGTTCGTGAAGACGGCGCAGCAGCTGGGCTTCAGCCTCGACGAGATCAGCGACCTTCTCCGGCTGGAAGATGGCACCCACTGCCAGGAAGCCAGCGAACTCGCCGAGCATAAGTTGCAGGACGTACGGGAAAAGCTCGACAGACTGCAGCAGATCGAGAAGGCCTTGAGTGACATGGTGGCCCGATGCCACGCCCAGCATGGCAGCGTCACCTGCCCGTTGATTGCGTCATTACATGAAGGGATAGGGAAGGCCTGACACCGAAGATAAAGTTATCGTGCATTTTCTTTATGCAGGAATATTTACGCGATTTCTTTACAGAAAACCGCCCCTCCAGGGCTTCCTGGAGGGGCGGTCGACGAGCGTAAAGAAAACGACCGGATAGCATACAGAAGCTTTCGGCCAGAAGCGGACGATTGATCAAAGCTAATATAACGCTTGAGCTATCGGACGTCGTAAGGACGTGTCGACTTAAAGAGAAATTAGGAAAATCACTCTTCCCCGAGCAGCTCACCTTCTTCATTCAGTACATGCAGGAAAGCAGCAAGGTTGCTAAGTCCCCTCTGTCAGGATTGATGTCGTGTGTCCGTGAAATCCTGAAGCGTGGGAAGAGGAGTCAAATTCCACGCTTAATCGAAGGGTTGGGGCCAGTCCTACGTGGACGAGCCAGCGACTTCACTCTGGTCGATGCTGCCTTCTGGAAGTGTTGGATCAATGGCTGCCGACTGCATTGCGTGATAAGGCGACAGGAGAAGTGTCCCAGAACCCGGCGTCGGAAATGACAGGTGATGATTTCAGATGTCAATCTTGCCCGGTGGTGTGGGAGGACGGGGGAGGCAACTCCCCCTCCTACTCACTCGGTGCGTGATCGAGCAGTTTAGAACTTGAACAATGCACCGACGGAAAACAGATCGATGTCATTATCAATATCATACCACTCCCACTCACCGACAATACCGAGCTGGTCAGTGAACATATATTGACCGCCGAGGCCATACATGAGGTCGGTGCCATCGTCGTCAGTACCGGAAGCAGCACCGCCCCCTTTAACATCCCACATAATCATGCCGAACTTGCCGAACACGCCGAACTTCTCATTGAGCGGCAGAATGCCTTTCGCAGCGAGCGTCCAGCCGTCCGCTTCGGCGCTGATTGCCGAACCGTCTACGGATCCACTGGTCTCACCAAAATCTACCCAGGCGGCCTCGAAGGCGATATTCGAGTTCATCTCCCAACCGCCGAAGATCTTCCAGCTGGTATCATTATCGTCGCAATTGGTGACACCATCACACGCATCGATGGTCGCCTGCCCGATGCCCGCTCCACCATAGAAGCCACTCTCTGCGAGGGCATCACCCGTCAGACCCAGCGTCAACAAAATGGCACCAATTATTTTCGTTTTGTTCATGACCTGCTCCTAAGTAGCAACCCCGCAAGAATCATCCGGACAAACCTTTTATACCTGCTGTGTAACAGTATAGTGTAGTTCGACTGACCTTCCCCTCTACCTGTCGGACACGACATCGCCCATCCGCGAGGGATGGGCGATGCGCGTGCCAGGGTTGGCGGGTCGACGTCAGCTGGAGGGGAAGTTCAGCTGGGCCTGTTCCCGTGCGTTCTGGGCGGGCCAGCGCTGGGAGACCGCCTTGCGGCGGGTATAGAAGCGCACCGCGTCGGGGCCATAGGCGTGGAGATCGCCGAACAGCGACTCCTTCCAGCCGCCGAAGCTGTGGAAGGCCACCGGCACCGGCAGCGGCACGTTGATGCCCACCATGCCGACCTCGATGGCGTCACTGAAGCGCCGGGCGGCCTCGCCGTCGCGGGTGAACACGCAGGTACCGTTGCCGTACTGGTGGGCGTTGATCAGCGCGATGGCCTCCTCGAAGGTCTCGACGCGCACCACGCAGAGCACCGGGCCGAAGATCTCGTCGCGGTAGATACCCATCTCCGGGCTCACCCGGTCGAACAGGGTAGCGCCCAGGAAGTAGCCCGGCGATTCCGTCACGAGCGGGTGCTCGCGGCCGTCGACCACCAGCTCGGCGCCGGCCGACTCGCCTTGTTCGATGTAGCCCGCCACCTTGTCGCGGTGGGCGGCGTTGACCAGGGCGCCCATGTCGAGGCCGGTCTCGGTGCCGGGGCCGATCTTCAGGGTGCGCGCCTGCTCGCCGACCTTCGCCACCAGGGCATCGGCCGTGGCATCGCCCACGCACACCGCCACCGAGATCGCCATGCAGCGCTCGCCGGCACTGCCGAAGGCCGCGCCGATCAGGGTGCTGGCGGCGTTGTCCAGGTCGGCGTCGGGCAGCACCACGGCGTGGTTCTTGGCCCCGCCCAGCGCCTGCACGCGCTTGCCGTTGTCGGCACCGCGGCGGTAGATCGATCTCGCCACCGGGGTGGAGCCGACGAAGCTGAGCGCCTTGACGTCCGGGGCGTCGATCAGCGCCTCCACGGCCTCGCGTTCGCCGTGGACCACCTGGAAGAGCCCGGCGGGCAGGCCCGCCTCCTCCAGCAGCTCGGCCATCTTCAGCGCCGCCGAGGGCACCTGCTCGGAGGGCTTGAGGATGAAGGCATTGCCGCAGGCAATGGCCATGGGATACATCCACAGCGGCACCATGGCCGGGAAGTTGAACGGCGTGATCCCCGCGACGATGCCCAGCGGCTGGTGGTTGGACCAGGTGTCGATGCCCGGGCCGGCGTTGTGGGAGTATTCGCCCTTGAGCAGCTCCGGCACGCCACAGGCATATTCGACGTTCTCGATGCCGCGCTTGAGCTCGCCCATGGCGTCTTCGAGCACCTTGCCGTGCTCCCTGGCGACCAGGGCGCAGAGCTCGTCGGCGTCGCGCTCCAGCAGCATCTTGAAGCGGAACATCACCTGGGCGCGCTTGGCCGGCGGGGTGTCGCGCCAGGCGGGCTGTGCCGCCCGGGCAGCCTCGATGGCGCGCGCCACGGTGGCGGTGTCGGCCAGGGGCACGCGGCCGATGACCTCGGCGCTGGCCGGGTTGGTCACGTCCAGGTGGCGGTCGCCGTCCAGGCGCTCGCCGCCGATCCAGTGGGTCAGGGTCTGCATGTCGCGTCCTTGTGCTTCAGTATTCACGGCCGAGCAGGGCCTCGTCGAAGGGGTAGCGGGAGAGCTTCTCGACGCCGGTGTCGGTGATCAGCACCTCTTCCTCGAGCTTGACGCCGTCGGCGGCGCCCACCTCGCCGATGTAGCTCTCCACCGAGACCACCATGCCGGGCTCGAGGACGCCATCCTTGGAGAAGCGGTCGAAGTCCATGTGGTGCGCCACCAGCGGCGTCTCGCCGTGCATGCCCACCCCGTGGATGATCGAGGGGTAGCGGCGATCCAGGAAGCGCTCGGGGATCTTCCACGCCGTTTCGGCGATCTCGCGATAGCTCATGCCGGGCTTGAGGATGCCCATGTTGTGGTGCACCTGGTCGTAGGCCATGCGGTAGAGCTCGCGCTGGTAGGCGCTGGGCCTACCCGGCCCCACGTGGAAGGTGCGCGAGAAATCGGAGTAGTAGCCGTGGCAGCCGATGGTGTCGGTGTCCAGCGCCACCAGCTCGCCGGGGCGGACCTTGCGGTCGCTGGCCTCGTGGAACCAGGGGTTGGTGCGCGGCCCGGAGTTGAGCAGGCGGGTCTCGATGAACTCGCCACCGCCGCGGATCACCTCGCCGTACATGATGGCGAAGAGCTCGTTCTCGGTGACGCCGGGCTTGATCGCGGCCTCCACCTCGGCCACCGAGGCCTCGCTTGCCGCCATGGACTGGGCCAGGCAGGCGATCTCCTCGGGGGTCTTGATGCGCCGGCAGTGCAGGGTGTCCTGCATGCAGTCATAGACATCCAGCCCCTGGGCCTCCAGGGAGCGGGCCAGGTTGAGCGCGCAGCGGTCCAGGCCCACCTTCCTGTTGCCGCGTCCGTGTTCCTGGACCAGCTCGGCGATCTCCAGGCCGAAGGGGTCCGAGGAGAGGTTGTCGCGCTGGTTCACCGCCGACCACACCACCTTGGAGGTGCGCGACTCGTCGATGGTCTCCAGCCAGGTGGAGATGTGGGCGCTGCCCGGGTACTCGAAGAGGATGATCGGGCCTTCCAGCGGCACGTAGATGTAGCGCGTGGAGTTGCGCAGGAAGTAGCCGAACATGTTGCGCGACCCGGTGGCGTAGCGCTGGTTGTTGGGGTCGAACAGCACCAGGGCGGCGTAGCCCTGCTCGGCCATCATGGCGCGCAGGCGCGCCAGGCGCCCGGCGCGCAGCTGCACGGGGTCGAAGGCGGTGGGGATGCTGTCGCCGTTGGCCATCGGCGCGGACGGCACGACCGGAATCCGGTCCGGTTCGCTGTCGGTCAGTTTCTCTGACTCTACGATGCTCATGGGGTCTCTCGTTGTGTCGTCGGGGGGATGGCCGCCTGCACGCGCGGCCATCCGCAAGGGAGGTAGGTGGCGTCGGGGCTCAGTCGGCCAGGCTGTCCGAGCGGTTCATGCCCTCCTCGAGGAGCCGCTCGTGGACCGGCGCCATGCGGCCGAAGATGCGCTCGGCACGCTCGGGGCGACCGATGAAGCCCGGCTCCTTGGCGTAGGCGAAGATCACGGTGTGGCGCTCCTTGTCGCCCTTAACCGGGGTGACCCGGTGCAGCGAGTAGCGGCCGAAGAACACCTGCAGGTCGCCGGGCTGGAGGTCGAGCGACTTGAGGCGGGTGCGGTCGCCGTCGATCACCTTCTCCACCTCCGCGAAGTTCTCGCCCTCCGGGCTGCGGATGCCCGGGGCGTACTCGAAGCGGCCGCCGCCATGGGACTGACGGGTCATCATGGTGACGATGAACTCGTTGGTGTCGTAATGCCACGGATGCTGGCAGCCCTCGCGCAGCACGTTGACCACCAGGTCGGCCAGCGGGTCGGCGTACTGGTGGATCTCCTCCATGCCCACCACGGCGCCGATGAAGCGCTGGAAGTCGGGATGTTCGTAGACCTGGCGGATGATGGTGTCGCCGTCGATGCGGTCGCCCGCCACGAAGCCGTTGGTGCGGTCGTCGAAGCGGTTCAGCGGATGGCTGGCCGGTTTCTCGGCATCGCCGGCGCTGTTGTAGGGGTTGGTCTCGGTCTGGTTGTAGTGCGCCTCCGGCGAGAGCCGCTCGGTCTCGCGCTCGAGCCGCGCCAGGGCGTCCTCCGGGACGAAGTTCTTGAGCACCACGCAGCCGTCCCCGCCGAGCTGGCGACGGCACTGCTCGATCAGGGCGCGGCCGGCCTCGCCGTCCAGGTCATTGACGGGATAGCGGGCCAGGTCGATCAGGCCATCGAGGGTGTTGGTCGTCTGGACGTCAGCGATTGCCTGCATGGCTCTCCTGCTCCTGAGTGTTGCGGGATGTCGCTGGACAGCATAGTGACGGCTCATTCATAATAAAAATGAATGATTGAGATACAACCAATTGCAAGAGCTCATTGTTCATGGATACCGTGCTGCTTCGCACCTTCGTCACCGTGGCCGAGTGCCAGGGCTTCAGCGCCGCCGGCAAGGTGCTGCATCGCACCCAGTCGGCGGTGAGCCTGCAGATCAAGCGCCTCGAGGACCAGATGGGCCAGGCGCTGCTGGAGCGCACCAGCCGCAGCGTGCTGCTGACCGCCCCGGGGGAGCGACTGCTGCCCTATGCCCGTCACATGCTCAAGCTCGAGGACGAGGCCCGGGAGGCCCTGGGCGAGACACAACGCGGCGAGCTGATCCGCTTCGCCACCTCCGAGGAGCAGGCCGCCGCCTACCTGCCCGCCCTGCTGCCCCGCTACGCCGAGCGCTTCCCCGACACGCGCCTGGAGATCCACTGCGACATGAGCGCCAGCCTGGTGAAGCGCTTCCAGGAGGGGCTGCTGGACGTGGTGCTGTCGATCCGCCACCTGCCGACCCAGTCGGGCCAGCTGCTTGGCTGGGAGCCGATGGTATGGGTGGTGGCCGAGGGCGTCTCGCCGGCCGACTGGGCGACCCTGCCCCTGGCGCTCAACCCGGAGGGATGCATCTTCCGCGCCCATGCCCTCTCGGCCCTGGGCCGCGAGGAGCGG
>NZ_JAWSUJ010000149.1:0-6076 GCF_033549285.1 Halomonas sp.
CTCGCATCATCCGCGGGGTGATCTCGTAGTCCTCGGCCAGGGCCGGGGCCATGCCCTTCTCGCGGGAGAGCTCGAGGGCCTGCTTCCAGCCCTCCAGGGCGAGGTTGCGGCTCACCTCCTCGGTGAAGGCCAGCGACTCGGGGGAGCCGTAGGGGATCTTGAGCATGGTCAGGGTCGAGCCCAGCCCCAAAAAGCCCATGCCGTGGCGGCGCTTGGCCTCGATCTCGCGGCGCTGGCCCGGGAGCGGCAGGGCGCTGATCTCCACCACGTTGTCGAGCATGCGGGTGAAGATCGCCACCACCTGGCGGTAGCGCTCCCAGTCGAAGCGCGGCTTCTTGCCGAAGGGGTCGATGACGAAGCGGGTCAGGTTCACCGAGCCGAGCAGGCAGGCGCCCTCGGGGGGCAGCGGCTGCTCGCCGCAGGGGTTGGTGGCGCGGATCTCCTCGCAGAACCAGTTGTTGTTCATCCGGTTGACCTGGTCGATCAGGATGAAACCCGGCTCGGCGAAGTCGTAGGTCGAGGCCATGATGGTGTCCCACAGCTCGCGGGCCTTGATCACCTCGACGATGCGGCAGGCCACGCGCCCCTCGGCATCGACGGTATAGCCCTCCTCGATCACCGGCCAGTCGCGGTAGATCAGCTCGCTCTCCTCGACGTCGTCCCTCTCGCCCTCGTGGAGCGGGAAGGCCAGCGGCCAGTCGGCGTCCTGCTTCACCGCCTCCATGAACTCGTCGGTGATCAACAGGCTGAGGTTGAACTGGCGCAGGCGGCCCGCCTCGCGCTTGGCCTCGATGAACTGACGGACATCGGGATGGCCGACGTCGAAGGTGCCCATCTGGGCGCCGCGACGCCCACCCGCCGAGGCCACCGTGAAGCACATCTTGTCGTAGATATCCATGAACGCCAGCGGACCGTTGGTGCCGGCGCCGGCGCCGAACACGAAGGCCCCCTTGTGGCGCAGGGTGGAGAACTCGTAGCCGATGCCGCAGCCCGCCTTGAGGGTCATGCCGGCATCCACCACCGAATCGAGGATGTCGTGCATGGAGTCACGGATGGTGCGCGAGACGGTGCAGTTGATCAGGCTCACCGCCGGCTTGTAGGCCTCGGCACCGGCGTTGGACATGATCCGACCGGCGGGGATGGCCCCGTTCTCCAGCGCCCAGCGGAACCGGGGCAGCCACTCCTCGGCCTTGTCGTCCTCCACGGCCGCCAGGGCCCGTGCCACGCGATCCCAGGTGGCGGTGACGTCCTTGTCCACGGGGTGGCCGTGACGGTCCTTGAGGCGGTACTTGGCATCCCAGATGTCGCGGGAGGGCAACTGCAGGGGCACCTCGTTGGAGGTCTTGACGGCCTTGGCGGATGTGCTCATGCGGGGGTCTCCAGAGCGGTGTCGTCGTTGTCGGTGTAACGCTGTCGGTCTTCGGATGCCGCGGGCGGCAGGTCAGTGATCGCGGGCCGCGAGGCACTCCAGGCGGTGGAGCCAGTCGCCGAGGCGGCCCTGGGCCAGGCCCTCCTCGCGTCCGTCGAGGAGGTTCTTGACCATCAGGCCCAGTTCGGTGTCGCCCTCGATCAGCAGGCGACGCTGGAAGAACAGGCTGTCGGGATCCTCGCGCCGGGTGGCGAGACATAAAAACTCGCGCCAGCCGCCGCGGATGGTGGCCTCGCCGGGCTCGTGGCAGAGCACCAGGCGCTGTGCCACGAGGCTCAGTGTCAGCGTCACGCCGAGATCCTCGATGTCCAGGCTGATCCGGCGCCCCTCCAGGGCATCGAACTCGCCCTCCTCCAGCGGCTCGGCGAAGGTGCGGTTGAGCACCGGCTCCACCACCCGGCGCTTGACGGCCAGCGGCACGCAAGGGTCCAGGGTGCGAATCAGGCGGCTCGGGACGGGCGGGCGCGGAAGCGACAATGACGGTAGGGGCAGGGACATGAAGGTTCTCCTGATGACGTCGACGCGGCTGGGCCGCCGAACCGCTCATCCTAGGGGCCATCTAAACCGCCTGCACTGACATGCGTCAAGCCGTCGCCGGCACCGTGAATCACGCTGGGCCAGTACCATATATAGACCACTGGCCGGACTCAAGCACAAGATGTGCAAAAACTGTCACGGCCTCCCGAATGCCCCCGACAGGCCGGTGATGCGCCGGCTCCACCCCCTGCGGAACGCCGGCATGGCGGGCCGGCACAAGGGGGCGCGCCTCGCTCGCCCATCGAGCAAAGGCAGCTTCGTTTAATCACCATCTATGAAATAATTTTAATGCATCAAACTGGTGCACAGCTTTTCGCGATTTTGAAGATATTTCGGCTCAATACTATGTCTAATCCCCGCATGACCCATGCATTTGCTGCATAATGGTGCATTGCCTTATAGTGCTGCCGACCCGTTTCGATCGCACAGGAATCTCCCCATGCCCTACGTCCACGACACCCTCGAGGCCCTGCGCCGGAGCAGCCCGGCCCAGACCGAGTTCTACCAGGCCGCCGAGGAGGTGCTGGAGTGCCTGCGCCCGCTCTTCGAGCGCAGCCCCCACTACCTCGACCACGGCATCATCGAGCGCATCGTCGAGCCGGAGCGCCAGATCATGTTCCGCGTATGCTGGACCGACGACGCCGGCAAGGTGCAGGTCAACAAGGGCTACCGCGTCCAGTTCAATTCCGCCCTCGGCCCCTACAAGGGCGGGCTGCGTTTCCACCCCAGCGTCACCTCGGGCACCATCAAGTTCCTGGGCTTCGAGCAGATCTTCAAGAATGCCCTGACCGGGCTGCCCATCGGCGGCGGCAAGGGCGGATCGGACTTCGAGCCCAAGGGCCGGTCGGACGGCGAGATCATGCGCTTCTGCCAGGCCTTCATGAGCGAGCTCTATCGCCACATCGGCCCGACCACCGACGTGCCGGCCGGCGACATCGGCGTGGGGGCCCGCGAGATCGGCTTCCTCTATGGCCAGTACAAGCGCCTGACCGGCCGCTATGAGGGTGTGCTGACGGGCAAGAGCCTCAACTGGGGCGGCTCCATCGGCCGCAAGGAGGCCACCGGCTACGGCGCCGTCTACTTCGCCGAGAACATGCTCGAGGCCCGCGGCGAGACCCTGGAGGGCAAGACCTGCCTGGTCTCCGGTGCCGGCAACGTGGCCATCTACACTATCGAGAAGCTCTATGAGCTCGGCGCGATCCCCGTCACCTGCTCGGACTCCCGGGGCACCCTTCATCACGCCGATGGCATCGATCTGGACCTGCTCAAGGAGCTCAAGGAGGTCCAGCGCGTCTCGCTGGAGGCCTACCTGGAAAAGCATCCCGAGGCGCGCTACCTGCCGGCCGGCGACTACCCGGCCGACGGCCATGCGGTCTGGCGCATCGAGGGCGACGTGGCCTTCCCCTGCGCCACCCAGAACGAGCTGACCGAAGCCGATGCCGAGGCCCTGCTGGGCAATGGCGTGACCTGCATCAGCGAGGGGGCCAACATGCCCTCCACCGCCGCGGCCGTGGATCGCTTCCTGGCCGCGAAGGTTGCCTACGGTCCCGGCAAGGCTGCCAATGCCGGCGGCGTGGCCACCAGCCAGCTGGAGATGGCCCAGAACAGCAGCATGGAGCAGTGGCCGCTGGAGAAGGTCGACGCCAGGCTCAAGGAGATCATGGCCAACATCCACCGCCAGTGCGCCGAGACCGCCGAGGAGTTCGACGACCCCACCAACCTGGTACTGGGCGCCAACATCGCCGGCTTCCGCAAGGTGGCCGACGCCATGCTCGAGCAGGGCGTCGTCTAAGCCCAGCCCGGCCGGCTTCCATGCAACACGACACGGCGCCCCTCGGGGCGCCGTGTCGTGTCGGAAGGCGATCGGGGCTCAGACGGTGCGCGAGTAGCGCCCCGGGCCGTGGCTCAGGTAGGCATCGAAGGCCATGGCGGCGTTGCGCATCATCAGACGCCCGGCCGGCAGCACCGCGATACTCCCCTCATCGATCGCCAGCAGGCCATCGTCCGCCATCTCCTCCAGCTCGGCGAGGGCGTCGGCAAAATAGTCGCGAAAGGCGATGTCATGGTCCGCCTCGATGGCGGCAAAGTCGATGCGGCCATGGCACATCAGGGCGTTGATCACATCGCGTCGCAGCAGGTCATCGGCGTTCAGGCGGTAACCGCGCATCACCGGTAGCCGTCCCGCCTCGAGGCGCGCCTGGTACTCGGCCGTCTCCTTGACGTTCTGGCTGTAGCTGTCGCCCACCTTGCCGATGGCGGTATTCCCCAGGCCGATCAGGTCGCAGTCGGCATGGGTCGAGTAGCCCTGGAAGTTGCGCTGCAGGGTGCCGTTCTCCTTCGCCAGCGAGAGCTCGTCCTCGGGCAGGGCGAAATGGTCCATGCCGATATAGACATAGCCGGCCTCGGTGAGGCGGCGGATGGTCAGCTCCAGCAGCTCGATCTTGCGCTCCGGCGGCGGCATGTCTTGGGGGCGGATCAGCCGCTGGGCCTTGAACAGCTCCGGCAGGTGGGCATAGCTGTAGGCGGCGATGCGGTCCGGGCGCAGCCTGATGATCTTGTCCAGGGTGGCATCGAAGCTCGCCACGGTCTGCAGCGGCAGGCCGTAGATCAGGTCGACGCTCACCGACTGGAAACCGGCCTCGCGGGCCGCGGCCACCAGCTCCACCACCTGGGCCTCGCTCTGGATGCGGTTGACCGCCTCCTGGACACGGGTGTCGAAGTCCTGCACGCCGAAGCTCAGGCGGTTGAACCCCAGGGTATGGAGCTCATGGATCTGCTCGGGGGTCACGGTGCGGGGATCCACCTCCAGGGAGAACTCCCGCGCCTCGGGCTCGGCGAAGTGGAAGGCAGCGTCCAGCGCACCCATCAGCTCGCCGAGCTGGTCGTTGCTCAGATAGGTGGGGGTGCCACCGCCCAGGTGCAGCTGGGTCATGCGCCGCGAGTCGTCGAACAGCGCCCCCTGGAGCGCAACCTCGCGCTTGAGCCAGGCGAGGTACTCCGCGGCCCGCTCGCGGTTGTGGGTGATGATCTTGTTGCAGGCACAGTAGTAGCAGAGGCTCTCGCAGAACGGGATGTGCACGTAGGCCGACAGCGGCTTGGGCGTCGCGGCCCGGTTGCTGCGCTCGGCGGCGGCACGATAGTCGTCCTCGGCGAAGGCCGCCTGGAACTGCGGCGCCGTGGGATAGGAGGTATAGCGCGGCCCCGGGCGGTCGTACTTCTCGACCAGGGGGCGGATGAACGGCAGGGTATCTTGCATGATCGAATCGAGCCTCTGGAACCGTAAGGCGGCGGCCGCGGCCACCACCACATGGGCGAATTATGCCAGCCATGACCGGGCACGTCGGTACCCTTCAAGAGGTAGCTGACCCAGATCAAGGCGAGGTAGAAGGCACCGCGGCAGCAGCCCGCCGCCACCAGTGCACCAGGCGCCAGGCCACCAGCAGCCAGGCCAGGCTCCAGGCACCGGCGGCGCCCCACAGCACTGGCAGGCCAGCCGGGGGCAGCGCGAGCCTCAGCCCCGCCGCCAGGGTGAAGAGCCCGGCCAGGGGCGCCAGCCAACGCTCCTCCACGGGGCGCCCCCTGGCCCTCAGGATCGCCTGGCGCAGCATGATGCCGCTGGCCAGGGTGCCGAGCGCCCCCACGGTGATCGCATGGAGCCCGCCCACCGGCGAGCCCCCCGCCAGGAGGTCGCCCGCCACCAGCAGGGCCCCCACGCCCAGCCAGGCATAACCGAGCAGCAGGCCGAGCAGGTCCGGCCGATCGCGGAGCGTCCAGGGCGACCAGCGCCAGAGCCGCACCAGGATCAGCGCCCCGGCCAGCGCCAGCACCGCCCCGGCCAGCGGCCACAGCGGCGGCCAGATCGCCAGCACTCCCGTCGCACCCAGCAGGCCGATCAGGGCCCCCTCGAGCCGCGGCTGCACGCCGGCCCCGGCGACCCGGTCGCGTGCCATCAGGTGGCCGTTCACCGCCGGGGCGATCACCCGGCCGCCCATGAAGGCCATCAGCAGCAGCAGCCAGAACGCCCCCTGGTGGAGAAGGGGCGAGAGCAGTCCCGGGAAGGCCGGGCGCGCCGCCAGGCTGGCCGCCGCCAGCAGGCAGAGCAGCCCGAGC
>NZ_JAWSUJ010000150.1:0-6043 GCF_033549285.1 Halomonas sp.
CATCTGGCGCAGCTTCTCCATGGGCGAGGCGGTCAGGCCGTCGGGGGAGTGGCGGTACTTCTCGACCTGGGTGGCCAGCGTGCTGCCGCCGGCGGCCTGGCCGGTCAGATCCAGGGCGCGCCCCGCCTGGGAGAACGCGGCCTTGATGAAGCGTGGCCAGTCCACCGCGGGGTTGGCCCTGGGGGTGTCGGCGTCCAGCAGCTGGCGGTTCTCGATGTAGAGCAGCACCTGCAGGACCAGCGGCGGTACCGCGTCGAAGTGGGGGTAGTGGCGCTGCGGATGCCGAAAGCGGTAGAGGGTGTCGCCGCGGCACTCCTCGAGCGTCAGCCCGCTCCGGGTCTTCTCGGTATAGGGCGGAAAGAAGCCGCGCTGCGTGTATTCCAGCAGGGGGCGAGAGAAGCGTACCTGGCGCTCGATGGCATAGCCGTCGGCGAGCAGGCGCTGCTGAATCTCCGGAAGCCGGGTATAGCCCAGTCGCTGGTCGAAGGGGCCGTGGCGCGGGAACTGGATGCCTGGGCTCGCCCCCGGCGCCAGGGCATAGCGCAGGGTGGCGGCGTAGCGCGAGAGCTCCTGGGACTGGAGGTGGGAGGTCCTGGCCTCGGCGACCAGCAGGGTGGCGAGCGTGATGGCGAACAGCGCCAGCAGGATCAGCCCCCGGTGACGCAGGAGCCGGCGAGGCGGCGGGGCCTGACCCTCCGGTGGCGCCTCGCGGCCGATGGTGTCGTCAGCCTGCCGGTCGACGCTTCCCCGTGACGCCGAGTCATCTCCGCCCATCTGCCACCTCCGGCAAGATCCGTTTGCAGATTGTATCCTTTTGTAGCTTAGCCGGGTGCCGGGGAAAGTGGATCAGTCGGGCAAGAGAAAATTTCCACGAGCGCTGCCTGCGTCCGGGGTCAGGAGGCGTGGCGAAGGACGCCGAAGTGTTCCATGCCGCGATCCTTCAGGTGCAGCGCCTGCATGTGGCTCATCACTCCCTGGTCGCAATAGAGCAGGTAGTCGCGGTCGCCGGGCAGCGTCTGCGCCTGGTCCTGCAGCTCGTAGAAGGGGATCGCCAGGCAGGGTACCTCGGGAAGCTCGAGCGGAGCCGCCTCGCGCTCATCCGGGGGGCGGATGTCGATCACGCTGACCGCCGGCATCCGGGCCAGGCCGGCCAGCGAGTCGACGACGGTCACCTCGCCGGGCTGTCGCTGGCCCTCCAGCAGGCGGCTGGCGCGGGTCACGGTGGCGGCCTCGATGGCGTCATCGAGGACCCCGAAATCAAACTCGGCCTCGGCGGCGAGCACCTTGTCGGCGGGCGCCCGGGTGTGGGGGCGGCGCGAGATGACCCCGCAGTATTCGGGCATCTGTTCGGCGAAGCGCGCGGTATCGATGCGGCGGGCCGTGTCGATGATCTCCTGCTTGTCCTCGGTGACCAGCGGCCGCAGGATCGGCAGCTCGCTGGCCGCGTCGATCAGCGCCAGGTTGGTCAGGGTCTGGCTGGAGACCTGGGCGATGGCGTCTCCGGTGACCAGTGCCGGGATCCCCGACCGGGCGGCCACGCGGCTGGCCGCACGCACCATCATGCGCTTGAGGATCACGCCCATCAGCCCATCGGGAATGGTGCGCAGGATCTCCGCGACCACGCCCTCGAAGGGCACCGAGGTGAAGTCGACATTGTGGGAGGCACTGTAGCGCTGCCAGAGGTGGTGGGTGACCTCGCGCACGCCGGTCTCGTGGGCCGGGCCGCCCAGGTTGAAGAAGAGGTAGTGGGTCTTGATGCCGCGGCGAAGCATCCGCCAGGCCGCCACCGGCGAGTCGAAGCCTCCCGAGACCAGCGCCAGGGCCTGGCCCTGAACCCCCAGCGGGTAGCCCCCGAGACCCGGGCGGCGCGAGCGGATCAGCTGCAGCCGATGGTGGGTCAGCTCCACCGACACCACGACCTCGGGGTGCTTGAGGTCGACCCGCGCCGTGGGCTCGGCCGCGAGCAGGGCGCCGCCCAGGTGGCGCTCGAGGTCCATGGAGGAGAAGTCGTGATCGCCCCGGCGCTTGGCCCGGACCCGGAAGCGGCGCCCGGCGATGGCCGCCTTCCAGTGCGGCACGATCCAGGCGGCGGCCTCGTCGAGCGAGGTGCAGGGCACCGCCTCGGTGGCCAGTATCTCATGGATGCCGGGGATCCGGGCCAGCGTGTCCTCCATCTCCTCGACACGGCCGGCGGGAAGGGTGTCGGGCAGGCTCACCAGCAGGGCGTCCCAGCCGCCCTTGACGCGCACGCCTTCCTCGAGCTGGCGCAGGGTGTTGCGCACGTTGCTGGCCAGGCAGCGGGTCATGTGCTGGCGCACGGAGCGGGACTTGATGGTGATCTCGGGGTGGAGCTTGAGCAGGTAGGTCATTCGACAGGAACAGCAGCAACAATGTGCGTCGCATTCTACCAAGGGTGGGCGACCAAGGGCAGGCCCGACCCGCCCGGCGCTGGAGCCGCCCGCTGAAAAGAGCTCTCCCGGCGCGTGGCCGGGAGAGGGCAGGGAGCTGCGTGGCGGGCCGAGCGTCAGTAGAGCGCCTGCTCCTCCTTGACCACTTCCTTGAGCAACTCGAGGAAGAGCCGGTCGGCCTCGGAGTGTTCCTGGGGATCCTCGGGGATGTGCACGCTGGTGGTGTCGGAGATCTCGTTGGCGATGCGCGCCATCACGTCCCCCTCGCCCGGCTCACCGAGCTGGCGGCGGGTGATCTCCAGCGACTGCTCGAGGATCTTCGGGTCCTGCAGAAGTTTCTTGATGAAGCCCCGCAGCTCGTTGATCACGCGGGTCTTCTGGATTTCCGATGAGGCCATGACGTTCTCCTTGGGTGACCATGCCGTTTCGGGGACCGGTCAGACGATACCACGTTTGCCGCCGGGCGTGGCCGGCCGGCGAGGGTGCCGTCGCGGCCGGGGCGGCGCCGCCCTGTCGGTCTTGTCCTACATCAAGTGTCGGCCTTCTCCTGCCCGCCTCGCGCCCTTCAGCAGTGGACAAATCTTCCTATTCGGTTACGCTGCATTACAATGCGACACATCATGAAATGGCATGAGGTGTCTGACACTTTCGACCGATCCTGGGCCTGGCCGATGGGGCACCTCGGGAGGGTCGACATAGGAAGTCGGGAAGGGACGCGCCATGGGCCTGCCACACCGCCCCATGGGAGCCGCCATAACAAGAAGATCACCTCATTTCCTGGCAGGCCCGGTCGCCGAGCGACCAGGCCGTTGCCATCATGAAAGGGAACACCCATGAAACGCACTACCGATCCAGTGAGCAGCACCCGTGTTCGTCGCCTTGCCGGCAGCCTGGCCCTGGGCACCTCCCTGGCCCTGCTGCCGCTCGCCTCGGCCGTGGCACAGTCGCTGCCGGCGGGCCTGGCGGCCCCGGGGAGCACCGACCTGCGCCAGGTGGTCCAGCAGGCGATCTCCACCAACCCCGAGGTGCAGGCCGCCTGGAACGGCTTTCGCGCCTCCGGCAACGATATCGGGGTGGCGCGCGGCAACTATCTGCCCAGCGTCGATGTCTCGGCCGGCATCGGCGTGGAGGATCGTCAGCTCGATGAGCGGGGCAGCTACGACACCAGCTATGCCGAACTGACCATCACCCAGATGCTCTGGGACGGCTTTGCCACGGCCAGCGAGGTCGAACGCCTCGACCGTGCCGAGCTGGTGCGCTACTACGAGCTGCTGGGCGCCAGCGAGGAGGTCGCCCTCGAGGCGACCCGCGCCTATCTGGACGTGCAGCGCTACCGGGAGCTGGTGCGGCTGGCGCAGGAGAACTATCGCGAGCACCTGCGCGTCTTCAACCAGATCGAGGAGCGCGTGATCTCCGGGGCGGGGCGTCGCGTCGACCTGGAGCAGATCAGCGGTCGCCTGGCGCTGGCCGAGTCGAACCTGATGACGGAGGCCTCCAACCTCCACGACGTGACCGCGCGCTACCAGCGCATCGTCGGCGACCTGCCGGCGGAGACCCTGGCCCCGGTCCCGCAGATGGACGACCGCCTGCCGGCGGATGTGAGCCGGGCACTGGACCTGGCCTTCCAGGGCAACCCCGAGTTCCATGCCGCCATCGAGAACATCGAGGCCTCCCGCGCCGAGCAGCGCGGAACCCGCTCGGCCTTCCAGCCGCGCCTCGACCTGCGCGGCCGCACCGGCACCTACGAGAACAGCGACGGCAACTATGACCTGGCCGCCGACGGCGAGCACCGGGATCGCCACAGCATCGAGCTGGTGGCCAGCATGAACCTCTATCGCGGCGGCAGCGACCGGGCCTCCTTTCGCGCCGCCAGCGACCGGGTCGAGCAGGCCGTGAACCTGCGCGAGAAGGCCTGCGTCGACGTGCGCCAGACCACCCAGATCGCCTACAACGATACCCAGCGCCTGCGCGAGCAGCTGCAGTACCTCAACGAGCACCGCCAGTCCATCGACCGGGTCCGGGGCGCCTACCAGCAGCAGTTCGACATCGGCCAGCGGACCCTGCTCGACGTCCTGGACAGCGAGAACGAGTACTTCGAGGCCAGTCGCGCCTACGCCAATGCCCAGTATGACGTGGCGCTGGCCGATGCCCGTACCCTGGCCGCCATGGGGCAGCTGATGCAGACCCTCGAGGTGCGGCGCGACGACCTGCCGAGCCTGGCCGAGCTGGGCAGCGACGGGGTGGCGATCAACCCCGACGTGATCTGCCCGGCCCAGGGCCCCCGGGGCTTCACCCTGGCCGACTTCACCGGCGGCATCGAGGCGCCGGCCCGGGCCCCGGACGTCACCCTCTCGGCCGATGCCCTGTTCGAGATCAACAGTGCCGAGCTCTCCGCCGAGGCGCGTGGCGAGCTCGATGCCCTGGCCGCCGAGATCCGCGGCATGGACAACCTCGCCCGGGTCTTCATCGCCGGGCATGCCGACATCACCGGCAGTGACGCCATCAATGAACCGCTCTCCCGGGCGCGCGCCGAGAGCGTGGCGGGCTACCTGGTGAGCCAGGGGGTCGACCGGGGGCTGGTCGAGACGCGCGGCTA
The DNA here is from genome assembly GCF_033549285.1 of Halomonas sp. Taxonomy (GTDB): domain Bacteria; phylum Pseudomonadota; class Gammaproteobacteria; order Pseudomonadales; family Halomonadaceae; genus Halomonas. Next base: position 5,005 of record NZ_JAWSUJ010000150.1, read on the forward strand.
TGGCTCGCGGCAGCCGGTGGCGAGCAATGCCACGGTGGAAGGGCGCCGCCAGAACCGTCGCGTCGAGGTGACCCTGGAGCGGGTCGGCGAGAACCTGGACCTCAGCGGGCGCGCCTTCGACGGCAGCCATGCGGTGAGCGGCTGACCCATGACGCATCACCCGGCAGGCGCCGCCTGCCGGCTTGCCTCGCCCTGCCGTGACCGCGGCGGGGCGTATCGATTCCCGAGGTGGTTGTGTCGCAGAGAGAAGATCTGGACCCGGGACCGGGTCCTTCCCGGTCGGCCGTGCATGACGAGTTGCTCGAGTGCCTGCAGACCATCGCGCAGGTCCATGGCCATGCGGTCACGGCCGAGTCGCTGACCGCCGGCCTTCCCCTGGAGGAGGGGCGCCTGACTCCCGGCGTCTTCGCCCGCGCCGCCTCCCGCGCCGGACTCACCGCCCGGATCATCCAGAGCCGCCTGGTGCAGCTCAATCCCGCCCTGTTTCCCGCCGTCCTGCTGCTCGAGCCGGGGCGTGCCTGCGTGCTGGTGGCCCTCGACCTCAAGGCGCGGCGTGCCCGGGTGATCTTTCCCGAGCTGGGCGATGCAGAGACCGAGGTGAGCCTGGATGGCCTGCAGGCGAGCTACAGCGGCCAGGCCATCTACGTGCGACCGCGCTTCCGCTTCGACGCCCGTGGGCCCGAGGTCAACCGGCAGCGTTCGCGCCACTGGTTCTGGGGCGTGATCCGCGAGAACCGCAGGCTCTACCGCGACGTCATCGCCGGCTCGGTGGTGATCAATCTCTTCGCGGTGGCGATGCCGCTCTTCGTGCTCAACGTCTACGACCGGGTGGTGCCCAACCATGCCACCGAGACGCTCTGGGTGCTCTCGGCGGGGATCTTCATCGTGCTCTGCTTCGACCTGGTCCTGCGCCTGATGCGCAACGCCTTCGTCGACCTGGCGGCCAGTCGGGCCGACGTCAGGCTCTCGTCGTCGATCATGGCCCGGGTGCTGGGGCTGCGCATGGAGGCGCGTCCTGCCTCCACCGGATCCTTTGCTG
>NZ_JAWSUJ010000151.1:0-6032 GCF_033549285.1 Halomonas sp.
GCCTCGTGAATGCCTCCGAAAGGAAGATCACGTCGGGATACTTCTCCTTCACCGTGGAGATCAGTTCCTCCCAGAAACGGAACGGTTTTGTATGGGGGTTGTCCACCCGGAAAATGCGCACCCCCTGCTCGATCCAGAAAAACACCACCGAGCGCAGCTCCCGGGCCAGTTCCCGCCAGTGGGGTGTTTCGAAATCGAAAGGGTATATGTCCTGGTATTTCTTCGGAGGATTCTCGGCATACTGAATAGATCCGTCCGGCCTGCGCCGGAACCACCCGGGGTGCTCGGTCACATATGGATGATCGGGGGAGCACTGAAAAGCGATGTCCAGGGCCGTCTCGATGCCGTGCTCAGCCGCGGCCGCCGTCAGGCCGTCTCGCGCAACTCGCTGGAGCGGGCGAAATGGTGCTGGGCGAAGGCGACCCTTTCCTCGGGCGCGACCCCCTCGGGCTGGCGTTCGATCAGGTCGAGCCGGGAGCGCAGCCCCTCGCCGTTGGCCATCTGGATCGCCAGCCCCGGACGGGCGTTGAGCTCGAGCAGCATGGGGCCGTGGTCCCGGTCGAGCACCATGTCGGTACCCAGATACCCGAGCCCGGTCATCTCGAAGCAGCCGGCCGCCAGCCTCAGCAGCGTGCCCCAGTCACTGATCTGCAGGCTGGCGAGCTCGTGGCCGGTATCCGGATGGTCGTGGCGCGTGCGGTCGAACTGCACCCCGCGGATCGCGCAGCCGCTGGCGATGTCGATGCCCACTCCCACGGCGCCCTGGTGCAGATTGGCCTTGCCGTCCGAGGCGGCGGTGGAGAGGCGCATCATCGCCATTACCGGATAGCCCTTGAAGACGATGACCCGGATGTCCGGCACCCCCTCGTAGGTGTACTCGGAGAAGGACTCGTCGAAGTTGATCAGCGCCTCGATCAGGGCCACGTCCGGGGAGCCCCCCAGGGAGTAGAGCCCGGAGAGGATATTGGAGACATGGCGCTCCACGTCGCCGAGGGTCAGCTGGGCGCCGCTGGGCTTGATGTAGCGACCGCCCTCGATCCGCTCGATGACCAGGATCCCCTTGCCGCCGCTGCCCTTGGCCGGCTTGATCACGAAGCCGTGGTGGCCGATGAGCATGGTACCGATATGCTTGACACCGAACTGGGTGGTCACGGTACCGATCAGCGCCGGGGTGGTGATGCCGTGCTCCTGGGCCAGCAGCTTGGTCTGGAGCTTGTCGTCCACCAGCGGATAGAGCCGGCGGTTGTTGTAGCGCCCGATGTAGCGGATGTTGCGCCGGTTCATGCCGATGATGCCCTTGGCATGCAGGCGGGCGGGGGTCGTCCACATGGGATCAGTCCTCCGTGACCGGCTTGAAGCGGCGCAGCTCGAGCAGGCGGTAGCCGGTGTAGTTGCCGAGCAGCAGGATCAGCGCCATCAGGATCAGCTGTACCCCGAGGAAGTTGAAGGTGATGTGGCGGATCCAGGGGTTGTTCATCGCCAGGTAGGCCAGCACCGCAGTGAGCAGGCTGCCGCCGCCCTGGATGAGTACCTGCTTGGGGCCTTCCTCCTCCCAGAGGATCGACATCCGCTCGATGGTCCAGGAGAGGATGATCATCGGGAAGAAGGTGATGGTCAGGCCGGCGTTGAGCCCGAAGCGGTAGGAGAGCACCGAGAAGACCGAGATGATGGCGATGACCGTGATGATCACCGCCGTCACTCGCGCCACCAGCAGCAGGTTCAGGTAGGAGAGGTAGTTGCGGATCACCAGCCCCACGGCCACCACCAGCAGGAAACCGACCAGCCCGGTGACCAGGGTGGTCTGGATGAAGGCCAGGGCGATCAGCACCGGCATGAAGGTGCCCGAGGTCTTGATGCCGACCAGTACCCGCAGGATCACGACCATCAGGGCGCCGATGGGGATCAGCAGGATGGTCTGGAACAGCGCCTGGTCCTCCAGCGGGAGGCTGTGGATCGAGAAGTTGAGCAGGGTGTCATCGGCCAGTTGGCTGCGCACCGCCGCCGCCGCCGGCTGGTTGCGGGAGAGCATCGAGAAGCCGACCCGCGAGTTGCTGCCGCCCTGGACCTCGAGTACCGCCTGCCCGGCGGACTCCCAGAGCAGCAGGTTGTCCGGCCGGCCGCGGGTCCCGGTGCGGGGGTCGAACAGCGCCCACGCCTCGTCGTCGAAGACCTGGATCCAGGAGGTCAGGCTCTGCCGCCGGCGCCCGTGCTCGAGCAGCAGGCCGCTGACCTCGCGGGCCGGCACGCCGGCCTGGTTGAGCAGACGCACCAGCAGCGGCGTGCGGTCGAACTGGGTCAGCAGCAGGCGGGCATTCTCGCCCTGGCGCTCCTCGGTGAAGTCGGCGATCAGCTCGCGGGCGAAGGTGAAGGGATCGGCGCTGCGGGACCAGGCCCGCTCGATCACCTGGCTGGCCGCGGTGTCATAGGGCGTCTCCCAGACGATGTCACGGCGCAGGGGAGGGGACTCGATCGCCGGGTTCCTCGACTCCGGGGCGACCAGGGCCTGGACGCTGTAGTAGAGCTGCTGGTCGCCCGTCGCCTCGCGCGTGGACCATTCCGCACGCCGACCGCCGTTCTCCTCGAGGAAGGCGAGCCCGTAGCCGGGGGAGGCGGTGTGTTCGGTGAGGATGCGATATCCCTGCTGGCTCGAGGGCAGCGCCATGTTGACCTTGGCCGGCCCGCCATCGGCGGTGAAGTTGACCTGGGCCTCGATCTCCCAGACCTGGCGCTGCTCACCGGGCGTCCAGGGGACCTCGAACTGCACGTGCCGGTGAATGCTCAGGGCGACACCTGTCACCAGCAGAAAGGCGACGATCAGGTAGAAGGGCAGTCGTGACATGGGTCTTCCTTGATGGGGCTTGGATCAGGCGTGACAAGGTCACTCTTCGGCGTCTTCTTCATCGCGATCGGTAGCCTCGTCGGCGCCGGCTTCCTCTGCCGGACGCCCGCCCGGAAACTCGGGACGCTCATGAAGATACTGCTCGGCCACGTCGATGACGGCGATGTCCATCAGGAAACGGCGACCCAGCAGGACCGGATGGTCCAGGTGGGTACGGTCATTGAGGGTGAACTGCACCGTCTCGCGCAGCGGCCCCACGGTCATCAGCAGGCTGATCACCGGGCGCGAATGCTCACCGGCGGCCTGGATGATGCGCACCCGGCGCTCCACCGGCGCTTCGATCCACTCGTCGCGCACGCTCTCGACCACGCTGTCGGACTCGTTGAGCCCCAGCTTGAAGCGCACCCAGTTCTCGCCGTCGCGCTCGAAGGGGGTGATCTCGGTGGCCGACAACGACGAGGTGGTGGCGCCGGAGTCGATGCGCGCCTTGAGGTAGGTGCCGACACCGGGCAGGCCGATCCATTCGCTGCGCCCCAGGATCTCCTTGTTGTCCAGGCGTGTCGGGCTCTCGTTGCACTCGCGGGTCGCCTGGGGCTGGTCGTCGGGGCGACCGAGCTGCGCCACCTCGCCCCGCAGCTGCCGCAGCAGGCTGCCGACTTCACGCACGTCCGCCGAGAGCGCCTGCTGGCGGTGCAGCTGCTGGTCGAGCCGAGCCTGCTGGCCGCTCACGCAGCTGGCGGTGACGGCGCCTTCCAGCCGGTCGATGCGCGCCTGGAACTCGGCGCTGGTAACGGGCGGCGGCGGGGGCTCACGGTCGGGCAGCAGGGTGCAGCCGCTCAGCAGCAGGGTGGCAAGTAGCAGGGTGCCGACAGACGGCAGGCAATGGCGCATGAACAGGGCTCGAGCGTCAGGATGATGCGTGATGATAAGGAGTCGCCTCCAGCCTTGTCCAACGTCGACGGGGCGCGACAGTATGATTATAGTCGGCCCGGAGAGATCTCCCATGACCACTATTTAACATAATATACATTATACGTACTTCTGGGAATGGACCCATCCGGGACCCTTGATGCCGGTCAAGCCGCGTGGCGAATCCCGTGAATCCACTGTTCCAGCAGGCAATGCCTGGACTACCCTGCGCCATGGGAAGCTCGCCCGGCGATCGCCGTCAGGGCGTCGACAAGGATCATGCAAGGGGATCACGATGCACACAAGGAACCGGCAACCCGCGTTCGTCCTGCTGCCGCTGGTGCTGGCGGTGTCGGCGGCCAGCCACACCCAGGCCCAGGAAGTCACCGGCGGCACCGACTGGACCCATGACGTGGGCGTCACGGTGGGCAACGAGTACAACGACAACATCTTCTACGAGCGCGAGAATCGCACCTCCGACACCATCACCACCGTCTCGCCCCGCGCCGAGCTTGTCGGCAAGGGGCAACGCCACGAGATCCGTGCCTTCGGCAGCGCCGAGCGTGGCAAGTACCACGAGTACCAGGACGAGAACTATACCGACTGGCGCGTCGGCGGCGAGGGTCGCTACGCCTACAGCGAGGCCGGCAGCCTGTTCGGCGGCGTCAACCTGGCGCGTGGCCACGAGGAGCGCTCCTCGCCGGATGCCGTGAATGGCGAGGAACCGACCCTCTATGATCGCCTGGGCACCTTTGCCGGGATCAACCATCGCTTCGGGCGCATCACCAGCCGGATCGGCGGCACCTTCGAGACCCTGGACTTCAAGGACGTGGACGCCCTGGATGGCCTGACCATCGAGAACGACGACCGCGACCGCGACCAGGTCACCTTCGGTGGGCGCTTCGGCTATCGCCTCGACGCCTCCCTGGAGCCCTTCTTCCAGGTCGCGGCGGACCTGCGCGACTACGACCAGGCCGTGGACATCGACGGCTTCGACCGCGACTCCGAGGGGGGCAACGCCGCCGTGGGCCTGCTCCTCAAGCCCTCCCCGGCGCTCGACCTCGAGGTGTTGGCCGGCTGGCTGGAGCAGGACTACGACGACCCCGGCCTCAAGGATGTCGGCACCTGGGACCTGGGGGGCGAGCTCTCCTGGCGCCCCGCCGGCTCCCCGACCCGCGTCAGCGCCCGGCTCGACCGCAGCGTGGAAGAGACCACCGTGCGCGGGGCCTCGGCCAACCTGCGCACCGGTGTGGGGGCCCAGATGACCACCGCGATCCGCCCCGACCTGACCCTCAGCACCCGGGCGAGCTACAGCGACCACGACTACCAGGGCGTGGCGCGCAACGACAACCTGCTGGGCCTCGGGCTCGGCCTGCGCCACTATCTCAATCCGCACCTCTTCGTCGGCATGGACTACGACTTCCTGCAGCGCGACTCCAGCCTCCCGGCCGAGGACTTCGACAACAACCGCCTGACGGTCAGCCTCGGCACCCAGCTCTCAAGGGGCTACGAGGACGCCGAACTGCTGGCCGCGGCCCGCGATACCGACCCGCTCGTTGATCTCTACCTGGGCCTCCAGGCGGGCTACGGCGAGATCGGCACGGCCCAGGCCGGACCACGTGGCTCCGGGGGCACCCTGCTCGCCGACTTCCGCGATGCCGGCGGCAGCCTGGGGCTGTTCGGTGGCCCTGCCCTCACGCTCGGCGACTGGCGCCTGGCCCTGGAGCTCGAGGCCGAGGAGGCCGACGCCGAGTGGTCCCACGAGCGTTCCGGTGGACGCGTCTTCTCGGTGGAGAAGCAGCGGGAATACGGTGCCGGGCTGCGCATCGGCCGGCTGCTGGCCGGCGACAACGAGGTGTACGGTCGCCTGGGGCTGGTGCGCGGCCGCTTCGACCTGGCCTACGCCGAGGGGGGCGAGAACGACGACCAGAGGGAGTGGCTGGACGGGCGCCGCCTGGGCGGTGGCCTGGAAGTGCCGCTCGCCACCGCCCTGGGGCTGCGCATGGACTACAGCTATACCGACTACGAGGACCTCGACATCGGGGTCGGCGGCGAGCGCGACGACTTCGCCCAGGAGGAGAGCCGGATGCGCCTGGGGCTGGCCTGGCACCCCGGGCGCCAGGCCCGCCGGCGGCCGCCGGCGGGCCCCGAGGCCCATGACGGCCTCTATCTCGGTGGCCAGGTCGGCTACGGCAGCCTAATCACCGACCTCGAGGGGCCGCGTACCGACCCCTCCGAGCTCGAGGCACGCTTCGGTGACTCCGGTGCCCTGGCGGGCCTGCAT
>NZ_JAWSUJ010000152.1:0-6001 GCF_033549285.1 Halomonas sp.
GGGTCAGCAGTGCGGCGCTCAGCGTGCTGCTGGAGTGGACCCGCCAGGCCCGCGATGCCGGTGTCGAGGTGGCCGCCGTGCGCCTCTCGGCCCCCCTCGAGCGCCTGACCCGGGTCGCGGGGCTGGACACCCTGCTGCCGCTCGCCGAGCCGGTCGCCGCCTGAGCCACCCCTTCCTTCCCATCGCCAAGCGCGGTGCTTTTCTTTACCATGTGCTGCCATGAGATTCCCGCTGCCGGCGGCCACGCCGTGGTCGTCGGCAGCGTCTCCCCGACGAATCGACGAACCACAGGAGTGCCGGTGCCATGCAACCGAGCGAAGTGAAGGCGCTGCTCGAGAGCCGACTCGACGGCTGCGAGTTCCATATCCAGGGCGAAGGCTGCAACTTCCAGGTGGTGGCCGTGGGCGAGGTCTTCGAGGGGCTCTCGCCGGTCAAGCGCCAGCAGATGATCTATGGTGCACTCTCCGAGGAGATTGCTTCCGGCGCCCTGCATGCGGTGAGCATCAAGACCTACACCCCGCAGCAGTGGCAGGCCGCCACCGACAACCAGGAGGCCTGAGGGTCGAGCTTCCATGGACAAGCTGATCATTACCGGTAACGGCCCCGTCGACGGCGAGGTCTGGGCCAGCGGTGCCAAGAATGCCGCCCTGCCTATCCTCTGCGCGACCCTGCTGGCCGACGAGCCGGTGACCATCGGCAACCTGCCGCACCTGCAGGACATCACCACCACCCTGGAGCTGCTCGGCCACATGGGCGTCGAGCCCGTGATGGGCGACAGGATGTGCATCCAGCTCGACGGCTCCCAGGTCACCCACTGTCATGCGCCCTACGAGCTGGTCAAGAAGATGCGCGCCTCGATCCTGGTGCTCGGTCCGCTGCTGGCCCACTTCGGTCATGCGGACGTCTCGCTGCCCGGCGGGTGTGCCATCGGCTCGCGGCCGGTGGACCTGCACCTCCGCGGCCTCGAGGCCATGGGCGCGGAGGTCAGCGTCGAGGCCGGCTACATCCGCGCGCGGGTCGATGGGCGACTGCACGGTGCCACCATCTTCTTCGATACCGTCACCGTGACCGGCACCGAGAACCTGCTGATGGCGGCGACCCTGGCGGACGGCACCACGGTGCTGGAGAACGCCGCCCGGGAACCCGAGGTGGTCGACCTGGCCGAGTGCCTGATCAAGATGGGTGCGAAGATCCGCGGCCACGGCACCGACACCATCGTCATCGAGGGCGTCGAGCGGCTGCACGGCGCCTCGTATGACGTCATGCCCGACCGCATCGAGACCGGCACCTTCCTGGTGGCGGCGGCGCTCTCGCGGGGGCGGGTGCGGGTGCGTAACACCCGCGCCGACATCCTCGATGCGGTGCTCGCCAAACTGGAAGAAGCGGGGGCCACCATCACCACCGGCGAGGGCTGGATCGAGCTCGACATGCAGGGCCGACGGCCGAAGGCGGTCAACGTGCGTACCGCCCCTTATCCGGCCTTCCCCACCGACATGCAGGCCCAGTTCGTGGCGATGAACGCGGTGGCCCAGGGTACCGCCCGGGTGGTGGAGACCATCTTCGAGAACCGCTTCATGCACGTGCAGGAGCTCAACCGCATGGGGGCCGACATCGCCCTGGAGGGCAACACCGCGGTGATCACCGGGGTCGAGACCCTCTCCGGGGCGCCGGTGATGGCCACCGACTTGCGCGCCTCCGCCTCGCTGGTGATCGCGGCGATGATGGCCGAGGGCGAGACCCTGGTCGATCGGATCTACCACATCGACCGCGGCTACGAGTGCATCGAGGAAAAACTGCAGCTGCTGGGCGCGCGCATCCGGCGCATCCCGGGCTGAGCCGACCAACAGGCGAGACCATGAGCAAGCAACTGATTCTGGCCCTCTCCAAGGGCCGTATTCTCGACGAGACCCTGCCGCTGCTGGCCGATGCCGGCATCGAGCCGGCCGAGGACCTGAGCAAGAGCCGCAAGCTGCTGTTCGACACCAATCTGCCGGACGTCAAGCTGGTGGTGATCCGGGCCACGGACGTGCCGACCTATGTGCAGCTCGGCGCGGCGGACCTCGGCGTGGCCGGCAAGGATGTGCTGCTCGAGCACGGCGTCGAGGGCCTCTACGAGCCCCTCGACCTGGAGATCGCCCGCTGCCGGCTGATGACCGCCGGCATCACCGGCGCCGAGCCGGCCCGGGCCCGGCGGCGGGTGGCCACCAAGTTTGTCAACGTGGCGCGCCGCTACTACGCCGAGCAGGGGATCCAGGCCGAGGTGATCAAGCTCTATGGGGCCATGGAGCTGGCCCCGTTGATGAACCTCGCCGACGAGATCGTCGACATCGTCGATACCGGCAACACGCTGCGGGCCAACGGTATGGAGCCGCGTGAGCTGATCGCCCCGATCAGCACGCGGCTGGTGGTCAACAAGGCGGCCATGACCATGAAGCACGACCGCCTGAAACCGCTCATCGCCCGCCTGCGCGAGGCGGTCGCGGCGCGTCGCGATAGCCTCGCCGTGTCGGCCCCATAGCCAGGCCCGCCTTGCCCGCGGCCCGGCGCCGCGGCAGTCTCACAGACGACGAGCCCCGTTTCGAGAGGAAGCCACTGCCATGAGCCAATCCCCCATCGCCGGCGTCGACATCGCGCGGCTCTCGACCTCGCAGGCCGACTTCGATCGCCGCCTGGCCGACCTGCTGGCCTGGGAGGGGGTCTCCGATGCCGCGGTCCAGCAGCGCGTCGACGAGATCCTCGCCGCCGTCAAGACCCGGGGCGATGCCGCGCTGGTCGAGTACTCGAACCGCTTCGACCGGCTCGCCGTGACGTCCATGGCCGAGCTGACCCTGAGCGAAGGGCGGCTCCGCCAGGCCTTCGAGGGGCTGCCCGCGGAGCAGCGCGAGGCCCTGTCGAGCGCCGCCGAGCGCATCCGCGCCTATCACGAGCGTCAGAAGCCGGCCACCTGGCACTACACCGAGGCCGACGGCACCGTGCTGGGCCAGCAGGTCACGCCCCTGGATCGCGCGGGCATCTACGTGCCGGGTGGCAAGGCGGCCTATCCCTCCTCGGTGCTGATGAACGCCATTCCCGCCCATGTGGCCGGCGTGCGCGAGATCGTCATGGTGGTGCCGACCCCCGATGGGATCCTCAATGAGCTGGTGCTGGCCGCCGCCTATCTCGCCGGCGTCGACCACGTCTTCACCATCGGCGGCGCCCAGGCGGTAGCGGCCCTGGCCTTCGGCACCGAGACGGTGCCGCGGGTGGACAAGGTCGTCGGGCCGGGCAACATCTATGTGGCGACGGCCAAGCGGGCGGTGTTCGGCCAGGTGGGCATCGACATGATCGCCGGCCCCTCGGAGATCCTGGTGGTCTCGGACGGCGGGACCGACCCGGACTGGCTGGCCATGGACCTCTTCTCCCAGGCCGAGCACGACGAGGATGCCCAGGCGGTGCTGGTGAGCTGGGACCTCGAGCACCTGCAGGCGGTGGAGGCCTCGATCGCGCGGCTGCTGCCCACCCTGGATCGCGCCCCCATCGTGCGCGAGTCGCTGGCCCGCCGCGGCGCGCTGATCTACTGCCGGGATCGTGACGAGGCGGTGATGCTGATCAACCGCATCGCCCCGGAGCACCTGGAGCTCTCGGTGGCCAATCCCGAGGGCTGGCTGCCCCAGGTGCGCCATGCCGGGGCCATCTTCATGGGACGCTATACCGCCGAGGCGCTGGGCGACTACTGTGCCGGCCCCAATCATGTGCTGCCCACCTCGGGGACGGCGCGCTTCTCCTCGCCGCTGGGGGTCTACGACTTCCAGAAGCGCTCCTCGATCATCCACTGCTCGGCGGAGGGCGCCGGGGAGCTCGGCAAGATCGCCTCCACCCTGGCCAGAGGCGAGTCGCTCACCGCCCACGCCCGTTCGGCCGAGTATCGCCTCAGGCCGTGACGTCGCGAAGGGTATGAACTGCCCCGGGACAGCAGAGGGCCCCGCCGACCGGCGGGGCCCTTCGTCATCGAGGTGGGGCATCACTCCCCGTCGGGGCGGCGCGTCTTCGGGGTCGGGCGTTCGCCGAGCTCGATGGTCAGCTCCCGGCGCTCGCCGCCGCGGACGATCGTCAGCGGCAGGCGGGTGCCGGGCGCCACCGAGGCAATGTCGCTCATGGTGCGCCGGGGGTCGAGCACCGGCTGGCCGTCGACCTCCAGCAGCACGTCGCCGGGCTGCAGGCCCGCACGGTCGGCGGGGCCGTCCGGTACCACGCCGGCGATGATCACGCCTGTCGGGGCCTGCAGGCCGAAGGAGGCGGCGAGCTCCTGGTTGAGCTCCTGGGCCTCGATGCCCATCCAGCCGCGGATGACGCGCCCACGGGTGACCAGCTCCTCGAGGATGTTGCGGGCCAGGTTGGCGGGGATGGCGAAGCCGATGCCCTGGGAGCCGCCGGAGCGCGAGAAGATGGCGGTGTTGATACCGACCAGGGCGCCCTCGGCGTTGACCAGTGCCCCTCCCGAGTTGCCGGGGTTGATGGCGGCATCGGTCTGGATGAAGTCCTCGTAGGCATTGAGCCCCAGGTGGCTGCGCCCGGTGGCGCTGATGATGCCCATGGTCACCGTCTGGCCCACGCCGAAGGGGTTGCCGATGGCCAGCGAGACGTCGCCCACGGCGACCCGGGTGGTGTCGGTCAGCTCGATCACCGGCAGCGACTCGAGGTCGATGCGAAGCACGGCGAGGTCGCTTTCGGGGTCGGTGCCGATCACCTCGGCCAGTGTCTCGCGGCCGTCGCGCAGGGCGACCTGGATCTGGTCGGCCCCGCGGATCACGTGGTGATTGGTCAGCACGTAACCATCGTCACTGACGATCACTCCGGAGCCGAGGCTGGAGAGCATGCGCTGGCGGCTGGGCAGCTCGTCGCCGAAGAACTGGCGGAAGAAGGGGTCGGACATCAGCGGGTGCTCCTCCCGCTCGACCACCCGCGTGGAGTAGATGTTGACCACCGCGGGGGCGGCGCGCTCCACGGCCTGCGCATAGCTGGCCGGCCCCTGCCGGCGGGTGAGGGGCTCGGCCTGGCGCACCTCCGGGGCCTCCCGTGAGCTGGCCTCGTCGTCGGACTTCACCAGCGCCGGCGTGGCGGGAGGCGTCGGCGGCGGGGCCGGCCGGCCGATCAGCTGCGGGAAGGCATTGAGCAGCACGATGGCGGCCAGCACGCCGATGAGGACGGGCCAGAGGTAGGGGAGCAGGGTGCGTCGCATGCGGCGGGGGTCCTTGTCGGCGGTACTGGGTCGCGGGGTATCCTCCCGCTGGTTACACTGTGCGGATTGTAACATTGCCAACCCGACCGCGCCCGGAGGCTGCATGACGAATCGTGACGACCTGGTCGCCGCCTGCGACCGACTGCTGGAGCCCGAACGCTTCAGGGACTACACCGTGAACGGCCTGCAGGTGGCCGGCAGCGAGCACGTCACGCGGATCATGACCGGAGTGACGGCCTGCCAGGCCCTGCTCGACGAGGCCGTGGCCTGGCGGGCCGACCTGGTGCTGGTCCACCACGGCTACTTCTGGAAGAACGAGCCGGTCACCGTCACCGGCATCAAGCGCCGGCGCCTGGCGACGCTGCTGGCCCACGACATCAACCTGCTGGCCTACCACCTGCCGCTGGATGCCCACCGCGAGCTCGGCAACAACGCCGAACTGGGCCGTCGGCTGGGCTTCACCGTCACGGGCTGCGCCGATGGCGAGCTCGGCGAGGGGCTGGTATGGCTGGGCGAGCCACGGCCTGGTCTCGACGCCGCCGGCCTTGCCCGGGACGTCGAGGCGTGCCTGGGCCGGGCGCCACTGCTGGTCGAGGCGCCGGAGGGCGGCGATATTGGCCGTGTCGCCTGGTGCACCGGCGGCGCCCAGGACATGATCACCGTCGCCCGGGAGGCCGGGGCCGATGCCTTCATCTCCGGCGAGATTTCCGAGCGCACCACCCACCTGGCCCGCGAGATGGGCATCCACTACCTGGCGGCGGGTCACCATGCGACCGAGCGCTA
>NZ_JAWSUJ010000153.1:0-5985 GCF_033549285.1 Halomonas sp.
TCACCTCCTCTACTGGACATAACATCAGTATAGGAAAGACTGACGCGGTGGTGGCTGATCAACATGAGTAATCAGGTGCCCCTTTGAGGGGCTAACAATATAAAGCCCCCGGCTTTGCCGGGGGATACTTACTGTGTTTGCGGTGGACTCTGACCGTCCCGTCGCTAATGTCGAGCTCACGGGCCGCCGACTTGGTGGAGTGCCCCGCCAGCAGATACCGCACGATCTCCCGTTCGCGCTGTGTCAGTGCTTCCTGGCCAAAGCTTTCGAAGGCGGCCTCTACCGGTTCACGCTCTTCCAGGCTTGCCTGAAAGCTATGACCTTGCCATTTCCAATATTCGCTCAGGAGAGCGTCGATGACAGGTGTGACGTGTCGCAGCGCAAGCATGACGCGCCTTGTCACCCGAGCCCCGTCACCGCGGAAGCCAAGGGATACGACCATCACCACGTCGCCGTCGACCCTAGCAAAGAGGCCGACCTCGTCGGTGAGGCCCAGGGCGCGGTAGTAGTGATGGAAGTAGTCGCTATTCTCGAACCGGTCTGGGGCCAGTTCGCGAAGGCGGTGGGCACTGCGATCAAGGCCATCGTGGACGGCCTTGAAGAAGGGGTCGAGGAGATAGGCCTCGCTCAAGTAGCGCTCGATACCCTGCTCCCGGCGTTCCGGTGGGTAGTTGTCATGGACCAGCAGGGGGCGGTGCTGGCCCTTGTAGGTATTGATCAGAATGGTGTCAAAGCCGGCCAACTCGTAGAGAGCCTGCTCTAACAGAGAGGGAAAACTGCTGCTGCCGGCATTTCGGATCAGCTGGGCTAGGCGCTGGTGCCAGGCCTGGGAGTCGGCGGTGGCAAAAGGGTCGGGAGAGATCACGTTGATGGGCCCCGGCAGAGCGTCTATGAATAGGTCAGATTGAGCATACCATGTTCGTCATTGTCCTCGACTCTGAACAGGGAAGGCCGGAATTCCTTGTGAGCCGGGCATGATCAAGCTGTTACACGGTGTGTAGCCGTGCGGACGCCCACAACGCCACAGAATGAACGTTTGCAGCGTGGCGTCCCCCCTCGAGCGCATCACGATGGGGAGCTGGATCTTCGCAACGTGGCCACCGTCGGCGTGGACGAAACCGCGTCCCGGCGCGGCCAGCGTTTCGTGACGGGTTCCTCGATATGCAACGCAAACAGGAGCCTGTGATTTTCCCGTACCAGGCCACGGCAAGGACACCATCGAGGCCTTCGGCGCCTTTCTGGCGACCCATGGCGGTGATCCGGACAACGTGGTCGAGGTCGTCTGCGACATGTCACAAGCCTTACTCAGCGTTGTGTCAAAGCATCTTCCCAGGACCGAAGTCACGGTCGACTGGTTCAATATCGTGCAGACCTTCACCAAGAGGCTGGACGAGGTGTGCAAGAAGGTGCTCAAGGAGCTGGTGGCCGACCGGATCGCCACGGCCGATGCCTGGGTGATCAGAGATGAAGCTGCGCTGGATCCAGAAGGCCCCGACGCCGCGAGCGGCCCGGTGGCGTATCACGAACTACCTCAAGGTCATGTAGGCGGCGGTCTCCCAGAAGCCACTGCTGAAGCCGAAGAGGAAGGCTCTGGCGTCACCGGGGCGGACCATACATTTTCTGTACATGAGGGTCTCATGTTGGCAGCCATGCCAGGGCTGGATACCCTGCCACATAGGTATGGCAAGCAAAGGATAAAGACATGTCTCTTCACGCCCCCGACCAAGACACCGTAATGGGCGCTTTCCTGACGTTCTTGGAGAAGGACCTGGTAAACCGCCCAAGCTGTATTCGACCCGTCACGACCAAGACCTTTGCCGAGGCTGAGCGCCTGACGGCGGGTATCGAGGTGAACCTCGCTGAGGCGCTTCATGAAGACCGTTTGGCAGCTACGCGAAGCTGTGACGGTGAGTAGCCTCGTGGAGGGGCGGTCGGTGAGCGTAAAGCAAGCGACATTATAATATCGATAAAAAGCCATATCGATGTTATAATGTCGATATGAAAACGCGACATGTCACTCTCAGCCCTAAAGCCTCCCTCTCCCTGCGTCTGTTCGCCGGACTGATCGAAGAGGGAAGGCTACGTAAGGGGTGGACCCGCGACGAGCTCGCTGAGCGGGTTGGCGTCGGCGTGGTCACGATCCGTCAGGTCGCCAAGGGCTCCCCCCGAGTGGCCATCGGGACTTACTTCGAAGCCGCGGCGCTGGTCGGCGTGTCGCTGTTCACCGATGACCCGGACACACTGAAACGTGAACAGGCGACACAGCGGGAGCGCTTGACGTTGCTTCCCAAGCGGATTCGCCGTTCCCCCCAAGAGCCCATCGATGATGACTTCTAGTCGACGCGCCTACGTCTGGATCTGGCTTCCCGGACAGACATCCCCCGTGGTCGCCGGTCGCGTCGACCGCGATGACAAGGATCGCTATCGCTTCACCTATGGTCGTCGCTACCTTGAGCGTCCTGATGCGATCAGCCTCTTCCCGAACGAGCTTCCTCTTCAGCCAGGAAACCAGGAACAGGCCGACGGTGCGCTGCCCTCTTGCCTGCGTGACGCCTCCCCGGATGCCTGGGGACGTCGCGTCATCATCAACCGTCTGACAGGGCAGAAAGGCGATGCGGCTGATGGTGTCGACTTCAACGAGCTGGTCTACCTGCTCGAATCCGGCTCGGACAGGATCGGTGCGCTGGATTTCCAAGCATCTGCCACCGATTACAGGCCGCGCGAGAGCCAGGCTGCCACCCTGGATGAGTTGCAGGAAGCCTCAGCGTATGTGGAGGCAGGAGAACCGCTACCCCCGGCCCTGGACCAGGCCATTCAGCACGGCAGCAGTATCGGTGGTGCCCGCCCCAAGGCCCTTCTGGACGACCGGGATCGCAAGCTGGTGGCCAAGTTCTCTTCCAGCACTGACCTCTACAGCGTGGTGAAGGCGGAGTTCGTCGCCATGCGACTCGCCAGGCAGACGGGGCTCGATGTCGCGCCCGTCGAGATGGCCCGCTCACTGGGCAAGGATGTCCTGCTAGTGGAACGCTTCGACAGAGTGAAGACCACTGACGGCTGGGGTAGGCACATTGTGCTCTCGGCCCTCACGCTGCTCGGTCTGGACGAGATGATGGCCCGCTATGCCAGCTATGAAGATCTCGCCCATCGGGTCCGGGCCGAGTTCGACCAGCCTGGGCAAACGCTGCGCGAGCTGTTCGGTCGCATCGTCTTCAACGTGCTCTGCGGCAACACCGACGACCATGCACGTAACCATGCTGCCTTCTGGGATGGCGGGAGCTATCGACTGACGCCGGCCTACGACATCTGCCCGCAGTCACGCACGGGTGGCGAAGCCACCCAGGCAATGCTGCTGCATGGTCAAGAACGCCGCAGTCAGCTGGTCCACTGCCTGGCAGCCGCGGAGGGGCTTGGACTGAGCCAGACTCAGGCCCGTGAGATCATCAATCACCAGATGGCGACTATTCATGAGCACTGGGGGGCTATCTGTGATGAGGCCAACCTGAGCCCGGTCGACCGCGACTTTCTGTGGGGCAGGCAGTTTCTGAACCCGTTTGCGTTGGAGGGCTATACCGAGGCATGAGCTGGCCTTCTCCTGGCCAGATCACAGGCGTCATTGTCAAAAGGCGGCTGCACGAAGTATAAGGAGTCGGCTGCACTGTGGTCTGGGACATCGGACTGATTGGCCTTCAAGGCGGCGTAGAGGACCGTCTTGCTGACCTTGATCCGTGCGGCGGCCTCGTGGACATTCAGCCCGTTGGCCAGGTGCTCCCTTGCCTGCATCAGCTTGTCGTCAGTGACGGCGGGCTTGCGTCCTCCTTTGCGCCCACGAGTGGCGGCCGCAGCAAGCCCCGCCTCCGGGTCAGGTCGCGCTCGAACTACCCCAGGGCGCCGAACACGTGGAAGATCAGCCGCCCACCCGGCGTGGTGGTGTCGATGTTTTCGGTCAGCGACCGGAATCCGACGCCACGCTCCTCCAGGGTGCTGACGACCTCGATCAGGTGCGGCAGCGAGCGTCCCAGTCGATCCAGTCGCCACACGACCAGCACATCCCCTTCGCGTAGGAACGCTAGGGCGGCCGTCAGGCCGGGTCGTTCCGCCTTGCCTCCAGAAACCGTGTCATCGAAGATTCGCCCGCCGCACCCCGCCTTGTGAAGTGCATCGGTCTGCAAGGCGGTGTCCAGCTCCACCGTCGAGACCCGCGAATAGCCGAGCAGCGCCATTGGCCGCCCCTATATGACCGTTATTCCGTACGCCTATCTTTTTTCCGACAACCCATCCAACAAGCATATTCTCGGACATTGTCCGGGTTGGCCGTCTAACGATCGTTTGACGGACGTCGGCTTCACGATTAGAGTATCTATAGGTATTACCTGGTGATAGGAGGCCGGTAATGGCAACATCACTCAAGATCGACGATGCACTGAAAGAACGCGTCAAACATCTTGCCAGTCAGCGCCGGCGCTCGTCGCACTGGATCATGCTCGAAGCCATCCAGCAGTACGTCGAGCGTGAGGAAGCCCGCGAGAGCTTCAAGCAGGAAGCCTTGGCATCCTGGGCGGCCTATCAGGAAACCGGGCGGCACCTAACCGGACAGGAAGTGCGCACCTGGTTGAACACCTGGGGCACCGAAGATGAAAAGGCGATGCCTGAGTGCCACAAGTAATTGTTACTGAAGGCGCAGCCGAAGGCTTGGAGCGATGCCGGAGATTTCTGGCCATCAAATCCCCGGAAGCCGCGAGTCGGGCCGGGCAGGCCATCGAGCGACACTTCCTGCTACTGGAATCATCCCCCGACATTGGCCGGCCGCTCTCTGAAATGCCCGAGCTGCGTGAACTGGTGATTCCCTTCGGGGACTCCGGCTACGTGGCACTGTACCACTACGAGCTAGCCGCTGAGGCGGTGTATGTCTTGGCATTCAGGCATCAGAAAGAGGCGGGGTATTGAGCGTTTTTGGATACCCTTTTCGTTGCATGTAGCGGAGGGGCGTAACACCCTGTTACATGAAACGAGCAAAGGATTCGCCTTGGTGGCAACCAACAACACGAACCATCGGGTGAAGAAGCACCATGCCGCCTTGCGAGCGGCCGGCCTGCACCCGATCCAGATCTGGGTGCCGGATACCCGCCAACCCGGCTTCGCCGAAGAAGCTCGCCGTCAGTGCGCTGTCGTAGCGGCTGAAGACGTCGGAAATCCGGAGCTGCAGGATTTCATGGAGTCAGATCTCCTGGACCTGGGTGACGATGAGTGTGGCGCATGAGGCGCGTCGACCTGATGACCATTGCCCTATCGAGGGGCGTCGGGAAGCCACGTCCCCCCTCATCATCCCGTCGGATCAGTTTGCCGGCACCGGCAGTGTGACGGTTCAGTTGCTCTACAGCACCCGGGTCGATGCGCCGGTGATCCGCCTCGATGTAGAGCCCACCCCCGAGAATGGCCTGCAGCAACGCTCCCAGATATGGTGGACAAGCCCACGATGGTGAAGCGAGAGAGAGTAGGGAGGTCTTCGGCCACCTCGATGACAGCGCGATGATCGCCGTTAACTGGACGCTGGCCGTCTTCCTGGGCTTTGCGTGAGCGAGGCTCGACCTGCCGACACCAGGCCTTGCAGAGCCCTTTCCCACGCACAGCGCTGATGGGCAGCACCGTGTGTAAAGAAAGCGGCATTATAATATCGATAAAACCCCTTATCGATACTTTCTTGTCGCTATGAAAACGCGACGTGTCACCCTCAGACCTTAAGCCTACCGTTTCCTGCGTCTGTTCGCCGGACTGATTGAAGAGGGAAGGCTACGAAAGGGGTGGACCCGCGACGAGTTTGTGGGATGAAAAAAGAATGGCTCTTCGACGCCGGGTGAGGAATTCGCCCCCTGAGCTGAGCCAGGATATGACCTCCACGATGACAGGAGGCATGGCATGGACGGCACCCAGATTCTGACCCTCGGCTTGGGCCTGGAAGCGCCCTGGATCCTCAAGGACCAGCACCTG
>NZ_JAWSUJ010000154.1:0-5960 GCF_033549285.1 Halomonas sp.
CCGCCGGGCCCCGGCGATGCACCAGTGGCTGACCTCGTGCAGGGCGCTGGCGTAGAAGCCGCGGGCGAAGATCACCCGGTGCCAGGGAGAGGCATCGTCGGCCGGCAGGTAGAGGGGCTCGTCGCCGCCGCGCACCAGGCGGGCTTGATAACGGGGCATGAAGAGGCCGTCGAACAGCCCAATGACATCCTCGAGTCGGTGGCTCACGCAGGCTCCTGGAAGGCGCAAAGGACGCCATTATAGGGGCAAGGGCGCGCGGCGCGAAAATCGCTGCCTCCTGATAGACTGGACGGCCTGTCGGCGCTCGTCCCGGGCCGGACGCTGCCGACTCACCCTCGACACATGGAGCCGCTGCCTTGGCCTCGTTCGCCTCCCGCCTGCTGGCCACCAGCCGCAAGGAAACGCGCCCGCTGATGCGGCTTGCGCTGCCCATCTGCGGAGCCCAGCTGGCCCAGGCCGGAATGAGCGTCGTCGACGTGATGATGACCGGGCGCCTCGGCGCCACCGACCTGGCGGCGGTCTCGGTGGGTTCCAGCCTGTGGCTGCCGCTGATGCTGTTCATGACCGGCACCCTGATGGGACTGACGCCGATCGTCGCCCAGCTGCTGGGAGGCGGCCGCACGGCAGGGATCCGCCCCAGCGTCCACCAGGCGCTGTGGATCGCCCTCGTCATGGGCATGGTCGCCGCGGCGCTGCTGTGGGTCACGGTGATGCCGATCTTTCGCCTGATGGCGGTGCCCGAAGAGGTCGCGGGGCGCGCAGCCGCCTACCTGGCCGCCGTGGCCTTCGGCATGCCCGGGGTGGCGCTCTTCCAGGCGCTGCGCGCCTTCTCGGACGGCATGAACCATACCCGACCGTCGCTGTGGATCAGCCTGGTCGGCCTCGGGGTGAACATCCCCTGCAACTTCGTGCTGATCTACGGCGGCGAGGGGCTGACGGGACTGTTCGGCGACTGGCTGCCCGGCAGCCTGCAGGCCCTGCCGGCCCTTGGCGCCTTGGGCTGCGGCATTGCCACGGCGATCTCCATGTGGGTGATGGGCCTGGCGATGATCGCCTACACCCGGCACTCCCGGGCCTATGGCGACGTTGCGCTCTGGCACTCGCCCACGCCCCCACGCTGGCCGCTGATCGGCGAGCTTCTGCACGTGGGCGTGCCCATCGGCGTGGCGATCTTCGTCGAGGTGACGCTGTTCACCCTGATCGCCCTGTTCATCGCCAGCCTCGGCGAGATCACCGTGGCGGCCCACCAGGTGGCGCTCAACTACACCTCGATCCTGTTCATGCTGCCGCTCTCCCTGGGCATGGCCCTGACCGTGCGGGTCGGCAACACCCTGGGGCAGGGTCGCCCCGATGCCGCCCGGCTGGTGGCCTGGCACGGCATCCTGGTGGCGCTGGCCGTGGCGGGACTCAACAGCCTGCTGCTGTGGCTCACCGCCGAGCCGGTGATCGGGCTTTATACTCATGACAGCGAGGTACAGCGCCTGACCCTGACGCTTGTCGGCCTGGCGATGCTCTACCAGGTGTCGGACGCGTTGCAGGTCAACCTGGCCGGGGCCCTGCGAGGCTACAAGGACACCCGCATCATCATGCTGATCACCCTGCTGGCCTACTGGCTGGTGGGGCTGGGGGGCGGCCATTGGCTGGGCGCGCATGGCCTGTTCGGGTGGATCGCCCCGCTGGGCGTCCACGGCTACTGGATCGGCCTGATCGCCGGCTTGACCACCGCAGCCGTGCTGCTCGGCGAGCGGCTCAGGCGCATCAGCAAGGCGACGAACCATGGACAGATCGAGATTCCCGCCGGGTAAGGCCGGCCATGCATCCCGCCAGCGCGGGATCCGGGGGCTGGTGGCGACGCTGTTGCTGCTGCTGGCCGGCTGCGGAGAGGGCGACAGCGAGGCCCTGCTGCGCGACTACCAGCAGCGCCTGGCCGAGACCCTGGGCGTCGAAGCACCTGAGCGCGCCTCCCCGGACAACATCGGCGCCTTCCCCGAGCAGGACGAGCGGCTGTTCGAGATTGCCGAGACCCGTGAGGGCATGCTCGACGTCTATGCCCTTCGCGAGTGCCATATCGCCAACCTCGTGGCGGGACGCAACAACCAGCTCGGCAAGGTAGCGGCCCCCAGCCAGCGCTGGCTCTACGAGCTCGAGCTGTGGCGCCGGCTGAGCGGCTGCTGGAACGGCGACGTGCCGGACACCCTCTCCGAGGACAGCCGCGAACGCCTGGCCCGGCTCACCGCCACCAAGACCGATCAGCTGCCACGGGTCAGCTGGAACGCCCTGTTCGCCTCCGAGGAGTGGATCAAGAACTTCTCCCGGGCGAGCTCCCCCCTCTCCCCCGAGGCCCTTGGCGAGGTCGAGTCGCGCAGTGCCGCACTGCGCTACCTGCGCGAGGCGACCCTGCATCAGTTCGACCGCAACTGGCTGGCCGATTCGGCCACCCTCGAGGGTCACCTCAAGACCCTGCAGGAGCGCCCGCTCTCTGCCGAACTGCTGCGCGCCCTGCTGCTCGCCGAGCAGCGCCTGGCCGAGTCCTCGACGCTGATCGAGGACACCCTGGGAGAGCTTGACGGTGCCAGCTGCCGCGGGGCGGTCGACGACCTGGCCGACTCCCCCGAGGCGGCCCGCCTGGCGGCATGGGTGAACGACCTCGACCGCGCCGCCCGGCACTGGCTCGGGGCCATCGATGCCCTCCTCGAGGTGCATGTGGCAGCCCCGCCGGCGGTGGCCGACTATCGGCGCCAATGGCTCTCGTTGAGCGAGCCCGAGGCTCCCCTGCCGGCCTTCACGGCGGCCCGGGAGCGCCACGCGGCACTGCGCAATCGGCTCGCCCGTCACTGCCGATGAACCGCCGGGACTTAACCTCGGCAATCACTCTGTGCTATTGATGAAACAACAGTGACGCAGTGCGCTGCTTACCAGGCCGATGCCGTGACCACGCAGCACTTGGAGGGACATCATGGGAATCCCGCAGTCACCCCGCTCCGCCCGGGTCATCGACCTCGAGGCCATGCGCCAACGTCAGCTGGCCCGGCGCCGGTTGGTCCGCCTTTCACCCGAGCTGGACAACCTGGAGATGGTCTATCGGCTCGCCTCGGATGCCGACATCCTCTACGGCATGCCCCTGCTGGCCTGGGGCCTCCAGGAAGATGGCGAGGTGGTCGGCCTGGTGCCCTGGATGGAAGCCCTCACGCCCTGCCATCGCCTGGATGACGCCGAGCACGGCCACTTCATCGGCTATCGCGACCCGGAGACCGAGGAGCTCTTCGAGGAGGCGCCCGAGCACAAGGTGCTGGAACTCGAGCACGCCGCCGCCTACTTCGATTACGAGGAGACCGACGAGACCACGCTGATCCAGCAGCTTCCCGAGACCCAGGGGACCCATGCGCTGTGCATGGACGAGAGCGATGCGCCCTGGCAGCTGAAGCAGGTCTTCGGCTGGCGTCTCTACAGCGACGGCACCGTGGAGGCCCTGCTCGCCGACGAACGCCTCATCGAGACCACCCCGATCCTGCCCGGCGACCCCTGCCTCTATCCCGGCCACAGCCGCCACCGCGTGGTCTACTTCTTCCAGCGACAGATCGCCAACCGCATCCGCCACGAGGACCCCACCACCCTCGAGGCCCTGGCGCTGATGGTGATGCCCGGCAACGACGTTGACACCTCGACCGACTGACGGACTGGCCGCGACTCAGCCGAGACGGATAAAGTAGAGGTAGCGGCCGTCGTCTTCCTGCTGGTGCAGGAGCTCATGCCCGAGGAAGCTGCAGAACTTGGGGATGTCGCGGGTCGTGGCCGGATCGCTGGCGATCACCTTGAGCACCTCCCCCGCGTGCATGTCACGCACCTTGTTGTGCATCAGCATGATCGGCTCGGGGCAGTAGAGACCCGTGGTATCGAGTTGCGCATCACAGGCCGGCAGGGAATCCGCGGAATCAACCATCGATGACCTCGTTGCAGGACAGTTAAGTAAGGGAGTAACGGATGATCAAGATCATTATCGAACGTCGTATCATGCCCGGCCTGGAGGAGGAATACGAGGCAGCGGCCCGGGAGGCCATGCGCCACTCCCTGGGCGCCCGTGGCTTCGTCGGCGGCGAGAGCCTCGTCGAGCTTGGCCACAGCGATCGACGTCTGATGATCACCAAGTGGCGCGACATGCGCGCCTGGAAGGAGTGGTACCAGAGTGAGACACGCGCCCGGGTCATGCAGAGCCTGCTGCCGCTGCTGACCGAGGAGGAGCGTATCCGCATCTACGAGCCGACGACCCACTGACGGCTCGCGGATCCCCGTCAGTCCAGGAGTCGCACGTGTACCGTCACCTCCTCGCGATCATGGTAGAGGTGGCGACACGCCACCTCGGCCCGCACGCCGGCCTCGGCGAGCGCTGACTCCAGGCCCGCGAGGCAGCGTGAGACCTCCTGCCAGCGCTGCTTCATGGGCAGCTTCAGGTTGAAGACCGCCTCGCGGCACCAGCGCCGCACCAGCCAGCGCTGGACCATCGCCATCACGCGCGACGGCTTGTCGACGATATCGCACACCAGCCAGTCGAGCCGACCGGGCGGCTCCCAGACGAAGCCATCCTCGCGCAGGTGCTCCACCAGCCCCGTGGCCATCAACCCCTTGTCCATGGGGCCGTTGTCGATGGCATAGACATGCATCCCGCGCTGCACCAGCTGCCAGGTCCAGCCACCGGGAGCGGCACCCAGATCGGCCGCCTGCACGCCCTCCCCCAGACGCTCGTCCCATTCGTCTCGCGGGATGAATTCGTGCCAGGCCTCCTCCAGCTTGAGGGTGGAGCGGCTGGGCGCACGATGAGGAAAGCGCAGCCGGCGAATTCCCCCGGGGAGTTCGCTGCGATTGCCGGGGAAACTCATGCCCAGCTGCACGCGGTCACCGTCACTCCACAGCAGATGAAGCCGACGCCCGCCGGCCTTGCGCCGCAGAGCGCCGCGCTTCTTGAGCAGCGACTCCAGCGGTCGCTTCAGAGCCTTGATCAGGCCGGCGAGGGCCTTGGCCTCGTTGGTGTCAGGCGTCTCCTGCCAGACCGAGTCGAAGCTCCAGCCGCTCGCCACCACCTGCTCGATGATCGGGGTGAGACGATCCTCGCGCGGGAGCACAAGGGGCGGCAGCGCGAGCAGGCTCTGGCGGGCAAACACCAGGCCTGTCAGCGGCAGTGCCCGATGCAGGGCATTGGCCGGAGCATCGCCGGCGGCGATGAAGCGCACGAAACCGGCATCGGGCCTGGCATCGGCCTCTCCCTGCCAGCCGAGCGCCATGGCCTTGTCCGCGAGCTCTGCCGCCAGGTCATGCTCGAACCCCGGGCGACAATAGAGCAGCAGTTCGCCGGGCACGCTCATGGGCTGGCCTCCTCGGCCGCCACCGCGGAGGTGCCCTTCCTCAGGTCCTCGATATCCTGCAACTGGACATTGAGTGCATTGGTGGAAATGGTCACCTCCCAGAGCGAGTAGATCAGCGATATGGACAGGGTCACCAGGCTCACGCCGAAGAGCAGCATGCCCAGCAGTTCGAGCGACAGGAAGAGCGCGAACATCGACAGGGTGCAGAGCAGGAAGCTCAGCACGCCCGCCACCTGCATGCGCTTGGTCAGGGAGATGCGCCGACGCAGCAGCACAATCTGCCGGGCGGTGCCGGTCTGATGCCGGTCACGCTCCTCGTCCGCCAGCTTGCGGATCAGCTGGGCGAGCACCAGGAAGCGGTTGGTATAGGCCAGCAGCAGCAGCGAGATAGCGGGAAAGAGCAGGGCCGGGGTGGTCAGCGTCACGGAACGATCTCCGGTTGTCATTCGCAACGCCATGATAACAGCTGACACTTTCACGGGCCGCACATGAAAAGACCCCGTGCTCTTTGGAACACGGGGTCTTCTCGGGATAGGTGCCTGACGATGACCTACTCTCGCATGGGGAGGCCCCACACTACCATCGGCGCTGAGCGGTTTCACT
>NZ_JAWSUJ010000155.1:0-5869 GCF_033549285.1 Halomonas sp.
CGGTCGAGCATGGCGGCACGCTCGGCCAGCAGGTCCGGGTCGCCCACCGCCACCACCCGGGCGGGCATTGCCTCGGCGGCCAGCATCACCGCCAGCTCCGGCCCGATACCTGCCGGCTCGCCGCAGGTGAGGGCCAGCACCGGCGCGTCGCCCGGGACCATCATCAGGGCTGCGCGAGACGGTTGTCGACGAAGGCCCGGCTGCGGATCTCCTGGACCCACTCCTCCATCTCGGCATTGACCTTGCGCTGGAAGAGGGCCTGGCGGGCCTGCTCGCGGCTGGCGCCCTGCTGTTCCACGAAGCGGTCCACCTCCCGCTCGGAGATGTTGACGCGGCTGGCGACCTGACGCTGCTGCAGCTGGCGCATCATCAGCTCGCGGCGGACCTGGTCCCGGACCACGGCCAGCGAGAGGCCGTCGGCCTCGAGGGCATCGGCGAACTGGTCCAGCGTCATGCCGTTGTTCTCGGCGATGGCCCGCACCTGGCCGTTGAGCTCGGTGTCGTCGACGCTCAGGTTGGCGTCACGGGCCATCTGCAGCTGGATCTCCTCGACGATCATGCGGTCCAGGACCTGACGGCGCAGGACCTCGTCGGGCGGGGCCCCCTGCTCCTGGCGGGTGATCTGGCTGCGCGTCTGGGCGACGCGCTCCTCGAGCTCGCTCTGCATGATGGCGCCATCGTTGACCACCGCCACGATGCGATCCAGCGCCTGGCGACCCTGGGGCCGGGAATCCGGAGAACCGGCTTCCTGTGCCTGCCCCGCCAGGGGCAGGGCGGCCAGGCACAGGGCCAGCGCCAGGGTGGCGATACGTCGACTGCGCATGTCTCTCTTTCCTCTCGTCATTGTCGAATGTCTCAGGGCCGGCCGAGGGCGGTGGCTCGATACCCCGGGACCGCCTCCTCGAAGTAGCTGTCGGCCTCGCCGCCGACGCCGCCCAGCCCCTTGAACACGAAGCGCAGGAAGACCCCCCGGTCGGTGAGGTCATCCTCGATGGTGTTCGCGGTGTCGTTGTCGTCGATCCACTCGCGCCAGACCAGCTGCAGACCATAGCAGCAGTCGTTCCACTGGACACCCGCCAGCTGCTCCAGGGCGCGGTCGTTGGTGTTGTCGTAGAGCAGCCGGCCGATCAGGTCCAGGCGGCGGCTGGCCTTCCAGGCGAACGAGAAGTCATACTCCTCGCGGTTGTAGTTGACCACGTCCTCGTCCTCCTGGGACGGGTCGAAGCCTTCGAGTTGCCAGCGGTAGCCGAAGTTCACCACGTGGCCGGCATCGGCACGGTACTGCAGGGCCAGCGAGGTGCTCTCGGTCTGCTCGCGATGGTCGTCGTAGAGCCACTGCCAGCGCGAGCGCCAGTGGTCGGTAAAGCGCCAGTCCGCCCGGGTGACCAGCGGCGAGCGCTCTCGCGTCGCCCGATAGTAGTCCACCTCGCGGGTCTCGGGATCCGGCAGGGTATCCGGGTCGCCCGCCATGTCGATGGTGCGATCCTCCAGGTAGTAGGCCTGCCCGACCCCCACCGAGAGCCGCTCGCGTCCGCTGGCATCGGCCAGCAGCCGCGACTCGAGCCCCAGGGAGACGCGGTTGAGGTCGCCCACCCGGTCGCTCCCGGAGAAGCGGTAGGGCGACCAGAGCTGGTTCCAGGAGAAGGCCTGTTCGGCGGTGTCAAACTTCGGGAACTCGGTCTGGTCGCGCGCCGGCACATAGGCGTAGTTGACGCGCGGCTCCAGGGTCTGGCGATAGCCACGGCCGGCGAGGTCCAGCTCCCGCTCGAACACCAGCCCCCCGTCAAGGGTGGCGACCGGCACGCTGCGGGTGAGGCCCTCGTCGCGCTCGGTCTCGCGTTCGCCGTAGTCGAGCTGGTAGGCGGTGGCGAGCCACTCGAGGCGCGGCTCGAGATGCCCCCAGCTCTCGTCGAAACGCCAGCCGGTGGCCGGCGAGAGGTGCAGCCGGGTGCCGTTGGCCGCCTCGCGAATGGGGACCTTCGTCTCGTCCACGTCGCGCCAGAAGTGGGTGGCATTGGAGCGCCACTGCTGGTAGAAGCCGCTCTCCTGGTTCCAGCGGGCATTGGCGGTCAGGCTGGGCAGCCGGTAGAAGGGCTTGTCGCGCTCGAGCAGCGGGTCGTCGAGCTTCTGGTAGCCCTGGGCCCTGGCCTGCAGCTGCCAGACGTCGCCACGGTGGTCGAGCTGGGCGAGCCGCGGCATGCTGCCGGTATCGCCCTCGCCGAAGCCGCGCCCGAAGTCGTCGAAGTAGCGCCCGTCGCTGGCCGCCCCGTAGCGAAGCCGGTAGCGGGTGCGGGTATCGAAGCGGCCCGCATGGCGATAGTCGAGGTACCAGCGGGCATCGCCGTTCTCCAGCGCGGAGGCGTCGGAGGCCTCGTCTCCCGCGGCGCGGTCATCGGCGATGTAGGCCCCCTCGATCTGTCCCGCATCCTGCCGGAACAGGTAGCGGTACTCGCCGCCCAGCAGCAGGCCGCGGTCGCTGATCCAGCGCGGCGTGATCGTGGCGTCATGGTTGGGGGCGATGTTCCAGTAGAAGGGCTGAGCATAGTCCAGCGAATCGGTGGAGAGCCCGAGCATCGGCCACAGGAAACCGGTCTGGCGGCGCTCGTCGAGGGGAAAGCGTACCCAGGGCCAGTAGAAGACCGGCACCTTGCCCATCTCCAGCCGGGCATGGGTCGCGGTGCCCACGCCGCGCTCTCGGTCGAGCAGGATGTCATTGCCCACCAGGCGCCAGAGGTCGCTGCCCGGCTCGCAGGTGGTGAAGCTCGCCTCGGTGAGGCGATAGCGGCCATCCTCGAGGCGCGCCAGGCGCACCGCATCGCCGCGCAGGCGCTGCTCGTGGGCCACGTAGTGGGCGCTGTCGATGCGGGCGGCATCGCTGTTCAGCGACAGCTCTGCCGCCTCGCCACGCACCAGCAGACCGGTGTCGCGCAGCGCCAGGGGCCCGTCGGCATAGGCGGTCTCGCGACTGCCGGGCACGCGCACCCGCGGCGCCTCGAGCTGGGCACTGCCGCGACGCAGCAGCACCTCGCCACCGAGGATTGTCTCACCATCTTGCCCGTAGTCGGCGCTGTCGGACTCGCTGGCGACCTTCTCGCCGGGCGGCGGCGGCAGCCGGTAGTCCGGCATCACGTAGCGCCCGCGACACAGCTCGCCGGCCGGGCGCGCCTCGCCCCAGGGCTGCCAGTCCAGCTGGCCCGCCGGCAGCGGCTCGGGCGGCGCCGCCACCAGGGGCCCGCTCGCCAGGCCGGTGCAGGCCAGGCCTGCCAGGGCCGTCCATGTCCACGAGAGTCGCTTGCCCATGCTCCACGATGTCCTTGGCGGGGTGAATCGGTATTATACAGGCCGCATCCGGCCTGTCCTGCCGGCAAGAGACCAAGCCATCGCCGGCGCGGCCGGGAACTCAGCATGCGGGGCCTCCGGGGGGCCGTCAACCGCACCCGCCTTCTCACACAAGGAGCCAGACGACGATGCCAGAGGCCAACGACCCCACGCGTACGGAACGCCTGCGCCAGTGGGCCGCCCGCCGCCACGCGCTCCCGGCGTCCGCCATCGCGCTGCGGCTCGCGGCCGGCGACGCCAGCTTCCGGCGCTACTTCCGCCTGCAGCTGCCCGGCGGCACCACCCGCATGCTGATGGATGCCCCGCCCGACCGCGAGGACAGCCGCCCCTTCGTGGCCATCGCCGAGCAATGGCGCTCGGCCGGTCTGCCGGTACCGGCCCTGCATGGCGTGGACCTGGCAGAGGGCTTCATCGAGCTCGACGACCTGGGCGATACCCCGCTGCAGGAGTGCTTCCACGGCGACGAGGCTCCCGCCACCCTGGCCTGGCACGAACGCGCCCTCGAGCTGATCCACGCGCTGCAGAATCATGCCCCCGTGGAGGGCCTGCCCGCCTATGATGCCGCCCTGCTAGGCCGCGAGCTCGACCTCTTCCCCGACTGGTGCCTCGGGGAGTGGCTGGGCATGACCACGCCGCCGGGCTGGGCGGCACTGCGCGAGACCCTGATCGCCGAGGCCCTGGCCCAGCCGGTGGTCGCCGTGCATCGCGACTTCGACGCCATGAACCTGATGGTGCAGGACGAGGCCCTGCACCTGATCGACTTCCAGGACGCCGTGGCCGGCCCGCTCAGCTACGACCTGATCTCGCTGTTGCGCGGCCGCTACTGCCGCTTCCCCCCGGCCCGCTTCGCCGCCTGGGTGGAGGCTTTCCGGGTGCGCGCCATCGCCGACGGCCGGCTCCCCGCCGATGTCGATGCCGCGACCTTCCACCGCCGGGCACAGGCGATGGCCGCCCAGCGGGCGTTCAAGGTGCTGGGCATCTTCTGCCGGCTGACCCTGCGCGACGCCCGCGAGGGCTACCTGGAGCGGCTGCCGCACTTCCTCGGCCACCTGGAGGAGAGCCTCGCCGACCTGCCCGGCCACGCGGGCCTGAAGACCTGGCTCGCCGACACCTTCCGCCCGGCGCTGGCGGCGCGCCTGGAGGCCGGCGCATGAGGGCGATGATCCTGGCCGCGGGGCTCGGCACCCGCATGCGCCCGCTCACCGACCACTGCCCCAAGCCGCTGCTCGAGGTGGGCGGCAAGCCACTGATCGTGCACCACCTGGAGCGCCTGCACGCGGGCGGCATCCGCGAGGTGGTGATCAATGTCAGCTACCGCGCGGAGCAGATCGTCGCGGCGCTGGGAGACGGCGACGCCTTCGGGATGCGCATCGCCTGGAGCCGGGAGGCGGCGCCGCTGGAGACCGGGGGCGGCATCCGCCAGGCGCTGCCCCTGCTCGGCGAGGCCCCCTTCCTGCTGGTCAACGGCGACGTCTGGTGCGAGCTGGACCCGGCAGAGCTGCCTGCCCTGGGCGGCGACCTGGCCCGGCTGGTGCTGGTGGACAACCCCGACCACCATCCGCAGGGCGACTTCCACCTGGACGCCGATGGCCGGGTGCATGCCGAGGGCGAGCCGCGGCTCACCTTCGCCGGCATCAGCCTGCTCGACCCGGCGCTGGTGGCGGACGAGCCCCCCGGCGCCTTCGCCCTGGCGCCGCTGCTGCGGCGTGCCATGGCCGAGGGGCGCGTCGGCGGCCACCACCATCGTGGCGCCTGGGTCGATGTGGGCACGCCGGAGCGCCTGGCCGACCTCGACCGCCGCCTTCGGGGCTGAGCAAACCTACCGCAGCTGCTATGCTGACCGCCTTCGCCTGATTACCCCCTCAGCAGCCTGCCAAGCGAGGGGCGCCGGGGACAAGCCGTAGAGGAGGTCCTACGCCATGGATGGCGTCGGTAGCGTACAAGGATGTATTCACAGCGCCTCATCGCAGGCTGTCGACGGAATGGTCCCGAGCAGGCTGCCGAATAGCCGAGTTAAGGATGCCTGTATCATGAAAGCCAGCGTGAAATGGACCGATGGTCGTCAATTCGTTGCCGAAAGCGGTAGCGGTCACAGCGTGGTCATCGACGGCCCCCCCGACCACGGCGGCCGCAACACCGGCCCACGGCCCATGGAGCTGCTGCTGATGGGCATGGGCGGCTGCACCTCCTTCGATGTCCTCAATATCCTCGACAAGGCCCGCGCCGACGTCACCGACTGCGTGGCCAGCCTCGAGGCCGAGCGCGCCGACGAGGTCCCCAGCGTCTTCACCAAGATCCATGTGCACTTCACTGTCAGCGGCAAGGGCCTGAAGGAGAAGCAGGTGGCGCGAGCCGTGGAGCTCTCGGCCGAGAAGTACTGCAGCGCCTCCATCATGCTGGTCAAGGGCGGGGTCGAGATCAGCCACTCCTTCACCATCGTCGAGGAGTAGGCCCCGAGCGCCAAGCGCCAAGCGCCAAGCGCCAAGCGCCAAGCGCCAAGCGCCAAGCGCCAAGCGCCAAGCGCCAAGCG
>NZ_JAWSUJ010000156.1:0-5848 GCF_033549285.1 Halomonas sp.
TCGTCAGGCTGACGACAACTACCCCCAACCGGTCATTTTAAATGTCGCCGACCGGTCAAAGTAGTTGACGTCGCATAGTGGCCCTTTTTGCTGGGTGTTTGGCACTGTGGTGTCAGGCCATCAGCATCCGGGCATGGCTGGCCGAGCAATAGACGCCCTGGACGTAGACATCCATCTCCTCATTCTGGGTGTTGTTGTAGAACGTCTCGCCACCGAGCGCGTTGAGGTCTCCACTGATCTCGTCCTCTGGCTCCACTTCATAGCCGCCCAGGAGCTCTGCCACTGTGAGGTCACCCTCCTCGGTACGGATGGCAATGAATCCGATGCGCGGGTTCACGCCGATTACGGTCCCTTTCATGCGTTCCTCCTCAGAGCCAGCCGGCGGCCCAGACGGCGCGGCCGATCACCTCGAGCTCGACCAGGCGCTCCTTGGGAACGGTGAGGCGATCATAAGAGGGGTTCTCGCTGATCACCGCCACCCCGTCGAAATTGCGCTGGAGGCGCTTGGCGTAGAGGTGGTCGTCCAGGCGGATAACGTAGATGCCCTCGCCCTCGATGGTCGTCCTGGTGTG
Source organism: Halomonas sp. (assembly GCF_033549285.1). GTDB lineage: Bacteria > Pseudomonadota > Gammaproteobacteria > Pseudomonadales > Halomonadaceae > Halomonas. Next base: position 573 of record NZ_JAWSUJ010000156.1, read on the forward strand.
GTCGATGAGCACGGTATCGCCGCTGTGCAGGATCGGCTCCATGGAGTCGCCATCCACGCGGATCGCCGAGAGGTGCTCGGGCGTAAGCCCCTGCTTGCGCAAGCTGTAGCGGGTGAAGGACAGGTTGGTGAGCACCCGGCAATGATCGTTCCAGGCGCCGGCCCCGGCGCTGCACTGGGCATCATAGAGCGGTACGAAGGCGTAGTCGTCCATGGTTTTTCCGGACCGATTCTCGACTTCGTGACCTGGTTGCTCCACTTCCCGCTCGGCTTCCTCGCTAAGGCCGATATGGACTTGGTGTACAGCCCTGGCCATCGATTCCCCGTAGGCCACCCAGTCAAGTGACACCCCTGCTGACATGCAGAGTCTCGCCACACCCGCGAACACCGGGACTGATTCGCCCGTGGTCCAGCGGTTCAGCGTAGATACCGACACCCCAGCGGCTTTAGCCGCTGCCTTCCGGCTGCCGATGCGGTCAGCCACCTCAGCAATTCGGGTTCCGATTCCATCCGTGGGATTCGGAACCGAGTTTGCGCCATTACCTTCAAGTTCCGTTTCCATCTAAGCACCTGATTTTGTGATGTAAAATACAACAATGGGTGGCGTGGCTTCACATTTGGGAATCGGAACTCCATTTATGGGTTGATGATCACCCATATTCGGGCTAGTGTTTATGGCAACTGCCAAGTTAGACGGCCAGAAAAAACGCCACCGAGGTGACGCCATGAAGCTAGAAATCCCCGTTTCTCCAGAGCAGCGCTGGGAGTGGATCAAGTACCAGCTGCGCCGCGACGGCTCGAGCCTGAGCCGCCTGGCGGTGGAGCTCGGTGTCTCTGCCAGCGCTCCGCAGCTCACCAAGTACACGCCCTATCCACGCATCGAGCGTGCCATCGCCAAGAAGCTTGGGCTGTCTCCATTGGAGATATGGCCCGAGCGCTGGAATGCCGATGGCACCCCTTGCCGGCAGCGGCCCAACCGCGCGGAAAGTTGCGCCGTAGGGCGCAAATCTGGCGAGGCCGCCCATATATGCGCACAGGATAGCGGCTCTAACGCTATCGCGCACCGTCAGCTAGCGCGGGAGGACTAGACATGCGCCGCGTAAAAGACCCCGCCACCCTAGACCTCTTCACGGTGCCCCAGCCCGTAGTGCCCACCCCGGGCGGCGGCAACTACGCCGTCCAGGTCAGCGAGCTGGTCGGCAATGTGCTGAAGCACGCAGGCATGGATCGCTACGAGGTGGCCGCGCAGATGAGCCGGCTCTCCGGCGACGACGTCTCCAAGCACATGTTAGACGCCTGGAGCTCACCGGCGCGGGCCGATCACAACATCCCCCTGTATCGCGTCCCTCTCCTCGAGGAGGTGTGTCACAGCCACGACTTCACCGACTGGATGGTGCACCTGCGCGGTGGCCGGGTGGCCTACGGCCGGGAAGCCCTGGACGCCCAGTTCGGGAAGCTGCAGCGCATGCGCGACAAGATCCAGGCCGACATGCGCGAACTGAAGAAGCTGATGGGAGAAGAGGAATGACTGATCGCAGCCCTATTGAGCAAGCCGCTGAGCGTCGAGAGCGTCAACAACTGAATCGGCTAAAGGAACGTGTTCGTCGAATCCAGGGCGATCGCGATACAGCTGATACCAGCGACGAATCATCGCGTCTCTCTCTTGTTCGCCAAGAACGCCCTGCGACTCAAGCTCCAGCAGGAGAAAAGCAATGAAATCGGTCTGCGCGTTGGTGATCTCGCGCAATTGCTTTAGCGAGGCGCGGATCGGTACAGGCACGTCCTTTAAGAGCTCGTCGAAGTCGCCAGTCTGCATTGGGGGTTCCTCTGCGCCGTTGGGTTTGGTTGGCACCTCTCAACGTAGCGGAGACATGGACCCCCGCCCATTCGAGGGAGGTCGGCCATGAACTGTCGCACCTCTCAACTGACCCGTGGCTGGTATACCGCCCGAGAACTCGCCGGCCTGCCAGGCATGCCCAGCTCTGAGCGGGGCGTCAAGAAGTTGGCCGAGCGCCAGAGCTGGGAAGGCCAGCGTCGCCTCGGCACCAAGGCGCTGGAATACGCCTTCGCGGTCTTGCCGGCGGAGACCCAGCAGGCACTGATCGCCCAAACGGTGGGCCAGAGCGAGCCCGCGGCGGTAGATGCCGAGCTGGTCGCCGAGCCTCAGGCCAACACCCCAGAGACGCGCCAGCTGACCGATGCCCAGCGCAAGGTGATGGGTGCCCGGGTGGCCTTCGTCCGCGAGATCGAGCGCATGACCCGGCTGGTCAGCCAGCAGCGCGCCATCGAGACGTTAGTCGCCCTGGCGCAGGCCGACGATCTAACGCCGTATCTCGCTGAGCGCGTGGTGATCGCCAACGATCGCAAGACCGACACCCGCACGCTCTCCGAGCGGACCCTCAAGCGCTGGGTATCGGCCTTCAAGAAAGAGGGCGAACGCGGCCTGGCGCCCAAGCGCCGCAAGGCCGACATGCGTGTGCCCGACTGGGCCGGCGACTTCCTGAAGCGCTACCAGCGCCCGCAGAAGCCCAGCGTCGAGGCCGCCTACCAGCAGCTGGTCGAGCAGACCGAGCCGCCGCACCCCAGCATCCACCAGGTGCGCCGCTGGCTCGCCAAGCTGTCGCCGGAAGCCCGCGAACGTGGCCGCATGGGCCCGCGCGAGCTCAAGGCGCTACAGCCGTTCAAGCGCCGCACCACCGAGGGCCTGTGGCCCAACGACGTATGGGTCGCCGATGGCCACACCTTCGATGCCGAGGTGATCAACCCGCTGACCGGCCAGGCGTTCCGCCCCGAGGTCACGCTGATCATCGACTGGGCGACCCGTCGCATCACCGGCTTTGCCATCAACCTGGCGGAGAGCACCCTGGCCACCCTGGACGCCCTGCGCGATGCGGTGAGCCGCGTCGGCATGTTCAACCTCTTCTACGTCGACAACGGCTCCGGCTTCGACAATGCCAGCGTCTACGAGGTGATCGATCGCCTGGGCGGCACCATCACCCACTCGCTGCCCTACAACTCCCAGGCGCGCGGCGTCATCGAGCGCGCCCACCAGTCGACCCTGGTGCGGCTGGCCAAGGACATGGATAGCTACATCGGCGCCGACATGGACCCCGAGGCCTCCAGCCGGGCGCACAAGCTGTCGCGCAAGGCCATCGCCCAGGGCCTCAAGCCGGCCACGCTGCCGACCTTCCAGACCTTCTTCGACCGCCTGAACGAGGCGCTGAACGCCTACAACCATCGTCCCCACAAGGGGCTGGCGAAGATCCGCGACCTGGATAGCGGCCGGCTGCGCCATCAGAGCCCGATGGAGGCCTGGAAGAGCGCCGAGGCCGAGGGCTTCGAGGCGCTGACCGCCCCGGCCGATGTCGTCGCTTCGCTGATGCGCCCCCAGGAGGTGCGCAAGAGCCATCGCGGCGAGGTGCGGGTCAACGGCGGGCGCTACTTCCTGGAGGCACTGCGCGACTTCCACGGCGACGAGATCAAGGTCGCCTGGGACTACCGCGATACCAGTGCGGTGGGCATCTACACCCTGGAAGGGGAGTGGATCGGCGAGGCGGCCCTCGACGGCAACGCCACCGCCGCCATGCCGGCCAGCATGATCCAGCGCGCCGCCGACAAGCGCGAGCAGGGCCAGTTGAACCGCCTGGCCAAGAAGGCCAAGACCATCACCGGCCAGGACGTGGAGATCCGCACCCTCGAGCCGGCCGCACCGGCCGCGACCAACGATCGGCAGCTCGAAGCCGGCCGCGCCAAGGCGCGCGAACTGGCCGCGCCCCAGGCGCCGACCTTCCAGATTCCGCAGGACCCCACCCAGCGCTATCGGCTGTGGCAACAGCTCGATGCCCGGCTGAATGCCGGCGAAGCACTGGGGGAAAGAGAGCAGCAGTGGTGGCAGAGCTACCCGAAGACCCCGGGATTCCGGGCGATCAAGAAGCTGCACGAGTTGGATGCCGGGGGACGGCAATCCCCCGGCACCCGGCGGGCCATGTAGACGCATGGCCCATGACACCCAAGCACCAATGAAGGAACTGTGATGAGCGTCAATACCATTGTACCACTGACCAATGTGGGCCTCCTGGCGCAAGCCGTGGAGAGCGCCGCCAGCCGCCCGCCCGAATTGCCCGGCCTGGTGGTGATGTATGGCCCCAGCGGTTACGGCAAGTCCCTGGCGGCGGCCCGCTCCGCCAACCTGCATCGCGCCTACTACGTGGAGTGCCGCGAGAGCTGGACCAAGAAGGCCTTCCTGATCGCGATCCTGCGCGAGATGGGGATTATCCCCACGCGCACGCTCAGCGAGATGGTCGACCAGGTCGCCGAGCAGCTCAGCCGCTCCGGCCGGCCGCTGATCGTCGACGACGTCCAGTACGTCATCGACAAGGCCGCCGCCAACGTGCTCACCGACATCTACAACGCCAGCCAGGGCACGCTGATCCTGGCGAGGAGCGCGTGCCGGCCTCCATGGCGCGCCTCGAGCGCCTGCACAACCGGGTGCTGGAGTGGGTGCCCGCCCAGCCGGCCAACCTGGATGACGTCCGCCAGCTCGCCGAGAGCAGCTACCCCGACATCGAGATCGACGACGACCTGCTCGACACCGTGGTGGCGAGGGTGCGCGGCTGCCTGCGCCGGGTGGCGGTCAACCTTTACCAGATCCACTCGGAGGCCCTGGCCAATGGCTGGAACCGGGTCGACCTGGACACCTGGGGGGATCGCGAGATCCACACTGGCCAACCGCCGGCGCGGAGGGGGTGAGGATGACTCGCAAGCCCGTGCATCTCGAAGCGCAAGGCCCCAAGGGCAGCCGCCAGGCGATGTGGGAGGTGATCCGCCGCCTGCACCTGGCCGGCGAGCCGATCAACGCCCCCGACGTGCGGGGGCACCTCAAGACCGTGATCCCGCTCGGCCGCGTCCGCGACTACCTGAGCGGCCTGGAGAAGGCCGGTTATCTGGGGCGCATCGCCGAGCCCAGGAAAAGCGGCGAGCCGGTGGACTACACCCTGCAGCGCGACGTGGGGGTGGAGGCCCCGCGTGTCCGCCGAGACGGCAGCGAGCCCGTCCAGGGCCGTGGCCGGGAGCAGATGTGGCGCACGCTCAAGATCCTCGGCGAGTTCAGCGCCCGCCAGCTGGCCAGCGCCGCCAGCACCCCCGACGTGCCGGTGGCCGAGGCCACGGCCAGCGAGTACTGCCGCTACCTCAAGGCCGGCGGCTACCTGCAAACCGCCCGCCCGTCGGCGGCCGGCCAGGCCGAGCGCTTCCGGCTGGTGGCCAGCCGCTGGAGCG
>NZ_JAWSUJ010000157.1:0-5797 GCF_033549285.1 Halomonas sp.
ATCGCGACATCCACGACAGCATTCTGGCCGGCGACGGCGAAGGTGCCGGCCAGTGCATGCAGCGCCACCTGCGCAACTCGCGGCGACGGGTGTTCGAGGGGTGACGATCTTGACAACTTTTACAACTCGGCTAGCTTCAGGAACAGGGCATCAGCGACGGCTGCGAGGCGCTGGGGCCCGGTAGCCGGGCGAGACAACACGCACAATGACAAGACTCGGCTGTCAGGAGACGATCACGACACAACAACGTCTGGAGCATGCCATGAAGTTCACGTACAAGCAGCTGGCGCTCGCCATGACGGCCGTCGCCGCCGTGGGGCTGTCCGGCGCCGCCCATGCCGAATACCCGGAAGAGGACATCACCTACATCATCCCCTTCGATCCGGGTGGTGAATCGGACGTCACGGCGCGCTTCCAGGAGCCGATCCTCGAAGAGGTGCTGGGCGTCTCGGTCAACGTGACCCATCGGCCGGGCGGTGGCGGTGCCGTGGCCTGGAGCGAGTTCCAGAATAGCGCCGAGCCGGATGGCTACGAGATCATCGGCGTCAATATCCCGCATATCATCGGCCAGCCGATCCAGCGCAACAACGCGGGCTACGAGACCGACAACTGGCGGATCGTCACCTTCTTCCACTCCACGCCCAACGCCCTGATCGTGCACAACGACAGTCCCTACGACACCCTCGAGGACCTCGTCGAGGACGCCAGGGAGAACCCGAGGCGATCACCCTGGGCGGCAGTGGTACCTACAGCGCCAACCACCTCGACATGCTGCGCTTCGAGAAGGAAGCCGGCATCGACCTGACCTACATTCCCTTCTCCGGCACCGGACCGCTCAAGGGCGCGCTGCAGGGCGGCCATGTCGCCGGCATCTTCAACTACACCATGCTCGGCACCGAGATGGCCGACAGCGTCAAGGTGCTGGCGGTGGCCTCGGAGGAGCGCGTCAAGGCGCTGCCCGATGCGCCCACCTTCAAGGAGCAGGGTTATGACATCGTCGGCGGCGCCTATCGCGGCGTGGCGGTGCCCAAGGGGACCCCGGACGAGGTGGTCGAGACCCTCGAGGAGGCCTTCGCCGAGGCCAACCGCCAGATTGCCGAGAAGCAGGAGCCGCTGGGCTTCGTGATGGAAGACATCACCGGTGACGAGGTCGACGAGGTGATCGGCATGCTGCGCGATGCCTACGGCCCGATCCTCGAGGACGCCGAGTAACCCCCTCCTGATGCCGCAGGGGGCCACAGGCCCCCTTCCTCTCCTGTCATGGCGGGGCCATGTGCGCATGGTCCCAGGCGGAGTGATGCATGGACATGCTCCTCGAGGCCCTGGCCTCCCTGTTGACCTTCGAGAGCGTCATCACCGTGCTGGTGGGCGTCTCGGCGGGCCTCTTCATCGGGGCGATGCCCGGGCTCACGGCCACCATGGCGCTGGCGGTCCTGCTGCCCTTCACCTTTTCCATGGAGGCGCTGCAAGGCCTGATGGCCCTGGGAGGGGTCTACATGGGCTCCATCTACGGTGGTGCCTTCACGGCCATCCTGATCAACACCCCCGGCACTCCCTCGTCGATCGCCACCACCTTCGACGGCTATCCCATGGCCCGCCAGGGCCGCGCCTATGAGGCCATCGCCGCGGCGACCATCGCCTCGGTAGCCGGGGGGATCGTCGGGGTCATCTTCCTGCTGGTGCTGGCGCCCCCCCTGGCGCGATGGGCCGTGGCCTTCGGGCCGTCGGAGATGTTCTGGGTGGCGATGCTGGGGCTGACCCTGGTCGCGAGCCTCTCCAGTGACTCCTTGCTCAAGGGCCTGCTGGGCGGCTGCATCGGGATCCTGCTCAGCACTATCGGTGTCTCGCCCGTGGGTGGGGAGTCCCGCTTCATCTTCGGCTATCCGCCGCTGCAGGGCGGCATCGAGCTGATCGTGGCGCTGATCGGCCTGTTCGTGATTCCCGAGCTGCTGACCATGGCCGCCGAAGGGCGGGGGGCGCTGCCCGGACAGACGGAGCTGCGCAAGAAAGAAGTCTCCATCCTCAGCATCGTCCGCCATATCTTCGGCAAGCCGATCAACCTGATCCGCTCCTGCCTGATCGGCCAGATCATCGCCATCATTCCCGGCGCCGGCGGCAACGTCACCAGCCTGGTGGCCTACAACGAGGCCCGGCGCTTCTCCCGGGACCCCAGGAGTTTCGGCAAGGGCAACGTGGATGGGGTGGTGGCCTCGGAGTCGAGCAACAACGTCATGGTGGCGGGCAGCATGGTGCCGCTGCTGACCCTGGGCATTCCCGGCGCGCCGCCGGACGCCATCATCCTCGGCGTGCTGCTGATGCATGGCTTGCGCCCGGGGCTCGACCTCTTCACCGAGTCCGGGGTGCTGACCAACGGCTTCATCCTCTCCATGGGGATGGCGGCGCTGCTGCTGCTGCCGGTGGGGCTGCTCGGCGGGCGGCTGATCCACCGCGTGGTGATCCGCACGCCTTACTACTTCCTGGTGCCGAGCATCGCCATGGTGACCATCCTCGGGACCTTTGCCCTGCGCAACAGCCTGCTGGATGTCGGCATCATGCTGATCCTGGGCACCGCCGGCTACTTCCTGCGCCTGATCGGCATCCAGCCCGCGCCGATCGTGCTGGGCCTGATCCTCGGCGGGATCGCCGAGGAGGGCTATGTGCAGACCCTGATGGCGGCGGTCGTCGATCCCATCCCCTGGCTGAGGTTGCTGCACAATCCGCTCTCCATGGTGCTCGCCGGCATGGTGGTGCTGGGGGCCGCGACCACGCTGGTGCCCCTGTGGCTGGCGCGCAAGGGCCTGCTGGACAGGGTCGAGGAGGACGACGGGAGGTCGCCATGATCCTACGCCTCAATACCGATATCGCCGCGGGCACCGTCGGCCTGGTGTTCGCCGCCGTGCTCTGGCTGCCCCGCGAGGAGATCGGGCGGCTGAGCATCATCTTCCCGCGGGCCATCCTGGTGCTGCTGTGCCTGATCGCGGTCGCGCTGATCGTCAAGGGCGTGATCCGCCCCGGCGGTCGCCAGGTCGAGATCACCGGCAGCCCCCGGCGGCTGTTCACCGTGATCGCCGGGTTCTTCCTCTGGTGGGGGCTGGTCCAGGTGCTGGGGTTCCTGGTGACCACGCTGATCGCCTTCTTCGCCCTCACCTGGTACCTGGCCCGGGTCGAGACGCGGGTGACCTGGCAGCGTCTGCTGAGGTGGATGCCGGTGATCCTGGGGCTGGTCATCGTCTTCTACCTGACCTTCAAGGAAGTGCTCAATGTCCGCCTGCCGACGGGCCTGCTCTTCTAGGAGTCATCCATGAGAATCACCGATATCCGTGAGGCCCGCGTGTCGATCGCCTCCGACATCGCCAACGCCTACATCTCCTTTGCCACCATGGACGTCTCCATCCTGGCCATCTATACCGATACCCGGGTGGAGGGCCGCCAGGTGGTGGGCTACGGCTTCAATTCCAACGGCCGCTATGCCCAGAGCGGGCTGCTGCGCGAGCGCTTCCTGCCGCGCCTGCGCGACGCCGAGCCGAGCGAGCTGCTCGACGACAGCGGCCACAACCTGGATCCCTTCAAGGCGTGGTCGGTTCTGATGGCCAACGAGAAGCCGGGTGGGCACGGCGAGCGCAGCGTGGCGGTGGGCATCATCGACATGGCGATCTGGGACATCGTCGCCAAGGTCGAGAAGGTGCCCCTGGCGCAGCTGCTGGCCGAGCGCCACGGCGACGGCCGGCCCGACGAGCGCGTCGCCGTCTACGCGGCGGGCGGCTACTACCATCCGGGCAAGCAGATCCAGGGCCTGCAGGACGAGATGCGGGACTATCTCGACCTGGGCTACACCTGCACCAAGATGAAGATCGGCGCGGTGCCGCTGGCCGAGGATCTCGAGCGGGTCGAGGCCGCCATCGACATCGTGGGAGACGCGGGTCGCCTGGCGGTGGACGCCAACGGTCGCTTCGACCTGCGCACCGCGCTGGCCTTCGCCGATGGCCTGGCCCCCTATGGCGTGCGCTGGTACGAGGAGGCCGGCGACCCTCTGGACTACGCCCTGCAGCAGCAGCTGAGCGAGCACTACGCCCCGCCCACCGCCACCGGCGAGAACCTCTTCTCCCACCAGGACCTGCGCAACCTGCTGCGCTACGGCGGCATGCGCCCCGACCGCGACATCCTGCAGATGGACCCGGTGCTCGGCTATGGCCTGGTGGAGTACCTGCGCATGCTCGAGGTGCTGCGCGCCCATGGCTGGTCATCGCGCCAGTGCATCCCCCATGGCGGCCACCAGTTCGCGCTCAACATCGCCGCAGGCCTCAAGCTGGGCGGCAACGAGTCCTATCCGCGGGTCTTCGCCCCCTTCGGTGGTTTCGCCGACTCCACGCCCATCGAGGAAGGGCAGGTGGCCCTGCCGCAGGTCTCGGGGATCGGCTTCGAGGACAAGCGTGAGCTGATGAAGGTGTTCGAGGCGCACCTGGGACGCTGAGGCGCCCTGCGCTGTCGCAAGCAGAGGCCAGGACGCGCCAGGCCGCCGGCCAGCACCCGGGGCAGCAGCGGTAGGGAGGCGCGGGGCTCCCCGCCTGGAAGAGAAGCCCGGCCAGCGTGCCGGGCTTCTTGACGAACGGTCCGGGATACATTGCCGACCGCTGCCCGGCCAAGGAGGGCCGGCATCCCGGCGCCACTTCATCGCCGTAGGGCGCTACCGCGGCTCAGGCGAGCCCATCGCGGCTATGCTGAAGGCACTCAGGTCGCTCTCATCCTCCACGATCCAGGGAGATCACCATGTTGGAGTTCATCACCCACCCGGCGGAACACGTTGTGGCCATGAAGATCGGAGGCGTGGTCACAGCCAGGGAACTGCAGCAGGCCATCGATGCCATCGAGGCTGCCAAGCGCAACCATCCCCGCATCAGCCTGCTGGTCGAACTCGATGGCCTGCGCTGGATGACCCTGACGGCCCTGCTCAAGGACGTCGGCTACGGCCTGACCCAGCTCGGCGACCTCGAGCGCTACCACCGTGTCGCCGTGATCACCGACAAGGAGTGGATCAAGCATCTCGCCCATCTGGAAGATCACCTCGTCAAGGCGCTGGACATCCACACCTTTCCCCACCGCGAGTACGCCGATGCCCTGGCGTGGGTCGGCGAGCTCCCCCGGGGTGAGCACGAGAACCCCGAGGAGGATGGCTACCACGGCGCGTGATGCCGAGAGTCGCCGCTGACAAGCCGGCCCGAGTGCAAGGCCTGACCCCCGACATTGCGGGACGTGTCAGCCTGGTGATACCAGAACCCAACGGAAAGGGAGGGCACTGGGCAGCAATCGTCGCCGATGTCGTGATCTACCGCCAGTAGCTCCGAGCGTGCCTGCAGTCATGATCCCAACACCACCCTGATCAAGCTTCGCAAGCTCGGCGAAGCCATGGCCCAGTACATCGCCGCACGTCTCGGTATCGAATTGGAACAGCCAGCATGGCATGACTGGACCCCCTCTCAGAGCAAGTGACTCGACCGCCTGGCAAAGCAGCTTACCCACGAGGTCCTCGAGGTCCTCAATGGCGCCCTATGGGAGGCGAGCTGATATGTCCATGCCATCGACATGTCTCTGTGACATGTTCAACAAATGCCGTTTTTTCGACACATCCCGCGGACATGTCGATGACGTGGACACCTTGGCCGGCCTGGAGAACGGGAAAGTTAAAATAACGCGAAGCCTTATTTTAACTTCGGCCATAAATTAACCTGATTACTCATGTTGATCAGCCACCACCGCGTCAGTCTTTCCTATACTGATGTTATGTCCAGTAGAGGAGGTG
>NZ_JAWSUJ010000158.1:0-5724 GCF_033549285.1 Halomonas sp.
GTCGCGCAGGTCGAGCAGCGCCAGTCCGCCGCCCAGGGCGAGCAGCAGCAGGAACAGGCCGGCGCGAAAGCCGGGGCGCGGCAGGCGCATGGCTCAGGTCGAGCCGTGCAGGTAGGTGTCGAGCACCGCATCCCAGTGCCCCTGGGCCTGGAGCAGGGTGTCGCAGATCTCGCGCACGGCGCCATGGCCGCCCACGGACTCGGTGACCCAGTCGGCATGCTTGCGGATATAGGCCGGCGCGCCGGGCACGCTGATGCCGACCCCGGCGCGCCGGATGGGCGCCACGTCGGGCATGTCGTCACCGCAGTAGGCGACCTGCTCGAGCTCCAGCCCCAGGCGGCTGCACAGCTCGCGCAGCACGGTGAGCTTCTTCTCGGCCCCCTGGAAGACGTGCTTGACGCCCAGCGCCGCGGCGCGTCGGCTGACCATCGGCGAATCGCGGCCGGTGATGAAGGCCACCACGATGCCGGCGCGCTGCGCCAGCTTGATGCCATGGCCATCGTGGGTGTGGAAGGCCTTGATCTCGACGCCATCGGCCTGGAAGTAGAGGCGGCCGTCGGTGAGCACGCCGTCCACGTCCAGGGCGAGCAGGCGGACGCGGCGCAGGCGGTCGACGAGTTGGCTGTCGAGCAGGGGGGAATCGAGGCTCATGGTGTCTCCAGCGGTCTGGGGCTTGGGGTGGGCGTACAGGGCGTCAGATGACGCCGCTGGCGAGCAGGTCATGCATGTGCAGGGCGCCGACCGGGCGGCCGTCGGCATCGACCACGGCCAGCGCCGAGATGCGGTTGTCCTCCATGATGCGTACCGCCTCGGCGGCCAGGGTGTCAGGGGCGACCCGCTTGCCGGGGCGGGTCATGACCTCGTCGACGGTGAGCCCTGAGAGGTCGCTGTGCTGGTCGAGGGTGCGACGCAGGTCGCCGTCGGTATAGACGCCGGCCAGTCGACCGTCGGCGTCGACCACGCAGGTGAAGCCCAGCCCCTGGCGGGTGATCTCCAGCAGGGCATCGCGCAGCGGGCTGCCCAGGGCGACCCGGGGCAGCCGGGCCCCCTCGTGCATCAGGTCGGCGACCCTCAGCAGCAGGCGCTTGCCGAGGCTGCCGCCGGGGTGGGAGAGGGCAAAGTCCTCGGCGGTGAAGCCCCGCGACTCGAGCAGCGCCACGGCCAGGGCGTCGCCGAGCGCCAGGGCGGCGGTGGTGGACGAGGTCGGGGCCAGGTCCAGCGGGCAGGCCTCGCGCTCGACCCCGGCATCCAGGTGGGCCTCGGCGTGCCGGGCCAGGGTCGAGCCCGGCCGGCCGGTCATGCTGATCAGCGGCGTGCCCATGCGCTTGAGCAGGGGCAGCAGGGCGGTGACCTCGGCGGTCTCGCCGGAATTGGAGAGGGCCAGCACCACGTCACCGGGGGTGATCATGCCCAGGTCCCCGTGGCTGGCCTCGCCGGGATGCACGAAGAAGGCCGGCGTGCCGGTGCTGGCCAGGGTGGCGGCGATCTTTCCGGCGACATGGCCCGACTTGCCCATGCCGGTGACCACCACGCGCCCGCGGCAGGCCAGGATCAGCTCGCAGGCGTGGTCGAAGGCGTCGTCGAGGCGTCCGGCCAGGGCGGCGATGGCCTGCTGTTCCAGTTCCAGGGTGCGGCGGGCACTCTCGCGCAGGAGGGAGGTGCCGGCGGCCGGGGGAGCGTCATTGGTCATGGCGGTGATTGTTGCCCGTTGTGGGGTTTCACTCAAGGGGATCAGCCGACGGCGGAGGCGCCGGCGCTGCCGAGCCAGGCCAGGTAACCGACATAGCCGAGCACCAGCAGGCCCCCCGGCAGCCGGCCCAGGTGGCCACGGCGGTTCCACAGCAGCAGCGCCCCCAGGGCCAGGGTCAGCAGCAGCATCACCGGATAGTCGCGGCCGGCCGCGGCGGGATCCGTGGCACCCGGGGCCAGCAGCGCCGGCACCGGTAGCACGGTCAGCATGTTGAAGAGGTTGGAGCCGATCACGTTGCCGATGGCCAGGTCATGGTGGCGCTTGAGGGCGCTGGCCACGCAGGCCGCCAGCTCCGGCAGGCTGGTGCCGATGGCCACCACGGTCAGCCCGATCGTAAGTTCGCTGACGCCGAGCCCCCGGGCCAGCTCGCTGGCGCCCCACACCAGGGCGCGGGAGCTGGCCACCATGATCACCAGGGTGGCCACCAGCCAGCCCAGGGCCTGGCCCAGCGCCATGCCGGGAATCTCGCCGGCACTCTCGTCATCGGGGGTGTCGGCGCGGAACAGCCACCACAGGCTGAACACCAGCAGCACCAGCAGCAGAACGCCATCGAGGCGGTCGAGGTGGCCGTTGGCCAGGGCGTAGCCGGCCAGGCCCGTGGCGCCGAGCAGCAGCGGCAGCTCGCGGCGCACGATGGAGAAGCGCACCGGGATCGGCACCACCAGCGCCGTCACGCCCAGCACCAGGGCGATGTTGGCGATGTTGGAGCCCAGGGCGTTGCCGATGGCGAGGTCCGGCACGCCATCCAGGGAGGCCATCACCGAGACCACGATCTCCGGCGCCGACGTGCCCAGCGAGACGACGGTCATCCCCACCAGCAGGGTGCTCATGCCGGCGCGCCAGGCGGTGGCCGCGGCCGCGCCGACGAAGCGGTCGGCGCTCCACAGCAGGCCGACGAAGCCGAGCATGACGATCAGCAGGGGGAGGAGCATGGCGCGGTCCGGGTCGCTGGGTGGAGGGCGCACATTGAACATGCCGAATCCCGCGGGTGCAAGACGCCTGGACGCTGGCGCCGCGGGGCATGGTTAGGATACGATGTTCGATAATATTCTCGAGGATGGTGAAGCGATGACGGACTCCCCCTTCGTGGAAGTGGAGAGCCTGCACTTCTCGCGTGGCGAGATGGACATCTTCAGCGGCGTCGACCTGGTCATCCCCCGCGGTCGGATCACGGCCATCATGGGCCCCAGCGGTACCGGCAAGACCACCCTGCTCAAGATGATCGGCGGCCAGCTGACCCCTGACGCTGGGCAGGTGCGCATCGATGGCCAGGATGTCCATGCGCTGTCGCGCAAGGCGCTGTTCGTGCTGCGCCGGCGCATGGGGATGCTGTTCCAGAGCGGGGCGCTGTTCTCCGACCTCGATGTCTACGAGAACGTGGCCTTCCCGCTGCGGGTGCACACCGACCTGCCCGAGGCGATGATCCGTGACGTGGTGCTGATGAAGCTGCAGGCCGTCGGGCTGCGCGGTGCCCGGGAGCTGATGCCCTCGGAGCTCTCCGGCGGCATGGCGCGCCGGGTGGCGCTGGCGCGCGCCATCGCCCTGGACCCGGAGCTGATCCTCTACGACGAGCCCTTCGCCGGACAGGACCCCATCTCCATGGGCGTGCTGGTACAGCTGATCAAGCGCCTCAACGAGGCCCTGGGGTTGACGGCGGTGGTGGTCTCCCACGACATCAAGGAGACGCTGTCCATCGCCGACTATGTCTACGTGATCGCCGACGGCCAGGTGATGGCCCATGGCACGCCGACGAGCCTCGACGCGGACCTCGACCCTCGGGTCAGCCAGTTCATGCATGGCGAGCCCGACGGGCCGGTGCCCTTCCATTACCCGGCGATGGACTTCCATGCCGATATCCTGGGCAGCGGGGGGCCGCGATGATCGACCGTATCCGACACCTGGGACGGCATGGCTGCGACCTGATGGAGTCGCTGGGCCGGGCCGGGATCTTCCTCGGCCAGTCGGTGATTGGGGTGCCGTCCCGCGAGGGCCTCTACCTATGGGTGCGGCAGATGCACTTCGTCGGCGTGATGTCACTGGCCATCGTGCTGGTCTCGGGCCTGTTCATCGGCATGGTGCTGGCCCTGCAGGGCTACACCATCCTGGTCGACTTCGGGGCCGAGCAGGCGCTGGGGCAGATGGTGGCTCTCTCCCTGCTGCGCGAGCTGGGGCCGGTGGTGGCAGCGCTGCTGTTCGCCGGGCGCGCCGGCTCCGCCCTGACCGCCGAGATCGGCCTGATGAAGGCCACCGAGCAGCTGACCAGCATGGAGATGATCGGCGTCGATCCGCTGCGTCGCATCGTGGCCCCGCGTCTATGGGCCGGCTTCGTGGCCCTGCCGTTGCTGACCATCGGTTTCAGCGTGGTGGGCATATGGGGCGGCCAGCTGGTCGGCGTCGACTGGCTCGGCGTCTTCGAGGGCTCCTACTGGGGCAACATGCAGGCCAGCGTCGAGTTCGTCGACGACGTGGGCAACGGCCTGATCAAGAGCCTGGTGTTCGCCCTGGTGGTGACCTGGATCGCGGTGTTTCAGGGCTACGACCTGATCCCCACCTCGGAAGGCATCTCGCGTGCCACCACCCGGACGGTGGTCTATTCCTCTCTGGCGGTACTGGGCCTGGATTTCGTGCTCACCGCCCTGATGTTCGGAGAGCTTTCCTGATGTTCGGAGCAAACGGATGAAGCGCAGCAAGACGATGGAGCTCGGGGTCGGCCTGTTCATGCTGGCAGGCATCCTGGGCCTGGTGTTCCTGGGGCTGAGGGTCAGTGGGCTGAGCCTCGCCCTGCCCAGCGAGACCTTCCGGCTGGAAGCCAACTTCGCCAACATCGGCGGCCTCAAGCCGCGGGCACGGGTCACCATGGCGGGTGTCACCGTGGGGCGGGTCGAGGCCATCGAGCTGGATACCGACTGGTACGATGCGCGGGTGGTCATGGAGCTGGACGGCTCGCTGGAAGGCCAGATCCCGGAGGACAGCACCGCCGCCATCCTCACCGCGGGCCTGCTGGGAGAGCAGTATATCGGGCTCTCGGTGGGTGGGGCGCCCGAGGCCCTCGCCGATGGTGATACCCTACGTGATACCCAATCTGCCCTGGTGCTGGAAGAACTGATCCAGCAGTTCGTGTCCAGCATGGTCAAGGAGTGAACGAGATGAAGATGATGAACCTGCGCGCGTTTTTTGCCGGCCTCGCCCTGCTGCTGATGGCACTGCCGCTGATGGCCGCCCAGCCCGACCAGCGCCCCGAGCAGTTGATCCGCGCCAGCATCGACGAGCTGATGACCCGGATCGAGGGGCGAGAGGACTACTTCGCCGACAACCTCGACGAGCTCGAGGCGATCGTCGACGACAGCCTCGAGGACGTGGCCGACTTCCGCTACATCGGGGCCAGCGTGATGGGGCGCTACTTCGGCAATGCCACGCCGCAGCAGCGGTCGCGCTTCGTCGAGACCTTCCGCAAGACCCTGATCGACACTTACACCAAGGGCCTGATCACCTTCAACTACCGCGAGATTCGGGTGCTCGACAACCAGCAGGCCTCGCGCTACGAGGACCAGGCCAGCGTGGCCATGGAGGTGGTGGCCAACGACGGCACCGTCTATCCCGTCAGCTATTCGCTTCGTCTCGACGATGGCCAGTGGAAGGTCGTCAACGTGATCGTCAACGGCATCAACCTGGGGCTGACCTTCCGCAACCAGTTCGACCAGGCGATGCGCGACAACAATCGCGACTATGACGCGGTCATCGACGGCTGGGCACCCGAGCTCGCCGTCGAGGAGCTGGAGGAGGGCGGCAGCGCATGAGCGTGCTGCTGGAGCAGCGCAGCTCCTGCCTGGCCTCCGATGACGGCGGCCTGGCGGTAACCGGTGAGGTCGGCTTCGAGGTGGCATCGGCGATGGCCGAGGCGGGCAGCGCCTGGCTGGCCGACCGGCCGGCCGGCAGCGAGGTGGTCTTCGACCTGAGCGGCGTCGGCCGGGTCA
>NZ_JAWSUJ010000159.1:0-5631 GCF_033549285.1 Halomonas sp.
GCCGGCCGGGCTCGCGGCGAGCTCGCCGCGACGCAGGGCATAGCCGTCCATGGCGCTGTTGTCGACCCCGGGCAGGTCGAGGCTGGCCCGGGCATCCTCGGCCAGCACCCGGCCGGCGGCATCGGCCAGGGCGACCCGCTCGTGGCCGGCCACCGCCACGCCGGACGCCATCATCAGGGCGCGGGCGTCGAAGAGGTCCAGCAGGCCGGGCGTGACGACCTCCGCGCAGCCGCAGTTCATGCCCTGGCCCCTTCCGCCAGGTCCTCGTCGACGCTCGCCTGCCGGGAGGCGCAGTGCCTCGCCTCGGGCAGCACCATGGCGACGAAGTTGCAGGGCCGGGTGCGGGCGTCGAGCTGGGCTTTGAGGATACCGTCCCAGGCGGTGGCGCACGCCTTGGGCGAGCCCGGCATGGCGAATACCAGGGTGCGGTCGATCAGCCCGGCCACCGCCCGGGACTGGATGGTGGAGGTGCCGATGGTCTCCAGGGAGAGCTGGCGGAACAGCTCGCCGTAGCCATCGACCGCCTTGTCGAACAGCGGTGCCAGCGCCTCCGGGGTGGTATCGCGGAGGGTGAAGCCGGTGCCGCCGTTGACCAGGATCACCTGGATGTCCTCGCGCACCACCCAGGCCGAGACCACCGCGCGGATGCGGTAGACGTCGTCGGGCACGATGCGCCGCTCTACCAGGGCGTGGCCGGCCTCGGTGAGGCGCTCGGCGAGCAGGTCGCCACTGCCATCCTCGTCGAAGCCGCGGGTGTCGGAGACGGTCAGCACGGCGATGCCCAGCGGGGCGAAGGGGGTATTGGCGTCAACGTGGGCCATGGGGTCCTCCTCGCCGCCCGCGGTGCGAGCGGCGTCATGGAAAGCAGAGTCGGATACGTCGAGGGGGCCAGGCCGGCCCCCTTTCATGTGACTACTTCATGTGGCTACTGCATCAGGGCACTGGCACTGTCGTCGTCTAGCGCGATGCCCTCGACCCCGATCTCGGCCTCCAGTGCCAGCAGGTAGTGGCGCAGGGCCCGGCGGGTGGCCTGCTCGCGCAGGCTGTGGCGGACGTGCTCGGCGACCTGCTCGTAGGGGAGCTCGCGGCCCTCGACGCGCTGGTCGATGGTGACGACGTGCCAGCCGTAGCGCGAGGCCAGCGGGCGATCGTGGAGCCCCTCGGGCAGGTGCTGCAGGGCACGGTCCAGCTCGGCCACGGTCTGGCCGGGGGCCAGCCAGCCCAGGTCACCGCCCTCCTCCTTCGAGGGGCAGGCGGAGTGGCGCTGGGCGAACTCGGTGAAGCGCTCGGGCACCTCCTGCAGCTCGCGGATCAGCTTCTCGCCCAGGCGATAGCCGGCGTCGCGGGCCGGGGCGTCGTCCGGGGCCGCGGCCAGCAGCAAGTGGCGCACCCGCAGCCGCGTCGGTTCGCTGAAGCGCTCGGGATGGGCGGCGTGGAAGCGGCGGCAGTCCTCCTCGGCGGGCTCGGGCACCTCCAGCTCTCGCTCCAGCAGCTCGGCGATGGTGGCATCCGCCTCGTCGATCGCCTCGGAGGCCACCTCGGCCACGCCCAGGGCCGCCGCTCGCTGGCGCAGCAGCTCGCGCACCACCAGGGCGCGGGCCGCCTTGAGCTGGGCCGTACCGGCGCTGTCCGCCGGGTGGTACTGCATCTCTTCGGCGATGGCGGCCTCCTCGATGGTGGCCTCGCCGACCCGGATGGGAGGGGGCGTGGCGCCCCCCGGGATCATCTCGATATCGATCTTCTGCATGGTGATAAATCCTTACAGCTCAATTCATGTCCCCAGCGCCGGCGAGAGGGGCTGATCCGGCGGCAGACGTGCGAGCGGGGCCGGCCTTCCGGAGGCGCTGTGAACCCATCCCTGGGCGCTACCGACGCCCTGCTTCGCTCTCGCATCCTGCTCCGCTTGCAGGACCGGTGCTGGCCATCCATGGCCAGCCCGTTCGGAGCGGTGCTCCTCACCCCTGGCATAGGACCTCCTCTTCGGCCTGCCCCCGGCGCCCCTGCCGAAACGCTTTGGCTCGACAGATCAACCCCGCTTACGCACCAGCTGGTAGCGACGGGTGATATAGCCGAAGGGCACGCTCCACACATGCACCAGGCGCGAGAACGGGAACAGCAGGATGATGGTCAGGCCGATGAAGATATGGAGCTTGTAGATCCAGGAGACCTCGGCCATGTAGTCGGCTGCCCCGCCGCTGAAGAAGACGATGGACTGCGCCCAGCTGGAGAGCGTCAGCATCATGGCACCGTCCAGGTGGCCCAGGGAGAAGATGATGGTGATCATGCCCAGCGCCGCCTGGAAGACGATCAGTCCGAGGATGATGGTATCCATCATGCTCGACGAGGCCTTCACCCGCGGGTTGGTCAGGCGACGGTAGAACAGCATGGCGCCCCCCACCACGCAGAGGACGCCGGCGATGCCGCCCACCACGATGGCCAGCAGCTGCTTGGTGCCGGCATGCAGGAAGGGTGCATAGACCCAGTGCGGCGTCAGCATGCCGAACAGGTGACCGAAGAAGATCACGATGATGCCGATATGGAAGAGGTTGCTGGCCAGGCGCATGTTCTTCGACGAGAGCATCTGGCTGGAGCCGGTCTTCCAGGTGTACTGGCCATGGTCGTAGCGTAGCAGGCTGCCGACCAGGAACACCGTGCCGGCCAGATACGGGTAGTAGCCATAGATCAGGTGTTGCAGGTATTCGCTAAACATGACGGTTCTCCTTTAGCGATCGGTCACGGCGCGGTCGGTCGACCCGCTGCTGGGCATGATCCTGACGGGGTCGCTGGGCACGGCCTGCTTGCGCTCGGCGAGTCGCCGGCCCTCGGCGGACTGCAGGGCGCAGTCCTCGTCGGAGGCGGCACTGAAGCGCACCGCTTCCTCCTCCCACACCTCGTCCAGCGCTTCCGGGGTGTCATCGGGCGCCTCCTCCTTCACCGTCTCGCGGTGGGCGTCGACGTCCCCCTCGGCGCCGATCAGCGCCAGCAGCGCCAGCGGCACCAGGGCATGGTCGGCGTCGCGCTCCTCGAGGCGGGCGGCAAGCAGCGCCAGGATATGGCGAATCTCGCCCAGCCAGCGGCCGATCTCGGCCTCCGGACGGGTCGAGAGGTACTCCAGGAACAGCGGCAGGTAGTCGGGCAGCTCACGGGCATCGAGCTCGAAGCCCGCGGCGCTGTACTCGGCCATCAGGTCGACCATGGCCTGGCCGCGATCGCGGGACTCGCCGTGGACGTGCTCGAAGAGCAGCAACGAGGTGCTGCGCCCCTTGTCGAACAGCGCCACGTACTCGGCCTGGAGCTCCATCAGGTCGGCTTCCAGCAGGCGCTGGCACCAGTCCATCAGGCGGGTGCGCAGCGCCGCCTCCCAGCGGCGCTCGGCGTCGAGGATCTCGATCATCTCCGGCGCGGCGGCCTGGAGCTCCGCGGAGGGGTAGTCGAGCAGCCGGGCCAGCACGCGCAGGCTCAGCATGTCCGGCTCCGCCACGGGGTGTTGCATTGCGGCCTCAGCCATGACGCACCTCCTCACTCCGGGTCTTGTCCTGTGCAGCAGGGTCGAAGGTCTCGACCGGCTGGACCAGGGTGGTGGTGGTCTTGCGTCCACCGAACAGGCTCTGACTGCTGTCACCGTGGCAGCCGTCGCCGAAGGTGAAGCCGCAGCCGCCACGCTCCGGGAAGGCCTCGGTGGCCATCTCGCGGTGGCTGGTGGGGATCACGAAGCGGTCCTCGTAGTTGGCGATGGCCAGGTACCGGTACATGGACTCCACCTGGGCCTCGGTGAGGCCCACGCTCTCCAGCACCTCGGTCTCGGCCTTGCCCTCGACATGCTTGCCGCGCATGTAGAGGCGCATGGCCATCAGGCGCTTGAGCGCCAGCACCACGGGCTCCTCTTCGCCTGCGGTGAGCATGTTCGCCAGGTACTTGACCGGGATGCGCAGCGACTCGATCTTCGGCATCACGCCGTCGAACTCGACGTTGCCGGCCTCGGCGGCGGACTGGATCGGCGACAGCGGCGGCACGTACCAGACCATCGGCAGGGTGCGATACTCCGGGTGCAGCGGCAGCGCCAGGCCCCAGTCCATGGCCAGCTTGTAGACCGGCGAGGCCTGGGCGGCGGCGATCACGTTGTCGGTGATGCCGTCCTTCTTCGCCTGGGCGATGACTTCCGGGTCGTTGGGGTCCAGGAAGATCTCGCACTGGCGATGGTAGAGGTCACGCTCGTCCGGCGAGCTGGCCACTTCCTCGATGCGGTCGGCATCGTAGAGCAGCACGCCGAGATAGCGGATCCGGCCCACGCAGGTCTCGGAGCAGACGGTCGGCTGGCCGGCCTCGATGCGCGGATAGCAGAAGATGCACTTCTCGGACTTCCCGGTCTTCCAGTTGTAGTAGATCTTCTTGTAGGGGCAGCCGGAGATGCACATCCGCCAGCCGCGGCACTTGTCCTGGTCGATCAGGACGATGCCGTCCTCCTCGCGCTTGTAGATCGCGCCACTCGGGCACGACGCCACGCAGGTCGGGTTGAGGCAGTGCTCGCACAGCCGCGGCAGGTACATCATGAAGGTGTTCTCGAACTGGCCGTAGATGTCGGCCTGGATCTTCTCGAAGTTCGCGTCCTTGCGGCGCTTGGCGAACTCGGTGCCGAGGATCTCCTCCCAGTTCGGGCCCCACTCGATCTTGTTCATCCGCTCGCCGGAGATCAGCGAACGCGGCCGCGCGGTGGGCTGGTGCTCGCCCTGCTTGGCGGTGTGCAGGTGCTGGTAGTCGAAGGTGAACGGCTCGTAGTAGTCGTCGATCTCCGGCAGGTCGGGGTTGGCGAAGATGTTCGCCAGCACCCGCCACTTGCCGCCGATGCGCGGCTCGATGCGGCCATCCTTGCGGCGCAGCCAGCCGCCCTTCCACTTGTGCTGGTTCTCCCACTCCTTGGGATAGCCGATGCCGGGCTTGGTCTCGACGTTGTTGAACCAGGCGTACTCGACGCCCTCGCGGCTGGTCCAGACGTTCTTGCAGGTCACCGAGCAGGTGTGGCAGCCGATGCACTTGTCGAGGTTGAGGACCATGCCTACCTGGGAACGAATCTTCATTTCACGGCCTCCTGCTCGTAGTCATTGCCTTCGCCATCCAGCCAGTCGATCTTCTTCATCTTGCGCACGATGACGAACTCGTCGCGGTTGGAGCCGACGGTGCCGTAGTAGTTGAAGCTGTAGGAGAGCTGGGCGTAGCCGCCGATCATGTGGGTCGGCTTGGGGCACACACGGGTCACCGAGTTGTGGATGCCGCCCCGGGTGCCGGTGATCTCGGAGCCCGGCATGTTCAGGATCCGCTCCTGGGCGTGATACATCATCGCCATGCCGTTCTTGACCCGCTGGCTGACCACCGCGCGGGCCGCGATGGCGCCGTTGGCGTTGTAGAGCTCGATCCAGTCGTTGTCCTCGACGCCGATGGACTTGGCGTCATCCTCGGACATCCAGACGATGGGGCCGCCCCGCGACAGGGTCTGCATCAGCAGGTTGTCGCTGTAGGTGGAGTGGATGCCCCACTTCTGGTGCGGGGTGATCCAGTTCAGGGCGATCTCCGGGTTGCCGTTGCTCTTGGTCTCGGCCAGGCTGACCGCCGCCTTGGTGTCGATGGGCGGACGGT
>NZ_JAWSUJ010000160.1:0-5568 GCF_033549285.1 Halomonas sp.
GCTTGTTCCAGGCGGCTCGTTCACGCGCACGCGGCTACCGGAACGAGGCCAACTTCATCGCCATGATCTACCTGATTGGCAGCCCGGTGGGGCGCCTGTTCGATCAGGCCAAATCCACGTGAAGTGACGAAGACCCCAAAAAACACTGAAGGCGTGGAAGGATGAGTACGGTGCAGACACCATCGAGGGATGGCTGGTGAGAACGGAAGATTAACAGGGGTTTAGCCCTGTCGTCCGGGAATATGGTAGGCAGGGCTGCTTTCGGCCGAGGCTGTGTGAAAACGCTCGGAGAGTCTCTCCACGATCAAAAATTGATCAAAACCGGTGCTCTTTCGCGAATTCTAAGGAGGTTGCATGGAAAAATCACTCTAGATTTCGCGTATAAGCGCCTTTTTCAGATAAGCCCAAAAGTTTTCACACAGCCTCGGCCAGAAGCGGACATCAACATGCAGCATCATACGTCACTAGGTAGCGTTAACAATTACTAATTTTTAAGTGCCTGATGTAGCATGACGGGATTTGGATGACGAATGCCCCGACTGATGCTGCGTGATGACCAGTGGGAGAAACTTGAGCCTCTCCTTCCTAGCAAAGTGACCGACTGTGGTGTGACCGCCAAAGACAACCGCCTCTTTATTGAAGCTGTCCTCTGGATCGCTCGCACCGGGGCTCCTTGGCGTGACCTGCCTGCCTCCTTCGGTCGCTGGCATACCGTCTACATGCGATACAACCGCTGGTCAAAAAAAGGCGTTTGGCAGCAGGTTGCCGACACGTTGGCCGATGATCCTGATCTGGAGCAGTTGATGATTGACGGCAGCATCGTCAGGGTTCATCAGCACGGGGCTTCAAAAAAATGGCACAGAGCGCCGAAGCCATGGGCAAGTCTCGAGGAGGCTTGAGCACCAAGATACACGCGGCTGTTGATGCCTTGGGCAACCCTGTCAGGCTGATTCTCACCCCAGGACAAGCCTCAGAATACGGTGCGGCTCCGGCGTTGCTTGAAGGCTTTGCCCCGAACGCTGTACTGGGTGACAAAGGGTACGACTCAACTGCGCTGAGAGACACCATCCGAGCGGTGGGTGCCGAGCCAGTGATTCCACCGAGAAAGAACCGCTTGGCGCCCATCGAGGTAGACTGGCACAGCTATAAAGATCGCAACCTTGTCGAGAGGTTTTTCCAAAAAATCAAACAGTTCAGGCGTATCTCAACGCGCTATGAGCGACTGGCAAGAAATTATCAGTCGCTACTCTGCCTCGTATCGGCCATCGTTTGGCTGGCCTAATTGTTAACGCTCCCTAGGCATCGTGCTGCTGGCCATGTTCATGGTCCCTGAGCTCGGTTGGACAGAAGGCGTCTACCAGGCGCTTTTCTATACCGTCTCCGCGTTCAACAACGCAGGATTCGCCTTGTCTGCCGACAGCCTGTCGGCTTATGTCAGCCACCCGGGTATCAGCCTCTCCATCACGGCCCTCTTCATTACTGGCGGCCTTGGCTACATCGTGGTCATGGAACTTGTCGAGAAACGGCGATGGTCACTGCTCTCGGTGTATGTGAAGGTCATTGTCCTGACGACTCTGGCGCTCAACGTGATCGCCGTGTTGGCCATCCTGATACTCGAATATGACAACCCAGGCACACTGGGTGCCCTGGAAGGGGGATGGAACAAGCTGCTGGCGGCCTGGTTTCAAGGTGTCACGCCCAGAACGGCGGGGTTCAACACCCTGGATATCAGCGCCTTGACCGCTGGTAGCACCGTCCTGATGCTGCTGCTGATGTTCATTGGGGGAGCCCCCAACTCGACCGCCAGCGGAATCAAGATTTCGACCTTCTTCATCCTGCTCACCGCCACTCGCTCGTTTCTCAAGGGCAACCTGGCCGTCAATTTCTTCGGCAGGTCATTGAGCCGAGAGTCGCTGCTGAAGGCACTGGCCACTGCGACGACAGGTATGGCCACCATCTTCATAGCCGTGTGGATGCTGGCGATCCTCGTGGAAGATGACTTCCTAAATATTGCCTTCGAAGTAGTATCGGCGTTCGGTACCGTGGGCTTGTCGCGAGGTACCACGAGCGAACTCGGCACGGGCGGTCAATTGGTGATCATGGCTGTCATGCTGATCGGGCGCCTGGGCCCCCTGACGTTGGGATACACCCTGACGGTTCGCCGCAAATCCCATGTGCAATACGCCACCACCGAGTTCCCCGTCGGATAACCACTGGAAGCTTCTGCAAGTATGACGCCTGACGGTTGCCGAACACCACCGGTAGCATTTTTTACAGATTTTTTAGGAAGCCCTGTGGTGCCATGCACGTCTGTCGCTGATGCCAGACGAGAGACACGATTCGAGTCGGGGAGGCCACCATGCATGCAAGCGGGCTTCGAGAACAGTGGTTCCACTGGGCACCGATCTTCAAGGTGCTCGCCGTGCTGTGGCTGGTCCTCGCTGTCTTCATGGCGATCCCCTGGCTGGTGCTGCTCATCGAGGAGGAGCCCGATGCGCAGGCCTTCGCCTTCTCGATCGCCATCGTGCTGGTGGCGGTGGCCATCACCTTGCTGGCCACGCTGCGGGTCACGGTCGAACTCAAGCCATGGCAGATGTTCCTGGTGACCACCCTCAGCTGGGTCACCATCAGCACCTTCGCCAGCCTCCCGCTGGTCCTCGGTGCCCCGCAGCTCACCTTCACCAATGCGGTGTTCGAGTCGGTCTCGGCCATCACCACCACTGGCTCGACGGTGCTGGTGGGCATCGAGGAGCTCTCCGACGGCCTCAAGCTGTGGCGTGGCATCATGCAGTGGCTGGGAGGTATCGGCATCATCGTCATGGGCATCGCGATCTTGCCCTTCCTCAAGGTAGGCGGCATGCGCCTGTTCCATACCGAGTCATCCGACTGGTCCGACAAGGTGATGCCGCGCACCGGCGGTATCGCCAAGGCGACACTCTCGGTCTACGTGGGGTTCACCCTGCTGGCCATGCTGGCCTATTGGCTGGGCGGCATGACGCCGCTGGACGCCATCGTGCACGCCATGACCTCGCTGGCCACCGGCGGCTTCGCCAACTCCGACGCCTCCTTCGGCGCCTACTCCGCTCAGCCCCACCTGTTGTGGCTGGGCTCGCTGTTCATGCTGATGGGTGCGGTGCCCTTCGTGCTCTACATCCGCTTCCTGCGTGGCTCGCGCCTGGCGCTGTGGCGTGACCAGCAGGTCCAGGGGCTGCTGGTGCTGCTAGCCAGCGTCTCCCTGGGCCTGGCGCTGTGGCGCATGTGGCAGGGAACGGCCCCCTTCGAGGCCCTGACCCATGCCACCTTCAACGTGGTGTCCGTGGTGACCACCACCGGCTACGCCTCGGAAGATTACACCGCCTGGGGGTCCATGGCGGTGGTGGCGTTCTTCTACCTCACCTTCGTGGGCGGCTGCAGCGGCTCAACCAGCGGCGGCATGAAGATCTTTCGATTCCAGGTGGCGACCATCCTGCTGCGCAACCAGCTACGCTACCTGATCCACGCCAGCGGCGTGTTTCCCAATCGCTACAACGGCCAACCGCTGACCGACGAGATCACCCGCGGCGTGGTGGCCTTCTCGTTCTTCTTCTTCCTGACCATCGCGGCCCTGGCCCTGGCGCTATCGATGATGGGGCTGGACATCGTCACAGCGTTGTCGGGGGCCGCCACCGCACTGGCCAACGTCGGCCCGGGACTGGGCGACACCATCGGCCCGGCCGGCAACTTCACCACCCTGCCCGATGCGGCCAAGTGGCTGCTGTGCGTTGGCATGCTACTGGGTAGGCTGGAGATCCTGACGGTACTGGTCCTTCTGACTCCGATGTTCTGGCGGCGATAGGTGCTTCATGACGACGTCACATCTCGACTCCCTTCCGGATCCCACGGCTGACGGCGACGAACCGCCTGTCGACCACGCTCCGGTACGTCTGCTGGTCGCCCTCGGCGGCGGCCCCGGCGACCCGGCGCTGATCCGCACCGCCAAGCGTATCGCCACCCGCGACGGCGTCCACTGGTGCGCCGTCTATGTAGAACGCGACAGCGACAACCAGCGACGGCTGGGGCTGGAGCGGGCGTTTGCCCAGGTGCAGCGGCTGGGCGGGGAGATTCGCATGATCTCCGGCCACGACCGGGCGCACGAGCTGGTGGCACTGGCCAACGAGCTCAAGATCGCCACGCTGCTGATCGGGCACGGACGCCCCTCGGGGTGGCGGGTCTGGCGGCACCCCCTGGCCGAGCGCCTGGCGCGTCTGGGCGGCCCCTTCGACCTGATGGTAGTGGCCGAGGCGCGACAGCGTCCTCGCTTTCGTCCGCGCCGCCATTATCGCCAGTGGCGCTGGCACGAGGTCGCCACCGCCCTGGGGGCATCAATGACGGCGCTAGGGGTCGCGGGCGCCCTTACCTCCTGGCTGGCACTGGGCAACCTCTCGTTGGTGTTCCTCGCCGGCGTGCTGGCCAGCGCCACCCTGGCCGGCACTCGCTCCGCCATGCTCACCGCCCTGCTGGGCTTCGTCGGCTTCAATTTCTTCCTGACCGAGCCCCGCTACACCCTGGCCATGGTGGAGAAAGAGCAATTGGTCACGGTGGTGGTCTACCTGTTGGTGGCCGTGGTGGTGGGCCAGCTGGCGGGCAATGCCCGACAACGCCTGCTCGCGCTGCGGGCCAGCCGCGAGCAGACCTACCAGTTGCTCGACTTCTCCCGCCGCCTGGCAGTGGCCACCGACCGCGCCCAGGTCGAGGAGGTGGGGGTCACCACCCTGATGCGCTGGCTCGGCTGCCCGGTGGTGATGCTCGACGTCAGCGAGGGGCAGGATGCTCCCAGAGTGACCTGCGCCGCGCCCGGCTCAGCCATGCTGGATGCGGGTGCCGCCTCGGCGGTGGCCTGGAGCCGCCTGCACCACCGCCCCAGCGGCAAGGGGACCGACCAGCCCATGGAGACCGACTGGCAGATCATCCCGCTGCGGGAGAAGGAGCGCCTGGTGGCACTGATTGGCCTGGCTCTGGGCCAACGAGACGTGGCGGCGGCGCCGGGCGAAGAGGACCGCATCGATGCCATGCTGCGCCTGCTGACGCTGGCCCTGGAGCGCACCCGGCTGGTGGCCGACCTGGAGGTGTCACGCCTCTCGGAGGAGAACGAGCGCCTGCGTTCGGCGCTGCTCTCCTCGGTCTCCCATGACCTCAGGACCCCGCTCGCCTCGATCATCGGCGCCGCCAGCACCCTGCGCGACCTGTCCGAGCAGCTCGACGAGGCCGACCGCGGCGAGTTGCTCGACGGCATCCTCGGCGAGAGCGAACGGCTCGACCGTTACATCCAGAACCTGCTCGACATGACCCGGCTCGGCCAGGGCGGCCTCAAGCTGGAGCGCGACTGGATCTCGCTGGAGGAACTGGTGGCCAGCGCCCTGCGACGCCTGACGCCCGCTCTGAAGGGGCTCAGAGTCGAGCGCCAGTGGCCGGACGACCTGCCACTGCTGCATGTGCATCCGGCGCTGATCGAGCAGGCACTGGTCAACGTCATCGAGAACGCCGCGCGCTTCTCGCCCCCCGGGGGAAGGTTGCGGCTGGAGGCTGGCA
>NZ_JAWSUJ010000161.1:0-5543 GCF_033549285.1 Halomonas sp.
GCTCGGCAACGCCGGGGCCGCGGAGGCCACCGGGGCAACGAGAAGCCAACCGGCGGCGGCCAGGGAGAAAAGACGAACACGCATCATGAACACTCTCCTTGGCTCGCTATCTCAGCTGGAATTCCAGGCGCTGCCGGGCGCGACGCAGACCCTCGGCCGGCGCGAACCGCCACTGCGCCACCGCCTGGCGGGCAGCGTCGTCGAAGACGTTGCGTGGCCGGGCGGAGAGCACGCGAACGCTCTCGGCATCGACGCGGCCGTCGGCACGGATCACGAACTCCAGCTCCACATGGCCCTCCAGGCCGCGCCGCTGGGCGCGAGCCGGATAGGCGGGCGGCACCCGCTCGGTGGGCGCGACCTGCCCCACATCCACCGGTTCGCTGCTGGCCAGCGCGGCGCTGGCCGTCTCGCCGGACGAGTCGGTGGGCGGTGCCTCCTGGGTGGACGACGAGGCGTCCGTACGGGGCTCAGCCACCGGTTGCGGCTCGGGCTCAGGTTCAGGCTGTGGCTCCGGTACGGGCCGTGGCTCCGATTCTGGCCGCGCTTCGGTGAGCTCCGGCAGTTCGCTGTCCAGCTCCGGTGTCTCGGGCAACTCCGGCGGGAGTTCCGGTTCCGGATCGGGCAGCGCCATCTCGCTCTGCGCCAGTGGCGCGGGCTCGGGCATCGGCGGCGGTACCACCGCCTCCGGAGGTGCCGGGGGTGTGGCCTCGACGGGTGGCTCGGCCGCCTCGGCTTCCGGCTCGGGCTGGGGCGCCTCGACGCGGGTCAGCGACATGCGCATCTCCCGTACCTCGATCTCCGGCTCCGGCGGCGAGACCAGCAGCGCCAGCAGCCAGAACAGCAGCAGCGCCAGGGCCGACCCGGCCAGCACCGAGACGGTCACTCGGGTCATGGCGCGCGACGGGTCGCGGCTACCGCGACCTGCTCCACGCCGGCCTCGCGGATGCGGTCCATCACCTCGATCAGCAGGCCGGTGGTGGCCTCGCGATCGGCCTGGATCACCACCCCGCCATCGCCGCTGACGAGTGCCGCCACCGCGTCGCCGACGCGATGGGCATCCACCGGCTGGCCGTCCACCCAGACGGCGCCCTCGGGGGTGATCGCCACCATCAGCTGGGCATCGGGCTGCGGGCTGGCGGCACTGGACTCGGGCCGCTCGATCTCCACCCCGCTCTCCTTGATGAAGCTGGTGGTGACGATGAAGAAGATCAGCATGATGAAGACCACGTCCAGCATCGGGGTCAGGTTGATCTCGCCGGCATCGCCTCCCTCGGCGGCCAGGCTGCGGCGTCTACGCATGGGACTCCTCCACGGCGCGGGCCAGCCGGTCATGAAGCCGCTGCTCCTCGCGCCGGATGATCTGTTCCAGTCGGCTGGTGAACAGCAGGCCCACCACCGCCACCGCCATGCCGGCCAGCGTCGGCAGGGTGGCGCGCGCCACGCCGTCGGCCATGGCCCGCGCCTGGCCGGTGTCACTCAGCGCCAGGCTGTCGAAGACGGCGATCATGCCGGTGACGGTGCCCAGCAGCCCCAGCAGCGGGCAGAGCGCCACCAGCAGCTTCAGCCAGGGCAGCGGGCGCCGCAGCCGTGAAATCAATTCACGGGTCCAGGCCTCGCGTAGCGTCAG
This sequence comes from Halomonas sp., assembly GCF_033549285.1. GTDB lineage: Bacteria > Pseudomonadota > Gammaproteobacteria > Pseudomonadales > Halomonadaceae > Halomonas. The sequence continues at coordinate 1,628 of NZ_JAWSUJ010000161.1, forward strand.
GGCGCTCCAGCTGTGGTGGTCGGGACGCGCCGTCCAGCGCGCGATCAGGCCGCGGCGGGCGCGACGATAGGTGAGGCGGAAGAACAGCACCCGCTCCAGGGCCAGGCTGAACAGCAACGCCGCCACCCCGGCGATGCCGACCAGGATGATCCCGCCGGCATCGACCAGCCGCGCCAGGGGCTCAAGCCAGAGCGGCAGCACGACGCTCGCTCCCGGAGGCTGTGGGGGTGGCCCGGCGATGCTCGAGTTGCGTGGCCAGGGCCGCGCTGGCCTGGCCCTCCATCACCCCGGCCAGGTGGCGGCTGCGCCCCGCCAGCGCGGTATGGGCGAACAGCAACGGCACGGCGGTGATCAGGCCCAGCACGGTGGTCACCAGCGCCTGGCTGATGCCGCCGGCCATCAGCTGGGGGTCGCCGGTGCCGAACACGGTGATCGCCTGGAAGGTGACGATCATCCCGGTGACGGTGCCCAGCAGGCCCAGCAGGGGCGCCACGGCGGCGAGCAGCTTGACCAGCGGCTGGCCGCGCTCGAGGCGCGGCAGCTCGGCCAGCACCGCCTCGTCGAGGCGTGCTTCCAGGGCCTCGGGCACGGGGTCGTCGGCGAGCGCCCGGAAGCGCAGCAACACGCGACCCAGGGGGTTGTCCTCGCGCAGCCGGCTGAGGTCGCGCAGCTGGCGGCGCGTCGCCACGCTCACCCTCAGCAGGTAGGCGTACTGGGCCAGGGCCACCAGCAGGCCGATGGCGCCCAGGCCCACCACCACATAGCCCACGGCGCCGCCCTGGTGGAAGCGCTCCATGAGGCTCGGCCGCTGGGCCAGGGCCTCGATGACCTGGCCGCCGGCGGGGTCCAGCCCCAGGCGGTCACCCTCCCCGGCCTGGAAGTCGGCGAGCAGCTCGCTCAGCTCCCCCGGCGTGCGAGACGCCGTGGCGAGCACGCCCTCCTCGGCGCCACGCTTCAGCAGCTGCCCCTCGCTGAAGGCCGCCAGGTCGCCCAGGCGCACCACCTCGCGGGTGGCGACCTGGCCGTCGCCGCCCGCCACGGGCGCGTCGAAGGCGACCACCCGTCCGGTCTCGGCGGTCAGCGCCATCAGCGTATCGCCCAGGGTCTCCAGATGCTCGGGACGCAGCACCTCGGCGTCATCGAGGCGCGGCGGCAACTCGGCGCCGCCCACCGTGATCCAGCTCTCGGCCAGGGCATCGCGCAGCTCGCCGCTATGACGCGCCAGGGTATCCAGCACCGCGGCCAGGTCCTCTCCCTCCCCGGCCTGGCGCTCGTCGAGCGCGTCACGACGCGACTGCTGGGCCTGCTCCTGTTCCGACAGGACCGCGAAGCGTGTCTCGGCCTCCTCGTGGCGTTCCCGGGCTTCCTCGAGGGCCGCCTGCAGGGCATCGCGATCCTCGACCAGCTCGGCCAGCCGCGCCGCATCGCGGGCCTCGGCCGCCTCGCGCTCCGCGCGCAGGGTGGTCAGGGGCTCGTCCTGGGCCTGGGCGGGCAATACGGCAGCCATCAGCACAGCCATCGCGAGCCCTGCCAGCGCACGATGCGCGACATGCGTCCAGGAATGACTCATGGGCTCGCCTCCGCGGGGGTGGTCGTCTCTGCCCGCTCGAGGGGCCGGGAGATCGGCAGGGTCAGCAGCTCCGGGGCCCGCTGGTCACGGGCGATGCGCAGGCCGTGGCGCAGCTCGACGCGTCCGGCCTCGTCCAGGGCCTCCCAGCGCTCGGCCTCGGCTCGCCAGACGCCACCCTCCCGGCCATCGGGGGTCAGGTAGTAGAGCCCCACCCGCCCCAGGCGCAGGAAGTCCACCTCACGGCGGGCGCCGCCCTCATCTTTCCCCTCGTTCAGGATCCCGCGCCAGGCATCCAGCTCGCGGCCATAGTCGAGCTCGGTGCGCCAGGCGGCGAGGAGTCGATCCAGGCGCTCCGCGGCCGAGGTGTCGGGGTCGTCCAGGCCGGCTTCGAGGCCCTGGGCGCGGGCCAGGCGCTCTGCCTTCAGGAACGGCAGGTCGCGCTCCACCCAGGCCTGCAGGCGGGATACCAGCGCCTGCTCGAGCTGCGGCAGCGCCTCGCGGGTCTCCGCCAGGGTATCCAGCGCCGCCTCGCGGCGGTCCAGGCGTTCATCCTGGCGCTCGAGGCGGGGCGCCAGGGCATCGCTGCGCGCCTCCAGGCGCCGAGTCTCGGCCTCCAGGCGGCGCAGCTCGGCCAGCATCTTGCGACTCTCGTCATCGGCCGCGTCGATGCGCGACTGGAGCTCGGCCTGGGCGCGCTGGGCCTGGCGAGCCTCCTCGACAACGGGCTCCTGCGCCTGGAGCAGGCCGCAGGACAGCAGTCCGAGGGCGATGCCGGCCGGCAGTTGTAAGCGAAAGGTCCTCACCATGGCTCTCCGTCGTGGTCCCGGGCAGGGCAGCCACCATGCCACCAATACGAACGATTATCAATGCGTAATGATGGCGCCAGCCCCCACACGATGGTGCCATCATCGGGCCAGGGATGCCGTGGAGTGGCGCGACTGACCTGCCGGACACTGACCTGTGACAACCCTGGTGATCCAGGTCGCCTGCGCAAGAAAAGAGCCGCACCCCCAGGGGGTGCGGCTCGACCGGCGATAGAGGGACCCGGCATCAGGCCGTGGCGTTGCGGTAGCGACGCTCGACATCCTCCCAGTTGATCACGTTGAAGAAGGCCGCCACATAGTCCGGGCGCTTGTTCTGGTACTTCAGGTAGTAGGCGTGCTCCCAGACATCCAGTCCCAGGACGGGCGTATTGCCGTCCATGATGGGGCTGTCCTGGTTGAGGGTATTCTCCACCACCAGCTTGCCCTGCGGTGTCACGCTGAGCCAGGCCCAGCCGCTGCCGAAGCGACCCAGCGCCGCCTTGGTGAAGGCCTCCTTGAAGGCATCGAAGCCGCCCAGTTCGCTGTCGATCGCCTGTGCCACCTGCCCCTGCGGCTGGCCTCCGCCATCTGGCGACATCATCTGCCAGAACATCGAATGGTTGGCATGACCGCCGCCGTTGTTGATCACGGCCTGGCGCTTGCCCTCCGGCACGTGGTCGAGGTTGGCGATCAGTTCCTCGACGTGTACATCCTCGAGGCCGGTCCCCTCGAGGGCCGCATTGAGGTTGTTGACATAGGTCTGATGGTGACGGGAATGGTGGATCTCCATGGTCAACGCATCGATGTGCGGTTCCAGGGCATCGTAGGCATAGGGAAGGTCTGGAAGGGTATGCGCCATGATCACTCCTCCTCGTTGGTTTCCATCGGGACGCGTGGTCCCGTGTCACCCCAAGGATGGCAGGGATGCACAGTTGTTGCTAATGATTCCTGTTATCCCTTGTATAGAAGATGTTAATCGACGCCCTGAACGACGCGAGCCGGCCCTCGAGGGGCCGGCTCGCGCACTGGCGCAATCTGGGAGCTCTCTCCCTACAGCTTTTCTGCTCGAGTTCCGGCAGCGCCTCGAAGAGGTCCGCCACCAGGCCGATGACTGTCGAGAGCGCCACCTGGAAGATCCCGATCTTTCTTACAGCTTGCTTTCCAGCTCCGGCAGCGCCTCGAAGAGATCCGCCACCAGGCCGTAATCGGCGACCTGGAAGATCGGCGCCTCCTCGTCCTTGTTGATGGCGACGATCACCTTGGAGTCCTTCATGCCCGCCAGGTGCTGGATGGCCCCGCTGATGCCCACGGCGATGTAGAGGTCCGGGGCGACGATCTTGCCGGTCTGGCCCACCTGCATGTCGTTGGGCACGAAGCCTGCGTCAACCGCGGCGCGGGAGGCGCCGATGGCCGCGCCCAGCTTGTCGGCGATGCCCTCCAGCAGCTTGAAGTTGTCGCCGTTGCCCATGCCGCGGCCGCCGGAGATCACCACCTTGGCCGCGCCCAGCTCGGGGCGGTCGGACTGGGCGAGCTCCTCCTTGAC
>NZ_JAWSUJ010000162.1:0-5446 GCF_033549285.1 Halomonas sp.
GTCCATGGCCAACAGCAGCGAGGTCATCCAGCGCGCCGTGCTGCGCGAGGGATGCATCAACCAACCGCTGGTGTTGCATGCCGACAACGGCTCCGCCATGAAGGGCTCGACGCTCCAGGCGACACTGCAGCGGCTGAACATCACCCCGTCGTACAGCCGTCCCCGGGTCTCCAATGACAACGCCTTTTCGGAGTCGCTGTTCCGGACCTGCAAGTACCGGCCCGACTACCCGATGGACGGCTACGAGAACCTGACAGCGGCGCAGCAGTGGGTGACCGGCTTCGTGCACTGGTACAACCACGAGCACCGCCACAGCGCGATACGGTTCGTTACGCCGGGTGAGCGACATGCTGGCCAGGATGACGAAGTGCTGGCCAGGCGAGATGCCATCTATGCCGAGGCGAAACGACAACATCCTGGTCGGTGGAGCGGTTCCACTCGGAACTGGACACCGCGCCGGACGGTCTGGCTGAACCCGGACCAGGAAGACCCGCTGGTTCAACGCGATCAGCGATTAGAAGCCGCCTGATTCCAGGTTCCAACAAGCTTGACAGGCATCGCCGGGTGACCGCCACGCCCAGGGCATCCTTGCCACGCCAGGCATCGAAGCCGCGCGCGGCCATGTCGTCCATGAAGCTCAAGTACACGCCCAGGTAGGCCAGGATGCGCGCGTCACTGTCCAGCAGCACGCCCTTCTGGTGGGAGCGCCAGGGCCTGCCCGCCGCCAATTGCGCCTGGTAGTACCGAAACGCCTCGCTGCCGGTCAGGTCGTGGCGATGCGTGTCCAGGTCGCTGATGAAGCGATAGCGCGACCCCTGGCGCAGGTCACCCCGCCGCAGGTCCCAGCGGCCATCCCAGATGAACGCCGTGGCCGAAGGACGACGATGCTTGGGCACCCCCCGCCAGTGGGTGCTGCGGATCAACTGGCGTGGGTTCACGCGGACCACGAGCCCACTACCCAGCTCCCGCTCGATTACCCGCCGCGAGAGGCCGAGCCTTTCGACCTGGGCGGCACCGGGCAGCCCATTCTTCCAAGCGTTGAACAGCAACCGCTCGAGGGGGATACCCACGAACGACTGGAAGGCATCGCGCACCGCCCATTGCAGGCGGGCCCGCTGCACGGGCCAGTACATCCGGGAATCCGCCAGCGGCGCAAACGCCGGGTCGCCTCCGGGGGGCATGGGGAGCAGTTGCCTCATGGTTTACCCTGCCCCCCTCTGCGCAACGAAACGCTTCGCCACCGTCTCGGGCCGGAAGTCATCCAGCCAGCGCTCCTCGATCGGCGGCTTCTCGCCCTGCACGGCCATGCGAATACCCTCGGCAAGGCTCTCTTCATCGTGTGCCACCACGCAACTTTCCAGCTCCCCCTTGAGGATCTCGCGTATGCCCCCCGGGCAGTCCACGCTGAGTACCGGGGTGCCGCAGGCCAGCGCCTCGAACAGCACGATGCCCATGCCCTCGAAGCGCGAGCTGAGCACGAACAGCCGGGCATGGTGCATCCAGGGGTAGGGATTGGCACGCTGGCCGGCAAAGCGCACCCGCTCGGCGATTCCCAGCTCTCTCGCCAGGGCCACGAGCCGGCCCCGTTCACGGCCATCGCCCACCAGCACCAGGGGGAGCTCCACCCCGGACCGGGCATAGGCGCACAGCAGCAAGGCCTGGTCCTTGGCCGGCACCATGCGCGCCACGTTGACGATATAGGGCCCCTCGGGAAGGTCGGGTTCGGGCTCCCGCATCTGCCGGCGAATGCTCTCGACCGGGCAGGGGTTGACGATCACCTCGAGCGAGGCCGGCGCGAAGTGCCACGCCGCCATCGCCTCCCGCACGCTCTGGGCCACCCCCTGGGTTACCGTCACCAACTGCCGCCCCTGATAGAGGCAACGCGCGAACAACCGGCGGCGCCAGTTGGTGTCACGCACATGCAGGATATTCTCCAGCACGTAGCGCGCCCGGTCGTCGCGGAAGGTCCACACCAGCTCGAAGGTCCCCACGCCGCGGAAGATGATGCGGTCCACCCGCCCATGGCGGCGCTCGAAGGCCCTGAGCCAGAGCCGGAATACCAGGCCGCCCATGATGCCGGTACCGAGGAACAGCGAGCGCTTCACCACCGGGTTCACGAACAACCGCACCAGCAGTTCCAGTACCAGGCCCACTCCCGTCAGCCGGGTCCACCAGCGCAGCGCCAGATGGTGCTGGTGCACATCCGGGTGCTCCGGTGCCAGCGGCGCCTCAATTCGCCGGAAGCTCAGCAGGTGACTCTCGTGCCCCGCCTGGGCGAAGGCATCGGCCAGGTTCACCGCCACCCGCTCCATGCCCCCCATCTTGAGCGAGCGAACCACGACTAGCGTGCGCATCAGGCCTCCCTGCGGAAGACAGGAAAGACCCGCTGGCCGCTCTCCACCTGCCAGCGCCAGATATGGGTGACCAACCCACCGGCCACCAGGTTCTGCACATAGGCGCCCGTCCAGAAGGTGCCATAGGATTCGAACTGGCTGACGATGGCGTAGAACACGAAGAAGCCCGCGCCGAACAGCGCCATGTCGCCCGACATGATTCCCGCTCGCCAGGCCTGCCAGGTGCCCAGGCCGATCCAGGCGATCAGCGCCAGCACCACCGCCAGGCCCAGCACGCCGTAACTCACCAGCAGTTCCAGGAAGGTATTGTGCAGATGGCCATAATGGTCACGCGTTGCGTCCGGCAGCCAGTCGGTGTGCTCGATAACCAGGCTGCGCCCCTCCTCGCCCCAGCCCACCAGCGGTCGGTCGGCGATCCAGTCCAGCGAGGCTCGCCACGTCAGCAGCCGGTTGCCCACGCTGCTGTAGGGAATCGACTTCCAGTCGCCCTCCATCGCCTGGGCGATGATGCGATTTTCGGCGTCCAGTCGCTTCGCCACCGTTTCATGGAAAGCGAGTGACCCGACCACGATCACCAAGGCTGCGGCGGCCAGGCCCAGCCAGGCCCTGCGCGGCAATCTGCGCTCCGCTCCCCACCAGGCCAACGCCGGCAACAGCGGCAGCACCACCAGCATCGCCAGCCAGACGGCACGCGTCTGGGTGACCACGATGCCGACCCCGCACACCGCCAGGGCCAGCGACCACAGCAGGCGCCTCATCCAGACCAGGGCGTCATGCCCCCGCCAGCATCGCCCAGCGAAACACACCAGCCCCAGCAGGCCAGCGCCGAAGAACATCGCGGGATGCTGGGCATTGCGAATATCGAAATCGACCCGCATGCCCTGCAGCCCACGCTGCCACTGCTGCAGGCTGCCATCGGGCCAGGAGACCACCACTATAAGCCCGGCGAGCCCCAGCCCCCAGGCCAGCAGTGTGGCGCGCGTGCTGCCCCCCAGCCACCAGGCAAGACCAATGAATAGAAACCATTTGGCCAGCCGATCGACCTGGGGGTTGTCGGTCATCCACTCGGGATGATGCAGATAGCCCGCCACCCAGGAGACGACCTGCACCACTACCACCGCCAACAGCAGCCACAGCGCCCCGCCCCCGCGTACGCCACGGCCCCAGCGCAGCACAGCGAACAACCCGGTCAAGGCCATCAGGGTACCGGCCTTTTCGCCAAGGCCGGGCTCGACGAGGCGCAGCCCGGCATAGAGCAGGGTGCTCAGCAGGCCAAGCCAGCATAACCAGAGAGGAGAGGACCAGCAGGCAGATGATCCGCCGGGTTCGAGAAGGGAAAGGGGATGCCTCACTGCCAACGCCACTCGCTACAATTCAAGGAGGCGGCATAATGGCGGCCGAGAGGAAAGTGTGCAACCTCACCATCGCCCGATACACCCAGGAGCAACTACGAACTCATGAAACGGGTAGCAAGCCATCTCGCGTTATCATCACCTACTGACCTTGGAAGGGGAAGATAATCGGCGTCAGAACCAGCACCGCCAGGGAGTAGGTCAGGCTAACCGGCAGGCCGACCCGCAGGAAGTCGCCCATGCTGTAGCGGCCGGGGGAGTAGACCATCAGGTGGGTCTGGTAACCGTAGGGGATGAGGAAGCAGGCGCTGGCCCCGTAGGCCACGGCCATGATGAAGGGCATGGGATCCACGCCGAAGGCCTGGGCAGTGGTCCAGGCCACGGGGAAGGCCAGCGCCGCGGCGGCGTTGTTGGTCACCGTCTCGGTGAGCAGCAGGGTCAGGACATAGCAGCCGATGAAGGCGGCATAAACGCCATGGCCGCTGAACATCGCCTGCATGCCTTGTGCGAGCAGGTCGGCGGCGCCGGAGGCCTCCAGCCCCTGGGCGATCGCCAGGGCCGAGCCGATGATGACCCACAGCTCGAAGGGAAAGCGTCGGCGCAATTCGGCCGGGCTGAGCACACGGCCAGCCAATAGCCCGGCCATCAGCAGCAGCAGGCCATGGAAGAGCGGCATCAGCTCGGCGGCGGCCATGCCGATCACGCTGATGAAGCCGGCCAGGGTCAGCCAACTCTCCATGCGGCTGAGTTGGGGGCGGGTGAGGCTGCCGCAGAGCAGGTGGAAGTTTCGGTCGAGATTGCGATGCTGGCGAAAGTCGCTGCCGACGGCCATCAGCAGGCAGTCGCCCGTGCGAAGGGGAATCTGCCCGAGTTGGCCTTCCAGCCGCTTGCCGCCGCGGCGAATGCCCACCACCCCGGCATTGAACATGCTGCGAAAATCTACGTCCTGCAGGGTGCTGCCCGCCAGATCGGATTCGTGCGAAAGCACGACTTCCACCAGATTGGTGGCCAGCAGAGCGTCGGCCTGGTGGCCGAACAGTTTGAGCCCCGGAAACCGCTGCAGCGCCTGGACCTTGCTCACCTCGCCGGTGAACACCAGGGTATCGCCCTCGTGCAGGATCTCCTCCGGCCCCACCGGGCTTATCAGCCGCCCCTGCCGCTCGATCTCCAGCAGGTAGAGTCCATCCAGGCTGCGCAGACCATTGGCTTCGATGCTGCGGCCGATCATCTCGTAACCGGGCTGCAGGTCGGCGGCAAGGAAATAGGATAGCTTGTCGGCCGTTTGCTCGGGCATGTAGTGTGGAAGCGATCGGGCCCGCCACAGGAGCACGCCGAAAGTGAGCAGCGCCACCGGAATACCCACCAGGCTGAACTGGAACATGCCCAGCTCGAAGCCGCCACTGCTCAGGGTAAAGGAGTTCACCACCAGGTTGGTGGAGGTGCCCACCAGGGTGGTCACGCCGCCAAGGATCGAGGCATAGGAGAGCGGAATCAGCAGCCGCGAAGGGGCGATGCGCTTCTGCCGCGAGATGGTGACCAGAAAGGCGGCCACCACGGCAGTGTTGTTGAGAAGTAAGTGGTTATTCAAAATTAATCGCGCACTCAGCCCCGTAGCCGCCGAGTAGGCGATAGACCTCGTTGCAGAGGTGATCAAATGAGAGGTAGGCACTCAACGGCAGCCATGAGTACTTCATCTTCCGCCACAGGATTTCTATCAGGTTCAGCTCCGGCGAGTAAGCC
>NZ_JAWSUJ010000163.1:0-5268 GCF_033549285.1 Halomonas sp.
CCATACCTCCTGTCGTCGTGGAGGTCATATCCTGGCCCAGCTCAGGGGGCGAATTCCACACCCAACGACGAAGAGCCGTAATTTTATACAGTATAGGGGCTCGCACTGAGGCGAAGTCCCTACTACGGAGAATTAAAATGATTGAAGCGAAAATTACCTTTTCTGAAGACGTAACAGAGGATTATGCATGGAGGTATGGTACAGAACATCCTGTCGGTCTTCTTTCCGTCAATGTGCATGTCGAAGGCAAGTACCTTGGCGAATTTCCCGAAGAAATGGTCAAGAAAGACGATAAATGGATTGTGGTGAGAGATTTTCAGTCTGACTCATTTTATGATGTATTACAGGTTGAAATTGATCGGCTTTTTAATTGATTTGATTGCAGATTCACTGTCTACATCATCGACGGAATGACTCGTTAAGGTATCGTCGAACTTTTCTTATCACTATTGTGGAAGGTGATTGCCTGTTTTCGATATATGAGTGGTGGAGGAGTTTTGTAGCTGGAGAGAACAAGCTGCTTCACTGTTTGGTAGAAGCAATTTTAATCTAACGATTAACTCTTAAAAGGATTGCAATATGGTAAGTGTTAAAGGATCTAATGGATTTATTTATGAGGACTATCATCCCAAATGTAAGATTAGATTTTCGTCGATGTCTCTGGGAAATATCAGCTACATATGTGTTGCTTTTATACAGTGCTTTGATGGAACCACAGGCGACATCAAACGGTACTGGGGGTACTTTGACGACGACGATGTTGAAGGGTCGATCACAAGAATAATTCAGAAAGGATCGAAATGGCCTGACCTGCCAGCAATGGATTGAAGAAAAATGGTCGCGTGTGATTCAATATCCGCTGAGAATTAACTCAGGATAATTGGACTCCCATTCCATCAATGTAATCGGATATGTATGGCGCAGTACCTTCTGTAGGTCCTCACCTGAGGTACTGAATTCAATCGATAAGTGGAGAACCTGAGGGAGCTAGGGCTCCTGAGTATTCCCCCGTAACACCTGAGACAGTGTCCGATTTCCGAGCGCTTACGGGGAAGGTCACTCAGCTTCGTGACCATATTACGCAGCTCGGTATCGGTCACCTAGCTGAAGTTCGCTCCCTTCAGGAAGTGCGGGCACCGTAATCACTGAGGGCCTGGGCCTGCTGGGGATCGTAGCCACCGCATGAGGCGTTGTGAAGCAGATCACGACAGAGCGTGCTGCTGTGTAGGCCCATTTCCCTGCCGATCTGACGCAGGCTATGCCTAATTCATAGCGGATATTGGTCAGGGGTCTTTGGACTTCATGCCCCCACCGTCGTGTTCAAAGCGTTGCAGTAATTCCATGAATCTAGGCATATAAAGAAGTAAGGAAGGGTAAGGTGAAGCGATAAAAACCGTCCATTTAGTGGCTTTAAAGTTGATTTAATGGATTAGGAAGAATATAGATTATAACTTAAGGAGAAGTAAAGTTGAAAATAAACGCAAGAAATAAAGAAAAGATCAACGCAGCTATAAAGAAATCTGAAGGGTCCAGAGTTACTTCTAGAACACTTGATGCGGACATGATTGAAAGTGCAATTGAGAGAATCGAAAAAAGGCTCAGCAGTCTTCTTTCAAAAAAAAGACTGGCTTAATTTGAGATTCGACGTAGATTATCACGCGCAATCGTTCCCTGGGTCATATAATGGTAGCCCACAAAGCACAAAATTTATTGTAGAGCGGTTTAGCTCCGGATGGTTTGTTGTTGAAATTGGTCGTAATGTCACTCGTCCACCATCTAGGGAAGTTATCCCTATCAATCTTGGAGCAAAGCAGCAGGAAATTGCTGATTTTGTAAGGCAGCCAAGCAACTTTTAAATGCCTTAGTTTGTGATGGGGAGCCTGAACATGTAACTGCGCTTTTTCTCCATAGGAAAATCTAGGGAAACGATGTATAAATCGCATCAGTTGCCTGTTCGCCAACGGCGGGATAGAAGTTAAATATCTCGCCATTGTCGAACAGAGCCAACCAATAAAGCAGTTCTTGTTAGCCCAGGCTAAGCTCCAGAACAAGACGAAGGTACCCGCCGAGAGCGGTTCCTGTTCCAGATGTAGCCTTGGTGCCCTGGCAACGGCAGATCAACGCGCTGTAGCCGTCCTACAGAGCATCAATGGTGACGGTGGTTCTCACTCTCCCCTACATTTTGATGTCATGAAAGGGCCATGCAGGTCCTACTATGGGTACACTGATGGATCAATGCGCCTGTGGCTGCCCTCTAGCTGAACTCCCCACGCTCGATCTTGTTGAGCACATCACGCACCATGATTCTGCCCTGAAACGTGTCCAGAAGATCGGCGGGGCGCGATCCTGACAGTGCAGGTAAATGGCAGCGGAGCCACTCTCTGACAATGTCATCGCTATCAAAGATAGCTGAGGCATAAGCGAACAGGCGCAGTAGGTCGAGAATGCCCTCACTCTCAACTTTGCCAAGAGCTGGTTTTGAGTAGATTCTTTGAATGTTGCCAGGGGTGGACCCTACTAGGGCCGCTACCAGTTCGCGGTGCCCACCTAGCAGTTCAACGGCTTCTTGCACAACCTTACCAGGGATCCCCGTTCTGACTGCGCGGATGAATACGACGTCGTCAGTCAGGACATTCGGAGGCAACCCATCTAAATGAAGAACCTTCATCTCCAGTTACCCATATTGCGGCTATGATAGTTGTATAGTAGTAGAGTGTAAGGGGGTGCGATAGGAAGCTGGCCGGTGACCTTGTCATGAATGAATACCTCGAAATGATTTTAATAGCATCGCCTCTCTTGGGCCTCTGTGTGCTGGTGGCGCTTACAGCGTGGCTATCATATCGCAATTCAAAAAAGCGATTTTCGCTCGCATGGGAGTAGGAAAATGTCAGGACTGAGTCTAGCAGTGACGCACCTGAACGTACCCTATGGGGACATCGTTTCTGAGCATGAGTTTGCGCTTGCACTCCGCTGCGGGACGACTCAGGTCGAAGGGATTTCGGATTCATCCGCTGCAATCATTGCAAGTGCGTTCGTTGAAACGACGCCAAATCTGTTAATGCGGTGCATTCGCGAGGCAGGTGCTAGCATACAGTCGGCAAATGAATTATACAAAGAAAGCCTCCGAGACAACATGCCCAGATGCCCAGAATGGGAGGAGGCTGTCCAGAATTTACTTGATGACCCGTTGGAGAAGCTGCGGGGGACCGTGAAAAGCTACCACCGACCATTCGACCCGGCAGATGATTGATTGGCCCGGTCCTGGCAAAGTGATTTTGCTGCGCTGAGGTGAGGTCGCGGGCACAGGAAGCCACCATCTCGGTCGCCGGGCGGCTTTCAGTGCAGCGTTTGTTGTCGCCTCGGCGAACGGTCACGACAAGTCAATATCGCCTACGTCACGCTCGATGGCCCTGATGGTATGCAGGGACTGACCTATGGCCCTCATTTTTGCAGCTTCATTGAGAGTGGCAAACACATCTTCCCCATCCCCTTGCAAGCAGTAAAATGAGTTTTTCGTTTTGACCAGCCCTATCTCTGGGTCGAAACTATCCACCGCACTGGTAAAAACATAATCACCAGACCCCCAGCGGCCCTTGTAGTCGCTCACGACCGTACCGTAAAGGAAACGCACTTCCTTACCATCAAGATCGATATTGACCAGCTCCCACGCTCTGACGATGCAGGCTGTGTCACGATGGCTGTCAGCTGTGTCTGCCCAAGCTGGGAGAGCATTTATCGGAGTTGATTGTTTCATGATAATATCCTAGCTAAGTGTGTGTTGATAACACTAGCAGAGGGCATGGATGAATGGAATCATTATGTTTATGATGTTTGAGAGACAACAAAAGAAGCCACGCAGGGCGGGGAAGAAACAGGCGGTTTATGCCTCCGCTGTTATCCCTTTAGTGCGGGATTGCCTTTTGAGCACATGAAAGTCATCAGATCGCTATAAAGCAGAGCTTCGTCATCCGACGTGTACTCGCGACCCTCTGCATTGAACCCTTCAAGCCAGGGCGTTCGATCCCAAATGAGGAGCCAGTCATAGTCTTGATTCAGACTGCCGCTGAGGAAATTACCGCGTAAATCTTCGACAGCCTCCTCAGGACTGGACCCTCTGCCTTGGAACTCACCGCGAGACTCGCCTAGCGCGGCGAAGATCTGCTCATTGCCTAGCATTGCCTGCCAGACTGGATCACCATCAAGCATGTAGAACAATGCGAACTCCTGACTCCCTGTCTTTTTTTCGACACACTGAATGAGTAATTTATTTAGATCTTGCATCTCACTCCTGCGCGGAATATCCCTCATTTCCGGCATCTGACCGCTCATGGCAGCAAGCTGTCGTGCCGCCTGCACACGAATATACATCTGCATGGCCTCCCGAATGAGGTCTGACGGGTTTTCCAGTCCCCGCTCAGCTACCTCCAGGGCTCGTTGATACTGATCTTCATCGATGTTGACAGCGATTTTCATAACGATATCTCACATCAGTTTGGGTTTTGGTCTGGACATTTCGCTACACTATACGAGTATAGCCATAATCCAAGAGATCGGTAATGAAGCCGGAACATACAACAGAAGGTTTTGATGTTGAGAATATCCTGGCGGAACTTGAAGCGGATCGTAACTCGGGAATCCTTCCGCTCGTCGTTACGAAAAGCGCTATCCGTTATGGGATTGATCCTGATGATCCTGATCGCCTGGTGGCCGTAGATGCCCACGGAAGAAAACAAGACATCTAGACGGCGGCCTCGCACGTGTTACCATCCTTTAAGTCCTGGATTCATAGAATAACCGCAGCACTTTGGACACCACGGTAGAGGCAGGAGGGCCAGCGCCGGTACCCTCCCTGCTTTACCGACCAAAGTGAAGCAGAGCATGGGATACCGACAGCTGACCCAGACCCAACGATACCAGATCCACGCCCGTTCTGACGTGGGCATGAGCCAGCGGAAAATCGGCAGGGAACTGGGCCTTCACAGCAGCACGATCAGTCGTGAGCTGCGCCGCAATGCCACTTCCAGAGGCTACGATCCTCAGCAGGCCCAGGTTCTCAGTGATCACCGGCGTCGTAGCGCTTGGAAATGGACGAAGCGCCTGCCGAGCATGATCACCGCCGTTGTCGGCCGGCTGCGTGAGGAGTGGAGCCCACAGCAGATCAGTGGCTTTATAGGGTTCTTCGTCACTTCATGTGGATTTGGCCTGATCGAACAGGCGACCCACCGGGCTGCCAATCAGGTAGATCATGGCGATGAAGTTGGCCTCGTT
>NZ_JAWSUJ010000164.1:0-5212 GCF_033549285.1 Halomonas sp.
GAGAGATGAAGCGCCTTGCCATGCTGCCGTCCTAAGCTGAGATCCTGCTGGCATTGTGCCTGAAAATATCTGCCTAGTCACTTATTGGGCACTGTGCTTTACTACTTCTCCATCGCAGATTAGAGCATAATGATGACCCTTGGAAAATCTAGGATTATACCATCGAAATTGCTTGCACTCATCTCTTTTAAATCTTTGTGATTTGTAATTGTCGGGGTAGCCAAGAATAGAAATGGTGTCAGTCTCGGACATGCCGACCGCCAGACGACCTCGTGCACGAGCCTTGGTGATGTTGTTTCGCCTGTTGATGCGATCCAGATAAGGAGCTTCGTTAGATCCCGATGCCTGGGAACGAGGCTGAGGTTTTGACCTGGTCACTGGAGGAGGTGGACGCTTGTGAGCATCAGGGGCCTGGTAGGTCGTGAGGCCACCACCTTGGAACCTGGTTGTGGAGGAACCACATGGGTGGTCCTGGAAGGAGGGGGTACCATCTATGTCGCAACGGTAGACCTGAGCTTCGGACGAAAATGGAAAAAGCAGCAGCGCTGCCAGCACAATAGGCTGAATCATCCCTGACCCCAGTTCGTATGCGTTCTAATTGAACATAGCATACATTTTGTAACATGGAATGGGGGGGGGAGGGAGACGAGGTGTCGACAGCGCACTGACCACGCTTTTCGCAATGGCCCGAGACGCCTGCTCAATCGACGCTGGTGTCGCGGAAGCCGGCATTGATCAGGCAGTAGAGGCCGTAGCCGAACAGGCCGAGGGCCACCACGCCCAGCAGCCAGGGGCCGAAGGGCTGCCGTGCGAGCACGTTCAGCGCGCCGCCGAGCCCCGGGCCTCGCTGGGGTCGGTCCGCCATGCCGCCAGGCAGAGGAAGAGCCCGATGATCACGAAGACCACCCCGCGGGCCGAGAGGCCCCAGCGGGTGATGCCCTCGAAGAAGCGACGCTGGGCCGTGGCCATCTCGTGGTGGTGCCAGTTCTTGAGGTAGGAGCGGGTGATGGCCCGCCACAGCTGGCGCAGGCCGACGCCCAGGAACACCAGGCCGACCGCGAAGACCAGGATCACGCCGCCCCGGTGGCTCATCAGCAGGGCGGTGCGATCCTGGGCGGTGGCTTCCCCCGAAGACATCGCCACGTTGCGCAGCAGGTCGAAGCAGTAGACTCCCAGGCTGCCGTGGGTGAGGCTGCTGACGAGGAAGCCCAGCCGGGTCCCGACGCCCTTGAGACCCAGCCCCACGTCCTCGGTATCCAGCAGGGCCTGAAGCAGGCGCCACAGGGCATAGGCGAAGAGCCCGGCGCCGAGCAGACCCAGCATGACGTCGCCGAAGGGGCGGGCGACCAGCTGGTTGATCGCCTCCTTGGAACCGACGTTCTCCCCGCCCAACCCGGCCGCCGCCAGGGTGGCGAGGCCGCCGATCAGCAGGTAGACGATGCCCTTGGCGACGTAGCCGGCGCGTGCCGCCAGGGCGAGGCCGTGCTTGAGGCGTGTCTCGGGGCGTGGCATGGCGGCTCCTGGGGTAGGGGGACCTGTCGCCGTTCAGGCCAGGTTGAGGATCACCAGCGCCAGGGTGCCGCCGGTCAGGGCGTAGCCCAGCAGGGCCATCAGGCCGTCGTTGGCGAGCAGTGCCAGGGCGAAGAGCGTGAGGGCCAGGCCCGCCCCGTTGGCGGTGAAGGGCACCACCTCCATGGGGGGCATGGCCAGGGCGATCAGCAGGCAGGTCAGCGCCACGGCGAGGTGGGCTGGAGGCCGTGTAAGCCACACGAGCCGCTGCTTGAGCAACCGGTCTACCCAGCGGGCCGGGCGCTCCATCCAGCGGGTGGCCTTGGTGAAGCGCGCCCGCGAGACCCGGCGTTCCAGCAGCCAGGCCGGCAGCCAGATGTGGTCCCGGCCGACCAGCAGCTGGACGGAGGAGAGCACCACCAGGATGGCCATCAGGGTCGGTACCCCGGGAATGTCGCCGATCAGCGGCGCCAGGGTGACCAGCCCGGCGACCAGCAGGAAGGGGGCGAAGGAGCGCCGGCCCACGCTGTCGAGGATGGCGTCGAGGCTCACGCTCTCCCGGCGCCGGCCGGCCTGCTGGACCCTCTCCAGCAGGCTGGCCAGGTCGGCCGGGGGCGCCTGCTCGCTAGCGTCGCAGGTCTCACCGGCCATGCCGCCTCCCGGTCCAGAGCAGCAGGACGCCGAGCAGCAGCAGCGCCGGCCCCACGAAGGCGACGGGGCTGGAGGCCCACCAGCCGACGATGGGCAGGATGGCGCCGAGGATCAGCAGGGCGATGGCGAGGGTCCGGACCGTCATGGGCAGCGTCTCTGTCGAGGTGTGTCGACAGTGTAGCGTCGCGAGCGAGGGCTCTGCAGCCCCGCGGGACTGTCGCCTTGCCCCGGGATGGCGTAAGGTAGTGGCAACACAGTCCTTCGCCCGTCCTCGGGTGGAGGGCTGTTTTCGTTGGTTACCCCGGAAAACGTGCAATCAGCGTTGACGGTGCCCAGGAGGTCTCATGGCGACGCGTCCCCCCATCATCATCAATCGGCTCGATGCCGAGCGGCTGCAGCGGCTCATCGACGAGGCCGACGACAAGGACCTGGCGGTGGCCCGCTCCCTGGAAGAGGAGCTGGTGCGCGGCGAGGTGGTCGACCCCGAGGAGATTCCCGAGGATGTGGTCAGCATGTGCAGCCAGGTGCAATTCACCGACCTCGATCGCAATCGGCAGATCATCCGCACCCTGGTCTATCCCCATGCGCTGGCCACCACCGAGGACGGCATCTCGGTGATGGCGCCCGTGGGGGCGGCCCTGCTCGGCCTGCGCATCGGCGATACCATCGACTGGCCCCTGCCGGGCGGTCGCGAGGTGCAGCTGCGCATCGATGCCATCCTCTGGCAGCCCGAGCGGGAAGGCCAGTTCCACCGCTGAGCCCATCCACCCCGACAACTGGAGGTCCCTGCATGCCCTTCTCGCTCTGGCTCTCGCTGGCCGCGGTCTGCGCCATGGGCGCCATGTCGCCCGGCCCCAGCCTGGCCCTGGTGCTGCGCCATACCCTGGGCGGCGGGCGCCTGCCCGGGGTCGCGGCGGGCCTCGCCCATGCCCTTGGCGTGGGCTTCTATGCGCTGCTCACGGTATGGGGCCTGGGGGCGCTGATCGTGCGCTTCCCGCTGTTGTTCCAGGCGATCACCTGGGGCGGGGCGGCCTACCTGGCGTGGCTGGGGATCAAGGCCCTGCGCGCCGGGCGGGCCGGCGCCCTGGATGCCGAGGCCATGGCCACCAGCGGTCGCCAGGCGGCCCGTGAGGGCGTGCTGGTGGCGCTGGGCAACCCCAAGCTGATCCTCTTCTTCATCGCCCTGCTCAGCCAGTTCGTGACCCCCGACATGAGCCTCGCGGCCAAGGCGCTGGTGGTGCTCACGGCGATGGTCATCGACGGCGGCTGGTACGTGCTGGTGGCGGTGGGCCTGTCCCACTCGCGGGTGCTGCCCTGGCTGCAGGCACGGGCCCACTGGCTCAACCGCATCACCGGCGTGCTGCTGCTGGCGCTGGCGCTGCGGGTGGTGGCCGGGCCCATCGCCTGAGCGATTGCGTTGATGTGCGTCATGCTCCTGTCCCGATGACCCAGGCGTTTTGCTGATACGCTGAAGCTTAGTGCCCTGGTGGGAAGCCCCTGGATGAATGATCTGACGATGCAGGCCCAGCGGTTGGCGGTGGTGCTCGAGGAGGACCCCGATGCCGCCGCCACCCTGTCGCTGCAGCTGCGCACCCTGGGCATGGAGTCCCGCTACTGCCGGCACGGCCAGCATCTGATCGGCGAGGTCATGGCGCGGCGCCCCCAGCTCGTCATCATGGCCCTGGAGTTCGGCCAGCAGGATGGCATCTCCATGCTGCGCCGGCTCGCCGAGTGCGGCTACCGTGGCCGGGTGCTGCTGCTCAGCGGGGTCGAGCGCAAGATCGTGCGCATCGCCGAGCGGCTTGGCCAGGCCCTTGGGCTGCAGATGCTGGCCTCGCTCGACAAGCCCATGCGGCTCATGGAACTGCGCGAGCGCCTCGAGGCCCTGGGAAGGGCCCATCCCCCGGGTGATGTCCCCGCCGCCACGCCCCCCTGTCGCATCGAGGAGCTGGACCGGGCCTTCGCCCGCCAGGAGATCACCCTCCACTACCAGCCCCAGTTCGAGCTGGCCAGTGGCCGTCTGAGCGGCGTCGAGGCGCTGGTGCGCTGGGCCCACCCCGAGGCGGGCCTGCTGGTGCCCGGCCGCTTCCTGCCGCTGCTGACGCCCGACCAGAACCGTCACCTGACCCGCCGCGTGCTGCAACTGGCGCTGGAGGATGCCGCCGGCTGGCGCCGGGCCGGCCTCTCCCTGTCGCTGTCGGTCAACGTCACCGCCGATGACCTGATGTGCCCGGAGCTGCTCTCCCTGGTCAGCGAGGCCCGCTGTTGGGCGGGCGATGCCCCCGTGGTGCTGGAGATCACCGAGACCGCCGCCATGGAGGACGAGCTGCTCGGCAGCGAGGTCGCGGCCCGGCTGCACCTGGGGGGGCTGGAGGTCTCGGTGGATGACTTCGGGGTGGGCTTCTCGTCGCTGGCCCGGCTGCAGCTGCTGCCGATCAGCGAGCTCAAGGTCGATCGCAGCTTCGTCAGCCGCCTGCTCGAGGATGCCCAGGATGCCGCCATCGTCGAGGCGGTGGCCCTGCTGGGGCGCCGGCTGGGCATCCGGGTGGTGGCCGAGGGGGTCGAGGACCTCGCCTGCCTGGGCCACCTGGAGCGCTACGGCTGCACCCATGTGCAGGGCTTCGGCCTGGCCCGGCCCATGCCTGCCAAGGAGATCCTGGCGCTGGCCGGCGCTCAGTCGCCGATGCGTGCCAGCAGGGCGGCCAGCGGCGCATCTGCGGGCAGCACCCCGTAGGCCGGTCCGGCCTCGTCACCCAGCCGCGAGCGGCAGAAGGTCTCGGCCACCTCCGAGGGGGCGTGGCGCAGCAGCAGGGCGGCCTGCAGGCACTGGGCCAGCCGCTGGGCCAGCCAGCGGGCGCGCGGCTCCAGCGAGGCGGGCGGGGCGGACAGTTCGGTATTCAGCCGGGCAAGGGCGCGGTCGAGCTCGGCCTGCTGGCCGCGCACCGCGGCGAACTCGGCCTCCAGCGCCGCCAGCGCTTCCGGGTGGCGGCCCAGCACCCGCAGCAGGTCCAGGCAGATCACGTTGCCCGACCCCTCCCAGATCGAGTTGACC
>NZ_JAWSUJ010000165.1:0-5208 GCF_033549285.1 Halomonas sp.
CAGCAGCACCGTGAGCACCGGCACGCCGACGCTGAAGTTCTGCCACTGGGCCACCAGCGGCGGGCGGTGGTCGCGGGCATTGAGCAGCCAGTAGAGCGCCCAGATCAGCGTCGAGGCGAGCGCCATGGCCACGCCCAAGGGATCGGCGAAGGCCACGTCGAGCACCGCCCCGCGGGTGGCGATGACCCAGACGCCGGCGTAGGCGATCAGCCCCGCCAGGACGTCGATGCGCGTCAGCCGCTGGCCGAGGATCGGCACCGCCAGGAAGGCCATCGCCAGCGCCCAGGTGTAGTTGAGGGCCATGGCCTCCTGGCCGGGCAGGCGGTCGTAGGCGCCGAACAGCACCAGGTAGTAGGCCACCGGATTCATCAGCCCCGCCCAGGCGGCGGTGCGCCAGCCGTGCCTGAGCGCCTGGCCCGCGAGCCCCTGGCGCGCCACCAGCACGCCGATCAGCGCCCAGGAGACCAGCGAGGCGAGCCACATCAGTGCCAGTGGCGACATGTGGGCGAGCGCCACCTTGAAGGCGGTAGCCACGGTGGACCAGAGTGCCACCGCCCCCAGCCCGAAGAGCATCGCCTGGCGATCACCGGTCATGGGCGTCGGGCTCATCGGTCGAGGTGCCCCAGGTCACGGCCGGGGGCGAGGCGGTCGCGAACCGCCTGCTTGAGGGCCTTGATGTCGGGGAAACCGCCGTCGCGCTTGCGCTCCCAGAGCGACGCCTCATCAAGGAGGATCTCGAAATGACCGCCATGGGAGGGCACCAGGGCCACCTCCCCCAGCTCCTCGCCGAAGGTGGAGAGCAGCTCCTGTGCATACCAGGCACTGCGCAGCAGCCATTGGCACTGGGTACAGTAGTGGATTCGGATACGTGACATGAAACCTCGAGTGTCGCGACAATGAGCCATCCGATGATACCAGCCAGGGAGTTCCGATGGCCGCCCCCGAGATCAGCCAGACCCGCCTCTTCGAGTGGCTCACCGGTGACGAGGACAGCCGGATGTGCCGGGACATCCCGGACGAGGCCTGCGACGAGCAGCCGCGCAACTTCTTCCTGCACCTGCTGGCGGCACTCGGCAACAAGCTGGCCGACGAGCTCTCCAGCGCCCGCCTGGTGCTGCCCTGGCTGCTGGGGGTGATCGGCGCCCCGCTGTGGATGGTCGGCCTGCTGGTGCCGATCCGCGAGGCCGGCGCCCTGCTGCCCCAGCTGTTCGTGGCTGGCTTCATCCGGCTCAAGCCCGAGCGCAAGTGGGTCTGGGTGCTGGGCGGCGCCCTGCAGGCCCTGGCTGCCGCCCTGCTGGCCCTGCTGGCGCTGCTGGGCAACGGCGCCGTCGGCGGGGGCCTGGTGCTCGCCGTGCTGGTCGCCCTGTCGCTGGCCCGGGGCCTGTCATCGATCGCCACCAAGGACGTGATGGGCAAGACCATCGCCAAGCAGCGCCGCGGCACCCTGATGGGCTGGAGCGGCAGCGTGGCCGGGGGCGTGACCCTGGCCGCCGGCGGGGTGCTGATGCTGTTCGGCGACCGCCCCGGGGAGCTGGCGCTGGCGGTGCTGCTCGGGGTGGCGGCGCTGGGCTGGGCCGTCAATGCCCTGTGCGCGGCGCGCATCAAGGAGACCCCCGGCGCCGTGGAGGGCGGCGAGAACGCCTGGGACAGCGTCAAGCTGGGGCTGCGCCTGCTGCGCGACGACCGCGCCTTCCTGCACTTCAACCTCTCCCGCACCCTGCTGCTGGCCAGCGCCCTGGCCCTGCCCTACGTGGCGCTGCTCGGCCAGCAGCAGAGTGGTGCCGAGCTTGGCGGCCTGGGCATCCTGATCGTGGTCTCGGGGCTGGCCGGCATGCTGGCGAGCCCGCTGTGGGGCAAGCGCGCCGATGCCTCGAGCCGCCGGGTGATGCGCGACGGGGGCCTCGGCACCGCGGCGGGCTGCCTGCTCGGCGCCGCCTTCGCCTGGCTGCCCGGTGCCTGGAGCGAGACCGTATGGCCCTATGCGCTGGTCTATGCGCTGCTGGTGATCGTCCACGCCGGCGTCCGCCTGGGCCGCAAGACCTATATCGTCGACATGGCCGGCGCCGACAAGCGCGCCCTCTACGTGGCGCTCTCCAACACCCTCACCGGCGTGCTGATGCTGGTCGTGGGCGGGGCCGTCGGCCTGCTCGCCCAGTGGCTCGGCAGCGCCGGGCTGCTGGCGTGCCTGGCGCTGATGGGCCTCGGCGCGGCCGCCAGCGCCCAGCGCCTGCCCGAGGTGGAATGACCGCCGGCGCGCCGGCGCGTTGAAATCCCGACGCCGCCTGGCCATGATGAGGGCAATATCCCGCCCCTTGCCGCCATGCGATGCGCCAAGGGCACCGCGACAGGAACCCCCCTGCATGAAACGATCCCCCCTGATCAGCCCGGAACTGCTGGAACGCATCATCGATGCCTCCGAGGACGGCATCGTGGTCGCCGAGCAGGAGGGCGACGAGAACATCCTGATCTACGTCAACCAGGGCTTCGAGCGCCTCACCGGCTACAGCGCCGACGAAATCCTCTACCAGGACTGCCGCTTCCTGCAGAACGAGGACCGCGACCAGCCGGGCCTCGATGCCATTCGCAAGGCCCTTAAGGCGGGTCGTCCCTGCCGCGAGGTGCTGCGCAACTATCGCAAGGACGGCACCCTGTTCTACAACGAGCTCTCCATCACCCCCATGTACGACGAGGATGACCACCTCACCTACTACATCGGGGTGCAGAAGGACGTCACCGAACGCGTCGAGGCCCAGCTGGAACTCGAGCGGCTCAAGGCCGAACACGGCCTTACCTGAGGGAGCAGAGGCGGCGGCGAAAAAAGTCTCCCGGGGGCTTGTCTCCGACCCATCTTGCGGCTATATAGCCAGCAGGCAACGGCCGTTGCCTGCTGGCGCTTCAGGTTCCGCACCCGGGACGGGAAGCGATCGTATGATCCGCCGGACCTTGCAGCGTTCGGCCCCGGGCCATGGGAGGACGTCGCATGAGCCATGAACCCCTTCTCGACACCACCGACGACGATCAGGACTACCTGGAAGCGGTCAACGACGACTACGGTCGCGTCCGCCCCAGCAGTCGTGCCGATACCCTGAGGGCCCGGCGACGCGTGGAGGCCCTCATCGAGGAGCGCCGCCTGCGCCGCGCCATCGAGGACGACTGGGACCTCGAGGAAGAGGAAGAGTAACCCCTGCCCCGTCACCCGGGGATGCTGGCCTTTGGCGTCCCCGGGCTCTATCATCGTGGCCACTGACATCCCCCAACCAAGTGGCTCTCCATGGCGCAATACCCCGTAAATACTGATGGAATTTTGTAACCCAGACGACTGAAGGGCCTTAAATCCCTATAGCCTGCGGCTTTCATGGCTACCTAGCCACCCCACGCTCCTGATGTTCCCTCGATTCTGTTACGTTTGGAGTGTTTTTGCCGAGCAAAGGTTACAAAACCATTTTTTGGGAATTGTTCTTATCTGCATAATGGATGCCGTTAGCACCAGACTCAGGGCTTATCAAAAAATGATTACGACAGCGACTCTCATTATATCAAAAACAGTCTAACAACACCTGTCGATAATGGTCAGAGAAGCTCAATTTATAGCTTGGCGAAATAGCTGAATTACATACCTGGCCATACATTAAATCACTTCCAGGTAACGACATCTCATCAAGCTCATTGGTCACCTCTGCTACACCATATTCCCGGCCAGAGGGTTCTGAAGGAGGTTTAACCTGTCTCAACACCGCAAGGTCATTCGGAAGATCCTCTGCAATACGCTTACCGAAACACTGAAGCGAAGGCTCTGCCAACATGAACAACCATGCCTGGTTATCGGTTTCACCAGTACGCCTGATAACTCTACCAAGAACTTGGCGATAGTGTAGCTCGGTACGGATACGGCTGAGATAGCAGCACACTTGAAGACGAGGGATATCCGTTCCCTCACTGATCATGCCGACTGCTACAATCCACCTGCAGTCGCTATGCCGAAATAAATTGATAACTTGTTGGGCACCCGGAGTCCTATTTGTAACAACATGGCAAGCCTCTCCTCGGGCTTCTAAGGCTACGGCGATTTGATGAGCGTGTTCAATATCGGTCGCAACGACTAAGCCCGCCGCATCCGGCTTGGAGATTCGGAGCTCATTCAGCATCTCGCAACCTAGCCCCAGTATTTGATGGATCACATCATCGTGACGCAGTAGATCCTCGTAGGTGATAGGGGACTTCCCGAGCAGCGCGGCAATACTTGGGAAGAGCTTGACGGTACTCTCGGTCTCCAGCGTTTCGGTGAGCTGCACTTCCTGATTGTCAAGCAGAATAATGCGTGGGGAACGGCACACCCCATCGGCGATGGCTTCTTGCAGACCATAGCGATAATCGCAGATTAGCTCCCCTTCCGGAGAGGAATAGCGCGCAAGCGCGATGGCCAAGTCATCAGAGCGCCACGGAGTGCCCGAGAGCGCCAACGTATAGGCAGCACGGTCCTGAATTCTCTGCAGGATTTGCTGCCCCCAGGCATTGCTCAACAGGGGGTCATGCCCGGCGCAGTGGTGGATTTCATCAAAGACGACGAACACGCGATACTCATCAAGTAGCCGCCAGAAGGTTTCATCTCGGTGCTCCATTGCCTGGTAGGTGTAAGCACCGCCAACGGCACCGACCAAGCCATCGAGCCGCTTACCAAGTACGTCTGCGAAGGTCGTACGAAACCCGTCCACTACCTGGCATGAGGGCGCAAAGCAGAGCACCAGATCGATCTTGTTGATCTCAAAGAGACAGCGTGCCAGCGCCGCTGCCAAGCGTGTCTTGCCGGCGCCCGGTGTTGCCTGGCATAGGAAGTGCGGTGTGGTAACAAAATGGGCCAGCGCTGCTTCGATGCACCGCTGCTGCCATGTACGCAGTCCCGGCATCGTCATTGCGAGGGCAACGCAGTGAGCGTCTTCTCTACCGCTCGGAGGTGGCCCAAAAGGCGCGAGCTGCGATCCTTGGCCTCTTGATACTCGTGTTCCACGTGGCTGCGGAGGTGAGGCATCTCATCGAGTAGTTGCTTGTACCGCTCTGTTTCCCCCATCGATGTCAGGAAGTCCAGACGGACTTCCTTGAGGGTTGCCTCCAAGTGCTGGTACACCTCAGTTCCGTAAGCGGCCATTCCGGCGCGTCGTTTCTCTAAGTGGCCTGACCCCCTACGCTGATCCCGTCATTCACCGACGGAGA
>NZ_JAWSUJ010000166.1:0-5195 GCF_033549285.1 Halomonas sp.
CGCTCCTCCAGGGCGGCGAGCAGCTCGGCGGCGCGCAACCCCTCCGGCAGCGTCAGCCAGAGGTTGTTGCCGTGGGGCCGCCCGGTCGGGGCGTACTCCGCCAGCCACCGGCGGGCCAGGCGCTGGCGTTCGGCCTGTTCCTCGATCTGCCAGGCCAGCAGGCGCTCGGCATCGGCGCTCTCCACACAGCGGCAGACGGCCTCCACCATCAGCGGCGGGACCATCCAGCTCTGGGCGCGCACCGCTGCACCCAGCGGCTCCAGCAGCGCCTCCGGCACCCGCAGGGCGCCAATGCGCAGCCCGCCCGCCAACACCTTGGCGGTGCTGAAGGCGAACAGGGTGCGCTCCGGGGCCAGCCGGTAGAGCGGGGTGCCGCGCTCGGCCTCCGGCAGGTACTGCACCCCATCCTCCAGGATCCAGAACTCGTGCTGCCTGGCCAGCGCCGCCAGGCGCTCGCGCCGGTCCTCGCTCAGCACGGCGCCGGTGGGGTTGTTCTGGTCCGGCGTGACGTAGACCAGCCGCGGCGGCTGCTGGGCACACAGCCGCGCCAGGGCCTCCATGTCCATGCCCGCGTCGTCCAGGGGCACGGCCAGCGTCTTGAGGTGCGCCTGGCGGGCGGCACCGATCAGCCCGGGGTAGGTGAGGGCGTCGGCGGCGATCCGCTCGCCGGGGCGCGTCAGCGCCCGCAGCGTCAGGTCGATGCCGTGCTGTCCCCCCTGGGTGATCACCAGGGCCTCAGGCGAGACCGGCATGCCCAGGCGGGTCATCCAGGCGGCGAGGCGCTCGCGGTGCCCCGCCAGGCCGCGCTCCGGCTGATAGGCCACGGCACGCTCCAGCGCCGCGCGATCCTCGGCGATCCCGGCCAGCGCCTGGCCCAGCAGGGCGGCGCGCAGCGGGTGGGGCGGCGGCAGGCTGAGGCTGAGATCGATCAGGCCCTCGTCCTCTGGCGAGGCGGCGGCCAGGAAGGGGGAGGTGGCGGCCTGCTCGGTGCCGCGCACATAGGTGCCGCTGCCCACCCGCGCCGAGACCGACCCCCGACGCTCGGCCTCGGCATAGGCGCGTGACACCGTGCCCACGGTCACGCCCAGGGCATCGGCCAGGCGGCGCTGGGGCGGCAGCTTGCGCCCCGGGGGCAGCTCGCCAGCCTGGATGGCACGGGCGATCGCCTCTGCGATGGCGCGGTAGCGGGGGCCCGACTCGGTGAGCCGGGGTGTCCAGATTGTCATGGTGACAATAAAACCTTTGACGCCAGGATTGTGCCCATTAAGCTGAAAATTCACGGGCTGTATCGACAATAACCCCTGGCCCCACCCACGTGATGCTCACCGCCTCCGGGGCCAACTTCGGCTTCCTGCGCACCCTGCCGCACATGCTCGGCATCCTGGGGGGCTGCTTCCTGCTGTTTGCCGGCATCGCCCTGGGGCTGGGCCTGCTCTTCGAGCGCTACCCGCTGGTGCAGACGATCCTGCGGGTGGTGGGCAGCGGCTACCTGCTCTATCTGGCCTGGCGCATCGCCACGGCGCCGCCGCCGGACCTGCGGCGGCGCGGCGAGGGGCGCCCGCTAAGCTTCTGGCAGGCGGCGGCCTTCCAGTTCGCCAACCCCAAGGCCTGGGTGATGGGGCTGGCGCTGATGGCGGGCTTCCTGCCCGGCGATGGCAATACCCTGGTCAACGCCCTGCTGCTGGCCGGGTTTGCCGAGCTGGTGGCCCTGCCCTGCATCGCGCTCTGGGCGGGCTTCGGCATGGCCATCGGCCGCTGGCTCGACACGCCCCGCGCCTGGCGGATCTTCAACGGCGTGATGGGGGCGCTCACCGCCGCCTGCGTGATCTTTATCCTGGGGTAAGAGGAGGGAAGATGAAGACGATAGGGCTGATCGGCGGCATGAGCTGGGAATCGACCCAGACCTACTACCGGCTCATCAACCAGGGGGTGAAGGCGCGGCTGGGCGGGCTGCACTCCGCCCGGCTGGTGCTCTACAGCGTGGACTTCGCCGAGATCGAGGCGCTGCAGCGCCGCGGCGACTGGGCGGCCACGGTGCAGATCCTCGGCGCGGCGGCCCGCTCCCTGGCGGCGGCCGGCGCCGACTTCATGGTGCTGTGCACCAACACCATGCACAAGGTCGCCCCGCAGCTCGAGCAGGCCGTGGAGATTCCCCTGCTGCACATCGCCGATGCCACCGCCCGAGAACTGCACCGGCAGGGCGTGACCCGGGTGGGGCTGCTCGGCACCCGCTTCACCATGGAGCAGGCCTTCTACCGCGAGCGCCTGGAGGCGCAGGGCATTCGGGTGCTGATTCCC
Organism: Halomonas sp.; assembly: GCF_033549285.1. GTDB lineage: Bacteria > Pseudomonadota > Gammaproteobacteria > Pseudomonadales > Halomonadaceae > Halomonas. The sequence continues at coordinate 2,299 of NZ_JAWSUJ010000166.1, forward strand.
GATGCCGCCCAGCGCGAGAGGGTGCACGCCGTCATCTACGACGAGCTATGCCGCAGCGAGATCCGCGCGGACTCGAGAGCTGAGTACCTTGAGATCGTGGCCTCGCTGGACGAGCAGGGCGCACAGGGCGTCATCCTAGGCTGCACGGAGATCGGGCTGCTGGTCCAGGCCGACGATACGGCCGTTCCCCTCTTCGACACCACCGCCATCCACGCCGAACAGGCGGTAGAGGCCGCACTGGCGACCCCGGCGTCATAGCGCCTGCCGGCGAGCCCCGTCGGATCGGCCTCTATCGAAAAAATCCTCGCCGGTTGTCGATCTGGCCCTTCCTCACGCGACTACCGGGTGAGAGGTCCCGGTAGCGCACAAGGGTGAATCGGCGTCGGCCAGTTGGCCGTGGCCCTGTGCCTGGAGGGAAGCGACTGGGCGGTACTCGACCTGGAACCATGATGGAGGAGCCCATGACGACGATTGCCAAGAACACGATTTGCCTCTGGTACGAGCGCGATGCCGAGGAGGCGGCGAACTTCTACGCCAGGACCTTTCCCGATTCCTCCGTCGGCGCGGTCCATCGCGCACCGGGAGACTACCCGGCGGGCAAGCAGGGTGATGTCTTGACCGTCGAGTTCACCGTGATGGGCATTCCCTGCCTGGGGCTTAACGGTGGCCCCGGCATCCTGCACAACGAGGCGTTCTCGTTCCATGTGGCCACCGAGGACCAGGCCGAGACCGACCGCTACTGGAAGGCGATCGTCGGCAACGGCGGCCAGGAGAGCGACTGCGGCTGGTGCAGGGACAAGTGGGGCGTCTCCTGGCAGATTACCCCCATCGCGCTCACCAGGGCCTACACCAGCCCCGACCGCGCCGCCGCCAAGCGGGCGTTCGATGCCATGATGACGATGAAGAAGATCGACATCGCCGTGATCGAAGCGGCGGTTCGTGGCGAGACGCCGACGGGCTGACAACGGCATGCCGCGGACGGAGCCGCGTGCCGCCACTGCTGAGTGTTGACCGACCAAACAAGGCCCCCGAGTCACTCACCTGGCTCGGGGGCCTTGTGTTTGGCGCCGTAATGCTTCGGCAGCCGGCATGGATGCCGACACACCTTGAGCGGTGCCTGCGACCAATCGGGGTGTGGCATCCATCGGCACTCTCGCATACGCTGACGGGTCAAGGTCGCTTAGACGATCAGGCGATATGCCACTACATGCAGCGCAGGGACTACCGCAGGGATGGCAGGGAGCCATCATGGCTTGCCGGGTAGGGGCGGTAGCGTGCCTCGGCCCCCAAACACACCCTCACCCAAGAGGGCTCCTTACTCCTGCAAAGCCCTTGCCCAATACATGGGTATAGATCTGAGTCGTTTCCACGCTCTTATGGCCAAGCAACTCCTGTACCGTGCGGATATCCGTGCCCTGGTTCAGCAGCTGAGTGGCGAAGCTGTGCCGCAGGGTATGGCAAGAGCCTGGACGGGTAAGTGAAGCAGCACGCATGGCGTGTCTGACCGCTCTTTGCACCGCTGATGGATGGATATGATGTAGCACGACCTTGCCGGTATCGTCGAAGCAAGGGCGGCTGGCGGGAAAGAGCCATTGCCAGGCCAGCGAGACACCGGCATTGGGGTACTTGCGATCGAGCGCGTTGGGCAGTGTCACCGGCACAACGCCATGCTGCAGTCGATCGTCAAGCTGATGTTTGGCCACGGTGATACTGTGCTGTACGGCGGGAATGCTGACCGCCGGGAGGAGAGTGGTTCTGTCCTTGTCGCCCTTGCCGGCTCTCACTGTGATGATCTGACGGTCGAAGTCGATATCGCGGACACGTAATCGGCACGTCTCGATGAGCCGAAGCCTGAGCCATACATCAAGGTCGCCATCAGGTGCATGGGGCCGGACAGATGGCTCAACACGCGCATCACATCCTCGTGAGAAAGCACCACCGGAAGCCGGCGAGGGCGCTTGGCACGTGAGAACAGTCCGATATCTCCCAAGGGCTGATCGAGTACGTGCCGATAGAGAAACACAAGGGCATTCAGCGCCTGATTCTGCGTGGCCGCCGCTACCCGGCGTTCCACTGCCAAATGTTCCAGGAAGGCGCGTACCTCCGCTCCGCCCATGCCGGCGGGATGCCGGACCCCGTGGAAGCGAATGAAGTAGCGTATCCAGTAGCAGTAGGTCTTCTCGGTGCGTGGGCTGTAGCGTTTCACCCGCAGGGTGGCCCTGACCCGGTCCATCAGCTTCGGCGGTTTGCTGTGCGTATCCATACTCCCATCCTCTCGATGCATGGATGTACATACAATATTATTGGCGCTGGCAAAACGCGCAAGCGCGCGAATTCTGTATAGGTGGCCAAGGTTTCCTTTGGGCGTCATGAAATCAAAGAGTTAGCTGAGGAAAGGTTGCGCTGATAAGATTGTTGAACACGCATGCTCGTTCAAGTCAATAAACGAGCGCGCTGTCTAATACCTGTTACATGGTGAAGCCAGGCCTATGATTTCGGTGAAACTGAGGAACCTTGGTCACCAAGATAAAGAGGCTGTCATTGCCATGCTTGGAGATCCTGAGGTAATGAGGTTTCTTGGGCCTCGTCGCGCCCTGGCAGAAGACGAGGCAGATTCGTGGTTCGAGAGTGCGCTCGCTAACCCGACCCGCTTCGCTGTTGCCAACGCTGATACTGACGAGTTCATCGGGTTCTGCGGCATTAAACAGATGGATGGTGTTCAGGATTTCGGCTATTTCATCAGATCGGAGTTTTGGGGCAACGGCATAGCTGCCGAGGCATGCGAATTGGCAATTGAAAGGCTATCCTCTGAGATCGATTTAAGTGATTATGCATAATTAATCGTGCGCTCCGTGCCGTAATCCCCGAGCAGGCGATGGACCTCAGCGCAGAGCCGA
>NZ_JAWSUJ010000167.1:0-5024 GCF_033549285.1 Halomonas sp.
TGGCGGCTTGGCGGCTTGGCGGCTTGGCGGCTTGGCGGCTTGGCGGCTTGGCGGCTTGGCGGCTTGGCGGCTTGGCGCTCAGAGTCCCTTGGGCGCGTAGATACCCGGGGCATTGCGCCAGTAGCCCTTGTAATCCATGCCGAAGCCGAAGACATAGCGGTCGGCGACTTCCAGGCTGCAGTAGTCGGCCCTGAGGCCGGGGACCGCCTTGCGGTCGTGCTGCTTGTCGACCAGCACCGCGGTAGAGATGCTCGCCGCCCCCGCCTGCCGGCAGTAGTCGAGGATCGCGGCCAGGGTGGCGCCCTCGTCGAGGATGTCGTCGACGATCACCACGTGCCGACCAGACATGGGCACCTCCGGGGAGACCCGCCAGAACAGCTCGCCCCCCCGCAGGCCACCCCGGTAGCGGGTGGCGTGGAGGTAGTCGACCTCCAGGGGGAAGCCCAGCCGGGTCAGCAGGTGACCGGTGGTGATCAGGCCGCCGTTCATCACGCAGTAGAAGACCGGCAGGCGGTCACCCAGGTCACGGGTGATCTCGTCGGCCATGCGGTCCAGCGCACGCTCGACCTCGGGCTGCGAGATCAGGCAGTCGGCATTGTCCATGACATCGCGCATGTCGGTCAGGGACAGCAGGGAATCGGCATCGAGTCGGGACATCGTCGGTCGGCTCTTGATGGGAATCGGAGGAAAGAAGGTCGGTTCAGTCGGCGGCCATCGCCTCGAGCCGCGCATGGACGCGGCGCCAGCGCGACAGGGCCCCCAGCGCCTTGAGGTCGGGACGCGCCCTGGCGTAGCGCAGCCGCGTGGCGCGACGCGCCTGGCGACCCTGGCACGCGTCCAGCACCTCCCGGGCCGCGCTGCGGTCGTTGCAGACCAGCAGCATGTCGCACCCCGCGGCCAGCGCCAGCCGGGCCCGCTCCGCGGGCGTACCGGAGGCGGCCGCACCGGCCATGCTCAGGTCGTCGGAGAAGATCACGCCCTTGAAACCCAGGCTCTGGCGCAGCATGCCCAGCCAGGCCGGGGAGAAGCCCGCCGGACGCGGGTCGAAGTCGGAATAGACGACATGCGCGGGCATCACCGCATCGAGCCGGGGCGCCAGTTCGGCAAAGGGCAGGAGGTCGTGGCGGCGCAGCGCCTCCAGGGGGCGCTCATCCACCGGCAGCTCATGATGGGAGTCGGCCGCCACGCCACCGTGGCCAGGAAAGTGCTTGCCCACGGCCACCATGCCCGCCTCGTGCAGGCCATCCAGGAAGGCGCGCCCGAGGCGGGCCACCGCCCGGGGATCCGCCGAGAAGCTGCGATCGCCGATCACGCTGGAGCTGCCCCCGTCCACGTCCAGCACCGGGGCGAAGGAGAGGTCGAGGCCGCAGGCTGCCATCTCCATGCCCAGCAGCCAGCCGGCATCCTGGCAGAGGCGCACCGTCACCTCGGGCTGGTGGGCGAAGTCGCGACCCAGGCGGCCCATGGCCGGCAGGCGGGTGACGCCCTCGCGAAGCCGCTGGACCCGCCCCCCTTCCTGGTCGACCGCCAGCAGCAGGTCAGGACGCACGCGACGGACCTCGTCGCACAGGGTGCGGACCTGGTCGGCCGAGGCGATATTGCGGGCGAACAGGATCACGCCCCCGACCTCGGGACGCACCAGCAGCGCCTGCTCCTCGGGCGTCAGGCTCTGGCCCTCCAGATCCAGCATCACCGGTCCGAGCATCTGGGTCATGGTCGTGCCCCTGGAAGATGAAAGGGAGCCGATTCTAGACCAAAGCCGCAGCGCAGGACAGCCCGCGAGGGACACGGGAGTATCCGGGCAATCGACGCCATCCCCCGATACAATGGCCACCGGATCCGACTGGACAGGAGTCACCCCTTGCTCGCCGACCTCCCCCCCTTCCTGCTCTGGCCACTGGCGGTCGTCCTGGGCCTGTGCCTGGGCAGCTTCCTCAACGTGGTGATCACCCGGCTACCGGTGATGTTGATGCGCGGCTGGCGCGCCGAAGCCCGTGAGGCCCTGGAGCTGGCGCCGGAAGAGGCGCCGCCCTTCAACCTGGTGACCCCCCGCTCGCTGTGCCCGCGCTGCGAGGCCCCCATCGCCTGGCACGACAACATCCCGCTGCTGGGCTGGTTCAAGCGCCGCGGGCGCTGTGCCAGCTGCCATACACGCATCAGCCCCCAGTATCCCCTGGTGGAGCTCGCCGGGGGCGTGCTGGCCGTGGCCGTGCTGGCGCTCTTCGGGCCGACCCTGGAGGCGCTGTTCATCCTCGGCGCCTGCCTCGCCCTGCTGGCCATGGCGGTGATCGACCTGCGCACCCAGCTGCTCCCGGACCTGCTCACCCTGCCCCTGCTGTGGGCCGGGCTGCTCTACCAGCTGCTCTTCCAGCCGTTGCTGTTGCCCTCGGCCGTCATCGGTGCCATGGCCGGCTACCTGGTGCTTTGGAGCTTCTACTGGCTGTTCAAGCTGGTCACCGGCAAGGAGGGCATGGGCTACGGCGACTTCAAGCTGCTGGCCGCCCTGGGCGCCTGGCTGGGCTGGCAATACCTTCCGCTGGTGCTGATCCTCTCCGCCGGTGCGGGGGCGGTGGTGGGCATCCTCATCCAGCTGGCCATCCCCCGGCTGCGCGGTGCCCCCCTGCCCTTCGGGCCCTGGCTGGTGATGGCCGGCTGGATCGCCCTGCTGGCCGGCGAGCCGCTGATGGCGCTCTATACCGGGCTTCTGTATTGAGGTCACCATGAGGCGAACCCTTCACCAACGAGGGAGGCAATGATGATCATCGGCGTGACGGGCGGCATCGCATCGGGCAAGTCGACGGTGGCGCGGGCCTTCGCCGCGCGGGGCATCCCCTGGGTGGATGCCGACGAGGTGGCGCGGGAGGTCGTGGCCCCGGGGGAGCCGGCACTCGCCGAGATCGTCGAGCACTTCGGGCGCGAGGTCCTCGCGCCCGACGGCAGCCTGATCAGGCGGGCGTTGCGCGAGATCGTCTTCGCCGATGGCGAGGCGCGGCGGCAGCTGGAACGGATCACCCACCCGCGGATACGCCAGCGCCTGGAGGCCCACCTCGAGCGGCTCCAGGCCCAGGGCGCCCCCTATGTGCTGCTGGTCTCCCCGCTGCTGTTCGAGTCGGGCCAGGACGCGATGGTCGACCGCTGCCTGGTCATCGATGTCCCCGAGGCGACGCAGATTGCGCGCACGGCGGCACGCGACGGCGTAGACAAGGCCCAGGCCCGGGCCATCGTCGCGGCCCAGATGTCACGGACGGAGCGCCTGGCGCGCGCCGACGACGTAATCGACAACTCCGCCGACGAGGCGGGCCTGGCCGCGCAGGTGGCGGAGCTCGACGGCAAGTACCGGGCTACCATCGGTTTGCCTCCCGGGCGCTGATTCGTCATCCTTTCCCGACCTCCCTGCCGAAGACGACACCGCATGAGTACGCAAGACACCACGCGCCCCCTGGAAGTCGCCTGCCCGCAGTGCCGCAAGAAGGTACTGTGGAGCGAGGCCAACCCTTACCGCCCCTTCTGCAGCAAGCGCTGCCGGCTGCTCGACCTGGGCGCCTGGGCCGACGAGTCCCATCGCATCGCCGGCGAGCCCGCCATGGACGAGACCGACCTCGACGCCCTGCTGGCGCGCGCGGACCGGGACGGCGAGCCGTCGTGAGCGGCGACGGGCAACGCCCGGAATACCGCCTGCTGGCGGAGCTTGAGGCCCTCTTCGATCGCCTGGTCGAGGAGACCGACGCCCTGGTGGCGACCTGGCAGGCCTCGGGCGCCCCGGCCTGGTCCTTCGATCACGACTCGGCCGACGCCGCCTGGCTGCGCCACGCCCTGCTCGACGTCTGGTACCAGGATGGCCAGGACGGCCGCGCCACCCGCAGCCATGTAGGCCTGGTGGCGGCCGACGAGGCGGTGATGGAGGCGGTCGCCCGGGTGAATGCCACCAAGAAGGCCTTCGCCGCGCTGCTGGCGGAGATCCGCCGCGAGGTACCGGCGCTGATCCCGGAGATCAAGGCAGTGCTGCCCTTCCGGCACCCGGCCCTGCACGACCACCTGCGCGGCACGGGGCTTGCCAGGCTTCACCTCAAGCAGTGCTGGCGGGCGATCCCTTTTGCCGAGGCACCGGTGGCTCGCGTGCGCCTGGCCTGGTATGCCAGCGGTCGTTCGATCAAGCGGCTGACGGCGCGCGAGGCCGAGCAGAAGCTGCTGGCCCTGGACAGCGAGGCGCCCCACGTGCGCATCCAGCTGCGACAGCTGGCCGGCATCCCCGATGGCGAGCCGCTGGCTCAGGTACAGCGCCAGGCCCCGCTGATGCGCGCCAACCTCTTCTACCGCGAACCGCTGGAGGATGGCCGCAACCGGCGCGCCATGAACATCGCCCTGCCGCTGTTCGTGCCCAGCCCCGACGGCCGCCTGCCCGACCATAACCGGCCACCCGCTCACCCGCCGGCCACCCGCACCCGAGCCCGGCGACGCGACGAGCGGCTGGAGGACAACGCCTTCCTGCCGAGCCTGCGCGTCTATCGCTACCGCTGACGGACGCCGCAGTTGGTGGAGAAAGGCGGGCAGGATACCCCGACGTGGCGGCTCAGGCGATCCGCCCGAGGGACCTGAGGGTCTGCAGCAGGTGACTGACGCTCTCGGCCGGCTGGGCGTACTCGGCCATCAGCGCCTTGAGGCGCTGTTCGAAGGCCCGCTGGAGGGCCTGCTCGTCCTGCGGCTCGGTCCCGGCGTCCTGCTCCACGCGCTCGAGTGAACGGACCGGCGGACCGGTGGGAATATCAAGTTCGCTGTCGGGACTCTCGAGTTCGCGCAGTGCATCGGCGAAGGCATCGTCGAGTTCGCGGAACCTGCGCAACTTCTCTCGTTCGTCCATGGGCTGTCGAGGATTATGTGATTTCATTCGATTCCAATGGTGTCGAGGCGAAGGCCGTGGCGTGAAGAGGGATGAACGGGCCATCGCCGGTAAGTGCCTAATCTAAAGTTTTCGTGCATAATGTGTGTAGGATACCTGACACGGACGGAACCATGGCAAGGCGCTT
>NZ_JAWSUJ010000168.1:0-5011 GCF_033549285.1 Halomonas sp.
GGGCGAACGTGCGCTTCGAGCCGGGCACGTATCGCTTCTACGTGCTGGCCGATGACGGCGTGCAGTTGTTCGCCGGAGAGCGCGCTACCTGGGGCGAGCCGGTCATCGAGGGCCGCGCCGCCACCGTCGAGGCGGCCGTCCATGAGCTCGCCGACTACCTGGTCGGCCAGGACCCGCACCGCATCGAGCACCTGTGGAATACCCTCTATCGCGCCGGCTTCTATCGCGGCGGCCCGATCCTGATGAGCGCCATCGCCGGCATCGACCAGGCGCTATGGGACCTCAAGGGCCGCGACCTGGGCGTGCCGGTGCACCAGCTGCTGGGCGGCGCGGTGCGCGACCGGATGCGCATGTACGCCTGGACCGGCGGCGACCGCCCCGATGACGTCGGTGCCGGCGCACGGGCGCTGGTCGAGCAGGGCTTCACCGCCTTCAAGATGAACGGCACCCCGGAGCTGCAGATCGTCGACAGCCACCGCAAGGTCGACGAGGCGGTGGCCCGGGTGGCGGAGGCCCGCGACGCCGTGGGACCCGACGTGGGCATCGGCATCGACTTCCATGGCCGGGTGCATCGCCCCATGGCCAAGGCGCTGCTGCGCGAACTGGAACCCTTCCACCCGATGTTCGTCGAGGAGCCGGTGGCCCCCGAGCACCTGCCCTGCCTCAAGCAGATCGCCGGCGGCCTGGGCTATCCACTGGCCACCGGCGAGCGCCTGCACACCCGCTTCGAGTTCCGCGACCTGCTCGCCGACGGCATGATCGACATCGTCCAACCCGACCTCTCCCACTGCGGCGGCATCAGCGAGGGGCTGAAGATCGCCGCCCTGGCCTCGGCCCATGACGTGGCGCTCGCCCCGCACTGCCCGCTCGGCCCGCTCACGCTTGCCACCTCGCTGCAGCTCGATGCGGTATGCCACAACGCCTTCATCCAGGAGCAGAGCATGGGCATCCACTACAACCGCGACAACGACGTGCTCGACTACCTGGTCGACAAGTCGGCATTGGCCATCGAGGAGGGCTTCTGCGCCATTCCCCAGGGGCCGGGGCTCGGGGTGGAGATCGACGAGGCCTTCGTCGAAGAACGCGCGCAGGTCGGCCACCGCTGGCGCAACCCGGTGTGGACGCATGAGGACGGTTCCATCGCCGAGTGGTAGGGCGAAAGGAGTAAAAGTGAGGAGAACGACATGAGTTTCAACTTTCACGATCTGACCTTCGGCGACCTGAAGGGTCAGAGCGTCTTTATCACCGGCGGCGGCTCGGGGATCGGTGCTGCGCTGACCGAGGGCTTCCTGGCCCAGGGCGCCAGGGTGGCCTTCGTCGGCCTCAGTGACGCCGGCGAGTTCTGCGATGCCATGGAGGCGAAGTACGCCAACCGGCCACTGTTCATCGAGTGCGACATCCGCGACGTGGCGGCGCTCAAGGCCGCCGTCGCACAGGCCCGCGAGGCCCATGGCCCGATCGGCGTGCTGGTCAACAACGCCGCCCGGGACACCCGCCACTCGCTGGAGGAGTGGAGCGTCGACGAGTGGGACGACGCCATCGCCACCAACCTGCGCCCGCAGTTCTTCACCGCGCAAGAGGTTGCGCCGGACATGCGTAAGCTGGGCGGCGGCGCCATCATCAACCTGTCGTCCAACAGCGTTCACCTGGGCCTGTCCGGCTACCCGACCTATGTCACCGCCAAGGCCGGCATCCTGGGCCTGACCCGGGCGCTGGCCCGGGAACTCGGGCCCGATGCCATCCGCGTCAACTGCCTGATCCCCGGCTGGGTGATGACCGAGCGCCAGAAGGCGCTGTGGGTCAACGACGCCGACCTCGAGGAGTGCCTGGCGCAGCAGTGCCTCAAGGAGGCGATCCCGGTGGAGGACATGATCGGCCCCTGCCTGTTCCTGGCATCAAAAGCGTCGAGGATGATGACCGGCCAGGAGCTGATCGTCGACGGGGGCCGGGCATGAGCCAGGCTAAGGGGATCGTCGAGCGCCTCGCCTGGGTCGCCGTGGACTGGGGCTCGAGCAACCTGCGCGCCTGGGCCATGACGGACGACGGACAGGTGCTGGCCCGCGCCGGCTCGGACCGCGGCATGCTGGCGCTGACGCCCGACGACTACGAGGCCACCCTGCTGGCGACGATCGGCGACTGGCTGACCGACGACGGCCGCGTGCCGGTGCGGGTCTGCGGCATGGCGGGTGCCCGCCAGGGCTGGCGGGAGGCCGCCTACCTGCCGGTGCCGACACGGCTCGACGACCTGGCCCGGGGGGCGGTCAGGCCCGCCGTCGAGGATTCGCGCCTGGACGTCGCGCTGCTGCCGGGCCTCTGCCAGCACCCCGATGACGCCGGCCGCCGCTTCGATGTGATGCGCGGCGAGGAGACCCAGCTCGCCGGCCTGGCCGCCCGGGAAGGTGAGGTCTCCGGGCCCGTCTGCCTGCCCGGCACTCATGCCAAGTGGGCCCGCCTCGAGGCGGGGGCGGTCACGCGCTTCGCCACCTTCCTCACCGGCGAGCTCTATGGCCTGCTGGCCGGGCAGTCGGTGCTCCGGCACTCCCTGAACCACGGGCCGGGCGAGGACGTCCTGGCCAAGCCCGGCTGCCGCGAGGCCTTCGTGGCGGCGGTGCAGGAGGTGGCGGCCGCCCCCGAGACCTTCTCCACCCGGCTGTTCGGCCTGCGCGCCCAGGACCTGCTGGACAGCGGCCTGCCGACGGGCCAGGCACGCGGCGAGCGACTGGCGGCCCGCCTCTCGGGCCTGGTGATCGGCCTGGAGCTGGCCGGCGCCCGGTCGGTGCTGACCGAGGGCGAGCGCGTCACCCTGGTCGGCGCCGAGACGCTCGCTGCCCGCTATGCCCTGGCCCTGGAGGCGCTGGGCATCGGCTGCCGTTGCGTCGATGGCGAGGCCGCCACGCTGGCCGGCCTCGGCCTGGCCCATGCCACTCTCGCCAGCCCCCGAACCTGAACTCGAATGGAGCGCCACCCCCATGTCCCTTCCCCTGATCGGCATCCTGCGCGGCATCTCCCCCGACGAGGCCGTCGAGGTCGGCGAGGCGCTGCTCGCCGCCGGCATCGAGCGCATCGAGGTGCCCCTCAACTCCCCCGACCCGCTGGAGAGCATCCGCCGGCTCGCCGAGGCCCTGGGTGACCGGGCCCTGATCGGCGCCGGCACCGTGCTGACCCCGGGCCAGGTGCGCGACGTCTTCGCCGCCGGCGGACGTCTGGTCGTCTCCCCCAACTGCCGCACGGCGGTGATCGAGGAGAGCCGCCACCTGGTCATGGAATCCTGGCCCGGCGTGGTGACCCCGTCCGAGGCCTTCGACGCCCTGGACGCCGGGGCCTCCGGGCTGAAGCTGTTCCCGGCGGTACAGGTCGGCATCGAGGGCATGAGGGCCATGCGTGCCGTGCTGCCGCCGGGCACCCGACTCTTCGCCGTGGGGGGCATTGGCGTGGGCAACTTCGCCGACTGGCGGGCCGGCGGCATCGATGGCGCTGGCCTGGGCAGCGCGCTCTACACTCCGGGCCTCACCGCCGGCGAGGTGGGCGAACGGGCCAGGTCGCTGGTCGCCGCCTGGCGCGCGGCCGATGGGGACGCCTCATGAGCGGCCCCATGCGCGGCCCCATGGCCAGGGTGGCGGTCGCCTGCGGCTGCGAACTGGGCGAGGGGCCCCAATGGCAGGCCGCCAGCCGGCGCTTGTATTGGTGCGATATCCTGGGCCGCCGGCTGCACTGGCTGGAACCGGCCTCCGGCGCCACCGGGCATCATGAGCTCGACCGGATGGTCTCGCTGGCCGCCCCGCTCGAGGACGGCGGCCTGCTGCTGGTGGGCGAGGATCGTCTCGTTCGCTTCGATCCGCAAGGCGGACACGCCAGGACGTTCTGTGACTTCGAGGCCGACAATCCGTCCACACGCAGCAACGACGCTCGGGTCGACCGCCACGGCAGCCTCTGGCTCTCCAGCATGGGGAAGGGTGCCGAACCCGGTGCCGGCAGCCTCTACCGCCTCCATCGCGGCGAGCTCACCCGACTGCGCACGGACCTGACCATTCCCAACGCGATCTGCTTCTCCCCCGGCGGCGAGGCCGCCTGGTTCACCGATACCCCGAGCGGGGTCGTGATGCGCTGGGCGCTGGACCGCGAGGGCTGGCCCCTGGGCGAACCGGCCCCCTGGGCCGACGTCTCGGCGCAGCCGGGCAACCCCGACGGGGCCGTGGTCGATGCCGAGGGGCACCTGTGGCTCGCGCTGTGGGGCGCCGGCCGGTTGGTACGCCTGGACCCGAAGGGCCGCGAGGTGGACGCCATCTCGCTGCCGACCTCGCAGCCCTCCTGCCCCGCCTTCGGCGGGGAGCGCCTCGAGCGGCTCTACATCACCACCGCCCGGGAAGGCATGGATGAGGCCCGGTGTCGCAATGAACCCGATGCCGGCCACCTCTTCGTCGCCGACCCCGGGGTGGCGGGCCTCGCCGAGCCGGCGCTGCGTCTGGCCTGACACGGCCTCAGTCGGAGAAGATCCGGTGGAGGTCCGGGACCTCCGCCGCCTCCTCGACGATGGAGAGGGAGGCCTCGATGGCCTTGAGGTGGCGGCTCATGAAGGCCTGGGCGCGCTCCCCGTTGCCGGCCTCCAGGTGGCCGATCAGGTCGTCGTGGTCGTGGGACTCGCAGCCCAGGTGGCCGGGGTTGCCATAGACGGCGAGGATCAGCGAGGAGCGCGAGCAGAGCCGCTCGACGAAGTCGGCCAGGGTGGCATTGCCGGAGATGCGCGCCAGGCGGGTGTGGAAGTCCGCCGAGAGCCGGATCGCCGTGCTCTGCTCGCCGGATTTCAAGGCTTGGCGCTCGCGCCGGGCCATGTCGCGGAGCTCGCGCAGGTCCTCCTCGGTGATGCGCCGGGCGACCTCCGGCATCAGGCCGCACTCGACCATCTGGCGGGCGTCGAACACGTCCTTGGCCTCGTCGGCCGTGGGCCGGGTCACGCTGGCCCCGCGGCGCGGCGTCAGCGTGACCAGCTGCTCCAGGGCCAGGCGCTGGAGGA
>NZ_JAWSUJ010000169.1:0-4990 GCF_033549285.1 Halomonas sp.
AAGCGCCTTGCCATGGTTCCGTCCGTGTCAGGTATCCTACACACATTATGCACGAAAACTTTAGATTAGGCACTTACTCGCTGCCTGCCAGGCGTCTCACGAAGCTAAGAAAGGCCTGGCGAGAGGACGAAAAATGCGAGACCAGGGTATCGGCCACCAGAATGGCGCCGGCATTGATGAAGGGATTACGGGGAATACCGTGCTCCCACTCCAGTTGGACGATGGAGTTGAACGGCTGACCGGATGGCTCCATGCCGACCCGGCGCCACAGACCGTCGCCCATCCGCTGCATCGCCAGCACCAGACCGAACACCTTGGAGATGCTCTGGATCGAGAAGGGAAGCTCGGCATCGCCGGCGGTATGGACCTCCCCATCCAGGGTGGCGAAGGCGATGCCGCAGCGTATAGGGTCGACCGTGGCCAGGGCTGGGATGTAGTCGGCTACCCGGCCCTCGATAGGCTGCTCCACGGCCCGCCGGTGAATATCCCGAAGGGCCTGGGAAAGCGAGAGGTCGGCGTCGGCAAGAAATTGCATGGCCTCAGTAACCGATGTAGTGAGCCACGATCAGGGCAATCCAGCACATGGCGTAGAGTGGCACCATGATCGGCAGGATCACGGGCAGCCACTGGGCATAGGAAACACGGCCCAGGGCCAGCATGGCCAGGATGCCACCGGCAGTAGGAGTGAACAGGTTGGTCAGCCCGTCGCCCACCTGGAAGGCAGTAATCATCAGCTGCCGGCTCATGTCAACGAGGTCGGCCAGCGGGATTAGGATCGGCATGGTCACTAGCGCCTGGGCCGAGCCACTGGGGATGAACAGGTTGATCACACCCTGGATGACGCTGGCCACCACCGCGGCCAGTGCCACCGGCATGTCCCCCACGATGGCGCTCAGCGAGTGAACAATAGTGTCGATGATGTGGGCATCGCTGAGGATGACCTGGATCGAAGCGGCAAGGCCAATCACCAGCGCCCCGGCGGTCACGGAGGAGGCGCCCTCCATCATCCGCTGTACCAATTGATTGGCGCTGAGACCGCTGGCCAGCCCGATCAGGATGGCCATGAGCAGGAAGTTGCCGGCGATCTCCTTGATGTACCAGCCGCGGGTGAAGACGCCGAAGAGCATGATCACCAGGCCGGCCAGGAAGATGCCGAGGACGGCAAGGTTGTTGCGCGACAGGGCGTAGTCCTTGAGCTTCCGACTCATCTCCACCGGTTGGTCGTCCTTGAACTCGATGTTGACCACGCGCAGGCAGATATAGGCGGCAAGCGTCGCCAGGCAGGTCAGCATCATCAGGCTGCGCAGCCACCAGCCGGAAAACAGCGGCAGTTCGCCAATGCTCTGTGCCACCCCCACGGTGTAGGGGTTGATGGGAGAAAGCGCAAAGCCGATGGCGATACCGCCCACGGCCATGGTCACGCCCACCAGGCGCGAGCAGCCGATGGCCGCGGCGATCAGCACACCGACTGGCACCAGGGCAATGTTGTTCTCGGCACCCACGGCCATGCCAAAGAAGCCATAGATGAAGGTGCCCGCGGTGATAATCAGGTTGCGGCTCTTGATGCTGTTGCCCGCGCCCATCCTGTAGGCAGCAATGCCTATGGCGTTTTCCAGCGCCCCCGTGCCCTTGAGGATGTGGAAGAGTCCGCCGGCGATGAAAACGATGAAAAGGAACTGGGCGGCGTTGATCATCCCCTCGGGAATAGCCACGAAGACACGGAAGAAGTGCAAATTGGCAGTATCGGACAGGTACTCGAAGGAGCCTGGAATTACCCGGCTCCGGCCATTCACCAATTCCCGCGCGAATTCGCCGGCGGGCACGAAGAAGGTCATCGCATAGACGACCACCAGCACCATGAAGATCAGGACCATTGGGTCTGGAAACTCACGGAACCACTGACGTTTCCGGGAAGCGGCAGGCTTGCGGTCATCGGACTGTTGTTGGCTCATGGTCACCCTTTGGGTCGCTGTGCGACCTCGTTGGAGTTGTCGTGGGTTGTGGATCACTCGGAGCGGGAAGTTCCCTGCGAGAAGTAGCGGGACACCAGGCCCATCAGGAAGGTGGCGGCGGGTCCCATGCAGTCATCGTTGAAGTCGTAGTGCGGGTTGTGCACGCTGCATGGTCCCAGGGGCAACCCTTCGTCGTGGCCGTTATCGCCGTTGCCGACGATGAAGTAGCAGCCAGGCACCTGCTCGAGAAAGTAGGCGCAGTCCTCGCTGCCGGTAAGGGGCGCGGTGGGTGCTTCGACTCGCTCGTCGCCGAACATCTCTCGGGCGGTGTCGATGGCAAGCTGGGTCTCGGCCGGGGCGTTAATCAACACCGGATAACCGCGCACGTAGTCGATCTCGCAGCGGCAGTCGAAGGACTCTGCCTGGGACTCGGCCAGGGTGCGAATGCGGCGCTCGAGGGTATCGCGCACCTCGGGGTCCAGGGTACGCACGCTGAGCTCTAGCTCGGCGCTGTTGGGAATGACGTTGGCGCTGGAGCCGGCCTGCATCCGGCCTACGCTGATCACCGAGACGAGGTTGGGATCGACGTTGCGCCCGACGATGCTCTGCAGTGCCAGCACGGTGGCAGCCGCTGGCAGAGTGGGGTCGGCGGCCAGCTGCGGCAGGGCCCCGTGGCCGCCCTTGCCAATGAAGGTCAGCGTGACCGTGTCCGAGGAAGCCATGAAGGCACCCTCCCTGAAACACAGGTGGCCCACGGGCTTGCCGGGGAAATTGTGCAGCGCAAAGAGGGAATCGCAGGGGAAGCGCTCGAAGAGGCCGTCTTCGATCATGCACAGTGCCCCGCCACCGCCACCCAGCTCCTCAGCGGGCTGGAAGATCAGGTTCAGGGTGCCGCTGCCGGGCAGCCCCTGCTCGCGATGCTGGCGGGCCAAGGCCTCGGCAGCACCCAGTAGTATGGCGGTGTGGCCGTCATGGCCGCAGGCGTGCATCTTGCCGGGAACCTGGCTGGCCCAGGGCAAGCCGGTCTCCTCCTGGATGGGCAGGGCATCCATATCGGCGCGCAGGCCGAGTCGCGGGCCCGAATTGTCGCCCCAGCGCAGCACGCCGACCACGCCGGTAGTGGCGATGCCGGTGTGAACCTCATAGCCCCACTCCTCCAGCCGCTCTGCCACTAGCTGGCTGGTGGCAAACTCCTCGAAACCGAGCTCAGGGTGCTGATGGATATGGCGGCGGCAGGCCTGCATCTGGTCGATATCTGGCGTGATCGTCGAATGGGCTGTCATCGGCTTCGCCTCTTAGCATTGGAATTTGCGTCAATAAAACCGATGTTGTCAGTGGTGACTGATATCGAAAAGACGATAAAATCTACTTGATGACACGCATAGGTGTTCACTTGAGATGAAAAATCACCATTTGAGGGCCCTGCTGAAGGTGGCCGAAGAAGGGTCGATTCGAGGAGCCGCCAGGGCGCTGCACCTGAGTCAGAGCGCCCTGACCCGCGCGCTGCGCGAACTGGAGGCCGACCTTGGATCGGAGCTGCTGATACGCAGCTACCGCGGCGTCGAGTTCACACCGTCGGGCAAGGTGCTACTGAAACGGGCGCGCCTGGCGTTCTCCACCCTGGACAAGGCCAGGGACGAAATACGTTGGCTGCGAGGCGGCTCGGGCTTGCAGGTCACGGTGGCGGTGACCACCGCAATCGCGACCACGTCTCTGCCCGCCGTCCTTCGGGAGTTCGAGCGCGAGCAGCCTGATGCTAGCCTCAGCCTGGAGGAAGGCATGATGAGCACGGTGCTACCGGGCCTAATGGAGGGACGCATCGACTTCGCCATCGCCGTGGCCGAGGCGGATCAGCTACCCCACGAGATCACCTTCGAACCGCTGACCGAGCTGCTCTCGGAACCCATGGCGCGTGAAGGTCACGCATTGCTGGGTGCCACCGACTGGTCGCAGATGGCTGAGGCGCGCTGGGTGCTGAACCTGGCGGTCGGCAGCTCGGCACAGCGGCTGATCGACTGGCTCGAGGCTCAAGACATCTCGATCTCGCAGCGAGTGGTAAAGTGCGATTCTCCAATCATGATGGTCGAGCTGATGCGACGCACTGATCTGATCGGCTTCGGCCCGCGGTTCTTTGTCGACGATCCGCTTTCCGGCCGTGGGTTGGCCTGCTTCGACACCCTGGCCACCTTTCCGGCCTATACTATCGGCCTGCTCAAGCTGCGCGGCGTGCCCCTCCACCCCGGTGCCGAGCGGCTCGCGACCCTGTTCAGACGCCATATCTCCTCGCTGAATCTATCGCGCCGGCCATCGAGTCAATGAGAGAGTTGGCTCAGCGGGCTAATCCCCGCCCCACGGGCTGGTAGCCTGACGCAAACCAACGGGTCTCCGAGAACGCCGGTACGTTCAACCCAATGCCGGGCACTAGGGTGGTGCCATGAGCGCGGCTCTCGAGCAGCGTTTCCGCAGGGCGTTCCGTTATCGCAAAGCCTCGTTGCCGACGTTCCCTTTCTCTCTTCGTTTGCACCCATCGCCTTGCCATGCTGCCTTCAAATTCATGAGGGAGTTGAGCCGGTGCGTCTATTCCTATGCGAGAAGCCTTCGCAGGCCCGAGATATTGCCCGCGTGATCGGTGTCGGCCAGCGCAGCGAGGGCTTTCTGAAGGGCGAGGGGTGTGTCGTGACCTGGGGGTTCGGGCATCTGCTCGAGCAGGCCCCGCCGGAGCAGTACGACCAGGCGCTCAAGCGCTGGTCGCTGGAGGCGCTGCCGATTCTGCCTTCGACTTGGAAGATGGAGATCAAGAAGAGCGGCCGCAAGCAGTTCGGGGTGGTGAAGAAGCTGCTGGGCCAGGCGACCGAGGTGGTAGTGGCCACCGATGCCGACCGGGAAGGGGAAACCATCGCCCGCGAAATCTTGGATCACTGCGGCTATCGGGGGAAGGTCACCCGCTTGTGGCTCTCGGCCCTGGATGATGCCTCGATCCGCAAGGCCCTGGCCGGCATCAGGCCCGGCGAGGCGACTTACCCGCTATATCTGGCTGG
>NZ_JAWSUJ010000170.1:0-4988 GCF_033549285.1 Halomonas sp.
GGGCACCACCATCGGCGCCATCGTGCGCGGCAAGGAGGTGATGATCGCCCATGACGACGTGGTGGTGGAGTCCGGCGACCACGTCATCCTGTTCGTGATCGACAAGCGCCGCCTGCGCGACGTGGAGCGGCTGTTCCAGGTCGGGCTGACCTTCTTCTGAGGTAGGATCACATCGAGCTGACCATCACGAAGCGGCATGTTCTGATACCCATGGCCTGGCGAAATACTATCTTCGGATGCCTACATCAGCTCCCGGCCAAGAGCGACATTGAGCTAATGCTGATGCATTCCGCGACTTTTCCGTTGAACCATTGCTTCGTGCTGCGGCCCCGTGTAATTAATTATCCGGGACCCTACAGCTATGCGAGTCTGGTTTAGCAACGGAGTCCACATTCAAGGCCTTTCAGAGGGCTACCGCCTCGTGAGCGGCAAGTAGACGATGATAGCGGCTCCGCCATGCTCGGGCTGTAGCGCCTTGGCCTCGCCGCCATGAGCCTTGGCCACCGCCTGGACGATAGCCAGTCCCAGGCCGTTGCTGCCCTTGCCGTGGCTCTGACTGCTGAAGAAGGGATCGAACAGGTGGTCGAGCTCGGCGGAATGTATGCCGGGTCCCTGGTCGCGAATCCGCAGGCAGGCGCGGTCGCCCTGAGGCTCCAGGTGGACCTGTACCGTGGCGCCAGTCGGCGAGAAACGTATCGCGTTGTCGAGCAGGTTGGAGACCAGGGTTTCCATAAGGGGGACATTGCCTTCGATCGGCAGGGAGATATCCTCGGGCGTCTTCAGGGCCAACTCGACTCCGTCTGAGGCGGCAGCATCTTGGCGTTCAGCAACCAGCCGACGCACCAGCCGCCCGAATTCGAGTGGGCGTGTATCGAGTTCCGATGCGGCCGGGTCGACACGCGCCAGGGTCAGCAGCTGGTCGACCAGCGAGGACATGTGGTCCAGCGTGTGTAGCGCCTTGTCCAAGGCGCGTTGCCGGGACTCATCCTCACGGCTGCGCTGGGCGACCTGGAGCTGGCTGCGGCAACCTGCCAACGGCGTACGCAGTTCATGACCCGCGCCGGCGGTGAAGGCACGTTGCCGGGTCAGCACCTCGCCGACCCGGTGCATCAGGTGGTCAAGCGTATCCACCAGACGACGCAGTTCCATGGGTACTCGATCGCGGTTAATGCCCATTGGCCTCGGCGCAAGGGGGTCCTGGGTATCGATAGCCCGCTCGATGCGACGCAGGGGAGCTAGGCCGCTCCAGACGGAGAACACCGCCAGAAGGGCGAAGACGGGTAGCAGCCAGATCAGGGGCCAGGCGAAATCGTCACGCAGAGTATTGGCCCGGTCCGAGCCGATAGACTGCTGAACGGCGACCCGGCTGACCAGCCCCTGTCGCGGGTCGTCCAGGGTGAAGATTCGCCACCGCCGGTCCCCGATGTCCCGGTTATTGAAACCCACTGAGGCGTCTCGGGCGGCTGTCGGGAAGTCGGGCGTGCGTGTCACCAGACCGTGTTCGAAGGAGACCACCTCGAAGTTGACGGGTGTTTCCCACCCCATGCCGGCTGGCATCTTCAGCAAGGTACTCCCGACCGGTGGGAGTGCCGTAGGCAAACCGCCGGAAACATTAGCAGGGGTCTGTCCCGTATAGAGGCTCAATAGCAGTGTTGCGGTGATCCGCAGTCGTTGGTCAACATCGCGTGTCGCGGTGTCCACCGCGGTGCCCCAGGTATTCGTCCACAGTGCTACCCAGACGGTGCCCAGCAACGCCAGCAACCACAGGATCAGGCGGGCATGTAAGCTGGTTGCCAGCCGTTTCATGAAGACAGGCCGGCTCATGGGACGATCCGATAGCCGAGGCCACGTACGGTCTCTATATGGTCTGCTCCGATATGCGAGCGTAGCTTGTGGATCAAGACATGCAGGCTGTTACTCTCCGGCCCTTCGTCCCAGCCGTACAGACGCGACTCCAGTTGCTCGCGGCTGACAACTCGCCCGGGACGCTCCAGCAACGCCTCCAGCACGGCGAACTCGTAGGCTGAGAGGTTGACCGCCGTGTCACCACACCACGCCATCTGGTCGGCGCGGTCCAGACTGAGCTCCCCACAGTGCAGGCGGTTGTCGACATGACCGTTTGCGCGGCGCAGCAGAGCCCGCAGGCGCGCCTCCAGTTCGCCCAGATCGACCGGCTTGACGACATAGTCATCGGCGCCGAGATCCAGAGCAGAGATGCAGTCCGGCGAGCTGCCGTAAGCAGTCAGCACCAACACCGGCACGTAGTGTCGCGAGCGACGCCAGTGACGCAGAAGCTCCATGCCGGAGCGGCCGGGAAGGGCCAGATCCAGCACCACGCTATCGAAGTCGTCGGCGTCCAGGGCACCTTCGGCGGTGCTGCCATCCGTCAGCCAGTCCACGGTATGGCCGTCCAGCCGAAGCCCTTCACAGAGCCCATCGCCAAGGATTTCGTCGTCTTCTACCAGCAGGATTCGCAATTGGTTCTCCTCCAGGCCGTAGTCTGCCTCCTCGGAAGGGGCGGCTGCTACTACCTTAGCACTGACCTGATGTGACCATCCTGCACAGCGCTAAGGTTCAGTTAATCCCGACCGCCGAGGCTCAGGGTGTCGGTAAGGGCAACCTGCCCTGTAATCGACACGCAGAAGCTTGTTCAACCATGAAGGGAGAACGTCATGCGTAAAGAAGTGATGCTGGGACTGGTGCTGGCCCTGGGCTCAACGGGTGCCTTTGCCTCGTTCAGCAGCCAGGATGTCAACGATGATGGCCAGCTGAGCAAGGATGAGTTCTACGGTTCCGTGTCTGATGTCGGAACCTATTCCGACTGGGATCTCAACGACGACGGCTTGCTGGACGAAGATGAATTCGTCGAGCTGGACGTCGACTGGGATTACGACATATGGGATGCCAACGCCGATGGGTATGTCGACTCCGGCGAAGTCTACGACGGCATCTACACCGCCTACGATGCCAACGAGGACGGTCATTGGGACGAAGGCGAATGGGATGATGCCGGAGAGGATGGTTTTTTCGATCTCTAAGAAGAGCATCAGGGCCGTCACCTAAGCGGCCGCTGACGATATTTCGTTAATTTCATGGAGGTTTATCATGTCAATGCTCAAGACCAGAATGGCCGTCACCCTGGCCTTAACTGCCTCGGCCAGCATGATACCGGCCCTGGCACTGGCGGCTGATTCGCCTTACACGAAACCCGATGATACCTGGATAAACCTGAGCGGTACGGCGGTGGATACGGGCCCCAGTTCCTTCGTTCTGGATTATGGACAAGGTAGCATCACGGTCGAGATGGACGATTGGAGCTGGTATGAAAAGGATGGCTATGGATTGATAGAGGGTGACAAGGTCACGGTCTATGGCAAGGTGGATGATGGCATTGCCGAGGCCAACACGATCGAGGCCGGCAGCGTCTATGTCGAGAGTCTAGGCACCTACTTCTATGCCGACAGCGCCGATGAAGAAACGCTGAATTACAGTGTGGTGACACCAATCATTGCAGGCTATACCGAACTGACCGGAACGGTCACCAGCACCGGAGATTACGAATTTACCATCGACACTGGCCCTCGGCAGATGATGATCGATACTGCGTCGCTGGGTTATGATCCCCTCGACGAGAAAGGTTATCAGCAGATTGACGAGGGCGACCTGGTCACGGTGACCGGTGATATGGAGGCTGACCTGTTCGAGAGCATGGAATTGATGGCTGATTCCGTCGTCATTCTCGATGACAGTCAGGAAGATAGCAGCAGCTAATCCAGTCTCAAGGAAGCGTCTTGAGCGGTCCTTCCTTCGGGAGGGCCGCTTTCTTTAGGATGCGACTCTTACGCTGATAATGGGTGAAATCACCCAGGCATGCATGGAAAAATCCTTCTATCAAAATCTTCGAATACAACCATATGAAAATGGCCCTATTGGCGTCAAAACCAAGCATGTACTATGGTAACACGAGATATACGAAAGGGAACTCACCATGAACCCGTATGGCAAAACTTTATCTGCACTATCCTTCGCAATAATGACCATCTCCATGCCGACAGCTCAGGCCGCACAGGGTCAGGCTAACCCTCGCCCCTTGGATGAATGGAGTTACCAGGCGCTTTATCAGCAAGGAGGTATCCGAGCCGAGACACTGCTGAACACCAAGGCGATAGGCGCTCAAGGCAATGTTGTTGGCACGATCGAGAATATCATTCTGGATGAAGAAAATCAGATTGTGACCCTCATCGCGGAGGTCGGTGGCATGTGGGAAAGCGGGGACAGGCACGTCTCCATTCCATGGGGGGAGACTGAACTTGGTCAAGAAGGCGTTCGCATACCGGTTCGCGAAGACAATGTCGAAGACTACAACCTTTTCAACGATGAGTATGTCGACGATGCCTACATCTTCAAGGGAGATCTTGAGAAAAGCACCCAAGTGGAAAGCGATGTCATGACGGGGCCACGTATCTGGAAGATCACCGACATCATCGATGACTTTGCCAGCCTTGGTAAGGACACTGGTGTGGGCTATATCACGGATGCACTCTTCACCCGAGACGGCGTGATGCAGGCCATCGTAGTCAAGCCTTCGAGCGCCGAGTTCGGCAATGGCCCCTATGCGTATCCCTTCTATGGCCATCCGGATGACTGGCAGCCTGGTGCCATGCACTATGAACTTTCCTATCCCAGAGAGTCGCTCTCGGACATGCCAGCCTTCGACTATGAAAAATACGATAGCAGCTGGAATAGCTGATGGACGCTCTGATTGAACAGTAGACCAGCTGCATCATTCATCCTCTGACGCAGGGTTGTCGACGCCCTTAACTCGCCTTCTTCCATGCACTGACATCTTGGGTGATACGGCGTCTCGTGTTGCCTCAAGGGATGACCGTCGGATCAGTTGAGATGGTTAGTACTAGTCGGGTAGACCGGGCGATTGCTCGACCCGGCCCCCCTCAGATCCGGGCATGCGCAATTGACGCACCCGGCTC
>NZ_JAWSUJ010000171.1:0-4832 GCF_033549285.1 Halomonas sp.
CTGATCGCGCTCTACGAGCACAAGGTGTTCGTCCAGGGGGTGATCTGGAACATCAACTCCTTCGACCAGTGGGGGGTACAGCTGGGCAAGCGCATCGCCGGCGAGATCAGCGAGCGCATCGACGCCCATAGCCAGGACTTCGATGCCTCCACCCAGGGGCTGCTGGCGCTGGTGCGCGGACACTTTACGCCGGCCCGTTCGCAAGGTGAGGATACCGGGGCCGCCAAGCCGCGCGGCGGCAAGAAGAAGACCCAAAAGGAGTGATGCAATGCCTTACCAGGCCGATGCCTCGCGCTACGAGGCCATGCACTATCGCCGCTGTGGGCGCAGTGGCCTGCTGCTCCCCGCGCTTTCGCTAGGGCTATGGCACAACTTCGGCGATGTGGATGCCCTCGACAACCAACGCAAACTGCTGCGCCGCTCCTTCGACCTGGGCATCATCCACTTCGATCTGGCGAACAACTATGGCCCGCCGCCGGGCAGTGCCGAGCGCAATTTCGGTCGCCTGATGCGGGAAGACTTCCTGCCCTACCGCGATGAGCTGATCATCTCCACCAAGGCGGGGTACCCCATGTGGCCGGGCCCCCATGGCCAGGGAGGCTCACGCAAGTCGCTGCTGGCCAGCCTCGACCAGAGCCTCTCGCGGATGGGGCTCGAGTATGTGGACATCTTCTACTCTCACTGCGTGGATCCGGACACTCCGCCCGAGGAAACCGCCGGCGCCCTGGTCAGCGCGGTGGAGCAGGGCAAGGCACTCTACGTGGGGATCTCTTCCTACTCGGCGCCACGGACCCGGGAGATCGTCGGCCTGCTGCGCGAGCGCGGCGTGCCCTGCCTGATCCACCAGCCCTCCTACAATCTCTTCAACCGCTGGGTGGAGGAGAAGCTCCTCGACACCCTGCAGGCCGAGGGCATGGGCTGCATCGCCTTTACCCCGCTGGCCCAGGGGCTGCTCACTGACAAGTACCTGGAGGGAGTGCCGGAGTCGGCGCGCATCAACCAGCCCGGTGGCGGTTCCCTGCGCCCGGAACACCTGAGTGACGACAACCTGGCCCGGGCGAGGGCGCTCAATGCCATTGCCCGGCGTCGCGGGCAGAGCCTGGCACAGATGGCACTGGCCTGGTTGCTCCGCGATTCACGGGTCACCTCGGTACTGCTCGGCGCGAGCCGGGTCGAGCAGCTGGAGGACAACGTGGCCGCCCTTGATAACCTGGCGTTCTGTGCCGAGGAACTCGCCGAGATCGATAGCCACTCGGTCTTCGACGCCGGCATCAACCTCTGGGGGAAATCCTCCGACCTATGAGGCCGAGCCATGGCGAAGGGCGCCTCCGGTCCTCGTCTTTCGGTGCTAACCAGGCGGCAGGTCGCTGTATACAACGTCTTACTTCGCCGTGAGAGGCGCAGAAACCGACTCGCTGGCCGGCACTGCGCTTGCGGACTCCGCGAACAGCGGGGCGAGTGACCGATAGAGCGCCTGGTAACGTGGGTAGGCATCAGCGTAGCGCTCGGCTAGCGCCGGGTCGGACTCGAAGATCTCATCGATGGGTGGCCGTTGGCAGACCGCGGCCATCGGCTCGCCGGTGACCGCCAGCCTGGCCAGGCGCGCCGCACCGAAAGCCGGGCCGCTCTCGCTGTCGCGATAGCGCACCAGGGGGCGGTCGATGATGCTGGCCAGAAGCTTCAGCCAGTAGCGGCTTCGCGTGCCGCCACCGATGACCGCGAGTCGCTCAATGGGCGTACCGGCGCCCTCGATGACCTCGCGCGCTTCTCGCAGGCTGTAACCGATTCCCTCAAGCACCGCCCTGATCACCTCGCCCTGTCCACTGGCCGGGGTGAGGCCGAAGAGCACCCCGCGGGCCTGGGGGTCGTCGTGGGGGGTGCGTTCGCCATTCAGGTAGGGCAGGAAAATCACCCCGGCCGGCCCAATGGGTTCCCGCTCGGCCAGGCCCAGGGCCTGCTCGATGGATAGGCCCGTCAATTTCGCCGCCCAGTCCAGTGCCGAGGCGCCGGTGAGCATGGCGGCCATCTGGAACCAGCGTTCGGGCAGGGCGTGGGAAAAGGCATGTAGGCACTGATCCGGACGAGGCCGGTAGCCCTCGGTGCTGACGAACACCTGGCTGGAGGTGCCCAGGGTCAGGAAGGCGTCGCCCTCGTCGATGGCGCCGATGCCTACCGCGCCGGCCGCCACATCCCCTGACCCGCCAGCGATGATCACCCCTTCGGGCAAGCCCCAGCGCGAGGCCAGGGTGGACGCCAGGATGCCCCCCGCCTCGCTGCCCTCGACGAGTCGAGGCAGGTGCTCGCGGCCGATGCCGAGCTCGGCCAGCAGGTCATCGCACCAGTCACGCTTGGCCTGATCCAGCAGCTGGGTGCCCGAGGCATCGCAGCGGTCGGTGAATCGCTCGCCGCTCATTCGCCAGCGCAGCTGGTCCTTGGGCAGCAGCAGGTGGGTGGCCTCATCCAGCGCGGCGGGGTCGTGTCGCGCCAGCCAGCGTAGCTTGGCCGGCCAGAAGGAGGGCATGGCACCGATGCCGGTTCGCTCGCCGAGCCAGGGGAGTTGCTGGTTGAGCTCGCGGCTCTCGCGGTCGGCGCGACCATCGTTCCAGAGGATCGCCGGTCGCGGGGATTCCCCGCTCGCCTCCTGAAGCACCAGGCCGTGCATCTGTCCCGAGAGGCCGATGCCGGCGAGCCGGGCGAGGGCCTCGGGGCAAAGGCGGCGCAGCTCGGCCATCACGGTTTCCAGGGCCTGCCACCACAGGGTCGGCGATTGTTCCGCCCGGCCCGGCCCAGGATGCGAGATGGGGTAGTCCGCGCTGGCTGTGGCCAGCAGTCGCTGCTCATGGTCCACCAGTACGCCCTTGAGCGCACTGGTGCCGATGTCCAGGCCGAGAAATGTTCTGACGTCGGTCATGCTCAGGCGGCCCGGGTGGTGGGATGCCAGGCGATCCGCTCGCCGCTGCCGGCGTCGAAGAGATGGACCTTGTCGAGATCCAGCGCCAGGTGGATGGTCTCGCCAGGGTGCACGTCGTGGCGTTCGCGGAAGACCACGGTGATGTGCTGGTCACCGAGCCTCGCCACGACATGGATCTCGGCTCCGGTGGGTTCCACCGAGATCACCTCCACCGGGACGCCCTCGTCGGTCAGGGTTATGTCCTCGGGGCGAATACCGTAGATGGTGTCGCTCGGGCGCTTGCCGGTCTCCAACTCGCCCATGGGCAGGTGCCCGCCGCCCCGGACCTCGAAGCGGCCATCCTCTCGTGGCCTGCCATGGATCAGGTTCATCCCCGGGCTGCCCATGAAGCTGGCCACGAAGAGGTTGGCGGGGCTGTCATAGAGCTCCAGTGGGGTCCCCATCTGCTGGACGTATCCCTCGTGTAGCACGACGATGCGGTCGGCCATGGTCATGGCCTCGATCTGGTCATGGGTGACGTAGACGGTGGTGGTCTTTAGGCGCTGGTGGAGTTCCTTGATCTCAGTGCGCATGGAGACGCGCAGCTTGGCATCGAGATTGGAGAGGGGTTCGTCGAACAGGAAGACCTGGGGATCACGCACGATGGCGCGACCCATGGCCACCCGCTGGCGCTGGCCGCCGGAGAGCTCACGCGGGTAGCGCTTGAGCAGGGGGCCGAGGTTGAGGATATCCGCCGCAGCCTTGACCTTTTCCTCGATACTGGCCTTGTCGACCTTCGACAGTTTGAGCGAGAAGCCCATGTTCTCGGCGACCGTCATGTGCGGATAGAGCGCATAGCTCTGGAAGACCATGGCGATATCTCGGGCCTTGGGCGGCATGTCATTGACCACCTTGTTGCCAATCAAAACCTCGCCGCCGCTGATCGACTCAAGGCCGGCGATCATGCGAAGCAGGGTCGACTTGCCGCAGCCCGAAGGGCCAACCAAGATGACGAATTCGCCGTCCTTGATCTCGAAGTCGACGCCATGGATGACTTCTTCATCACCGAAGCGTTTCTGGATGTTGTTGAGCGTGATGTTAGCCATGATTGTTATACCCTACTTTGGTCTGTATTGATGGAGTCTGTCGTGTACCGAGAGGGATTGGGCGCTTTCTTGTTAGACATTAGTCGTAGATAAATCGCCGCCATCCCTTTCCAATCCCGCATGACAAGGTGGAGAAAGACCTGCCTGGCGATGTGTGATTCTGTATTATCTTGCTGTTGTGGTTGTGTTTTTCAGGTTTTTCTCGTGCCATTTCGTTGCGTGGCTACCACCCCTTCGATCGCTCTGGCTGTCCTTCACCATAGCCTATTAATAACGCTTGCTGACACGATTCTGCAAATCCACTGTGTTGTTCCCAGGCGATCCGCAACTCTCGCCTGTGACGCTATCCTGAGCGCTGTGATCTGCATACCTTGCGCGGAGTGTCTTTCGCTCTAGGCTGCGACCGGATTTGCTGCACTACAACAATTGACCAGGAGATCGCAAGATGACAACAACACACCGACTCTGTGCCACGGGGCTGGGCCTGGCCA
This sequence comes from Halomonas sp., assembly GCF_033549285.1. GTDB lineage: Bacteria > Pseudomonadota > Gammaproteobacteria > Pseudomonadales > Halomonadaceae > Halomonas. The sequence goes on from NZ_JAWSUJ010000171.1 coordinate 4,488, forward strand.
TGGCCACCACCAGTCTCGCTGCCCTGGCCCAGGACGACGTCACCATCCGCTGGGCCCTGCACCCCGGCGAGGAAGCCGATGCCGTGGTCGACTACTTCGCCCCGGAATACGAACGCCAGACCGGTATCAAGGTGGAGGGCGAGATCCTGCCCCCCGATCAGTTACGCGACCGCATGTCCATCGAGGCCATCGGTGGCACCGGTCGCTGGGATATGGGCTATCCTGAATATTGCACCAGTGTCGCGAGTTTGGCCTGGCGGGTGAGCAGGCCAGCTCTTCATGCTGGATGGCGCGAGAATCGGTCACTTTGTGACCGATTTCCTGCCTTCAAGACGCACTGCCCCC
>NZ_JAWSUJ010000172.1:0-4803 GCF_033549285.1 Halomonas sp.
GTCGTTCTCCTCCCGGGCCAGGTGCTCGGCCAGGGTGCCGCCGACCTGGCCGGCGCCGAGGATGATGATCTTCATGGTCGTTGCCGTCCGCTCCGGTCAGGCCGAGGGGTACCGAGCGCGGCGCACCTTGTGCGCCGCAACATGACGAGGCAAGCCTAAACCAGCCGCCGTGAGAAGAACAGGCCGCGTCGTGGCTCAGTCAAGGGTGAAGCCGACCTTGATGGTGACCTGCCAGTGGGCGACCCGCCCGTGCTCGATGTGGCCGCGGGTGTCCACGACCTCGAACCAGCGCATGCCATGCAGGCTCTCGGCTGCCTTGGTCAGCGCACTCTGGATGGCGTCCTCGATGTCCTTCTCCGAGGAGCCCGTCAGTTCGATGTGCTTGTAGGTGTGGTGGCTCATGGGACCTCCAGTGTCAGGGAACGGAGCGTCCGCCCTCAGGCGGGGTGCCTCTCCAGTCTGGCATAGAAGAAGCCGTCGTGGCTGTCGGGCTCTGGCAGCAATTGCCGCCCGGCACCCGAGGCGCGGCCCCAGGCCATGTCGGCCGGGGTGGTCGCCACCGCCTCGGGGGTGCGGGCGAGGAAGCGCTCGATCTGCTCGGCGTTCTCCTCGGGCAGCACCGAGCAGGTGGCGTAGAGCAGGGTGCCGCCGGGGCGCAGCAGCGGCCAGAGGTTGTCGAGCAGCCGGGCCTGGAGCTCGGCCAGCCTGGGGATGTCCGAGGGGCGACGCAGCCGCTTGATGTCGGGGTGGCGGCGGATCACGCCGCTGCCGGAGCAGGGGGCATCGAGCAGGATGGCGTCGAAGGGCGTGCCGTCCCACCAGTCGCGGGTGGTGGCATCGCCCTCGGCCAGGGTCGCGGCGAGCCCCAGGCGCGAGAGGGTATCCTCGACCCGGGCCAGGCGGGCGGCATCGCTGTCGACGGCCTGCAGGTCGATGTCGAAGAGTTCCAGCAGGTGGGCGGTCTTGCCGCCGGGGGCGCAGCAGGCGTCCAGCACCCTGGCACCGGGCCGGGGGGCCAGCGATGGGCCGAGCAGCACGGCGGCGAGCTGGGCCGACTCGTCCTGGACGCTGACATGGCCATCGGCGAAGCCGGGCAGCATCTCGACGTCGCGGGGTGTCTCGAGGGTCAGGCCGTCCGGGGCGTGCGCACAGAGGCGAGCCGGGATGCCCGCCGCGGCGAGGCGGTCCAGGTACATCTCGCGGTCGCCATGGCGGCGGTTGATCCGCAGCGTCATGGGCCCCGGCGTGTTGTTGGCCGCGCAGATGGCGCGCCAGTCGTCGGGCCAGGCCTGGCGCAGGGCCTTGAGCCACCAGCGGGGATGCAGCAGCGCCACGGCCGGGTCGCGGTCGACCTCGGCCTGGAGCTCGGCGCTCTCGCGCTGCAGGCGACGCAGGCAGCCGTTGAGGACCCGGGTAGCCCACTCCTTGCCGAGCAGGCGCGCGGCGCCGGCCGTCTCGCCCACGGCGGCGTGGGCCGGGATGCGCAGGTAGAGCAGCTGGTGGATGCCGAGCAGCAGCAGGGCCTGGACGTCGGCGTCGCGGGCCTTGAACGGCTTGGCCAGCAGCTTGCCGGCCAGCGCCTCGAGGCGTGGCAGGGTGCGGCAGGTGCCGAAGCAGAGCGCCTTGAACAGGGCGCGGTCGCGGGCCACCACCTGGTGGTCATCGAGGCCGGTGAGGGAGCCCTTGCCGGTGATCACCGGGGCCAGGGCGCGGGCGGCGGCGGCCCGCACGGCCAGGCCGTTGTCGCGACTGCCTTCCCGGTCGCGGGGCGCGGGGGGTGCCTGACTCATTGGGTGGCCTCCTCATCGGTGTGTCCCAGCCGGGTGCCGGGCGCGAGGCGCTCGGCACGGGCCTTGAGCAGTTCGCTCACCGCCAGGGGCTTGCCGCCGGGCAGCTGGGCGCGGGTCACCTCGAGCACCTGGTCGCCCGCGGGGCCGCAGGCGATGCGTAGCGCATCGGGGCCGTGGGCGAGCAGGGTGCCAGGGGCGGCGGGGGATTCGCCCTCGGCGAGCGCGCCCGCCTCGGCCATCAGCAGGCGCAGGCGGTCATTGCCCAGGGCGCACCAGGCCACCGGCCAGGGGTTGAAGGCGCGGATCCGGGCGGCGAGCTCGACCGCCGGGCGGTGGAAGTCGAGCTCCGCCTCGGCCTTGGAGAGCTTGGCGGCGTAGGTGACCCCCGCTTCGGGCTGGGGCGTGGCGTCGAGTCCGGGACCGGCCAGCGCATCCAGCGCCTCGACGATCGCCTGGCCGCCAAGGCTCGCCAGGCGGTCATGGAGCTCGCCGCCGGTGGTGGTGGCGGTGATCGGGGTGCGGCGCACCAGCAGCATGTCGCCGGTGTCGAGGCCCGCGTCCATCTGCATGATGGTCACGCCACTCTCCTCGTCGCCGGCCTCGATGGCCCGCTGGATGGGGGCCGCCCCGCGCCAGCGCGGCAGCAGCGAGGCGTGGACGTTGAGACAGCCCAGCGGAGGGATCTCGAGCACGGCGCGGGGCAGGATCAGCCCGTAGGCCACCACCACCATGATGTCGGCCTCGAGGCCCGCCAGCTCGGCCTGTGCCTCGGGCGCCTTGAGGGTCACCGGCTGGAAGACCGGCAGGCCATGCTCCTGCGCGAGTGCCTTCACGGGGCCCGGGGTCAGCCTGCGACCGCGGCCGGCCGGGCGGTCGGGCTGGGTATAGACGGCGACGACGTCGTGGCGGCTCGCCAGCAGCGCCGCCAGGTTCTCGGCGGCGAAGTCGGGGGTGCCGGCGAAGATGACGCGCAGGGGTCGTGACATGTTCAGGGCCTTGCCAGTGGGCGATGCCCCTCATGATAACGGAGCTGGCCGGAAACGACGAAGGCCGACGCAACGGCGTCGGCCTTCTCGGGGAGATCGGTTCGGCAGGGGTCAGGCGGGCTGCATCAGCCGGTGGCGCTTCTGCATCTTCTTCATCACCCGGTCGCGCTTGAGCGCGGAGAGGTAGTCGACGAACAGCACCCCCTCCAGGTGATCGTACTCGTGCTGGATGCAGTGGGCGAGCAGGCCCTCGGCCTGCATCTCGTAGGGCTGGCCGTCACGACCCAGCGCCTTGAGGTGTACCTTCAAGGCGCGGGGGACATCAGCGTAGTACTCCGGGATCGACAGGCAGCCCTCCTGCATCGGCTCGCGTTCGTCGCCGATGGGCGTGAATTCCGGGTTGATCAGCACCAGCGGCTGCGACTGGTCGTCGCTGACGTCCATGACGATGACCCGGCGATGCACGTCCACCTGGGTAGCGGCCAGTCCGATGCCGCGCGCGTCGTACATGGTCTCGAGCATGTCGTCGACCAGCCGGCGCACCTCGTCGTCTACCGTCTCGACCGGCGTCGCGATGTTGCGCAGCCGCTCGTCGGGAAATTCGAGGATGGGTAATTTGGCCATGGCGTTGGAATCACCGTTATGCTGTCATTTACAAGATGACACTATTCTAGAGGTACGCGCCCGGGGGCGAAACCGCCGAGCGTGCATCACATCGATAGTATCTGACTATACCACGTCGTCGTCGTTCCATGGCGCCAGGCGTGAGGCCAGCAACGCGGGGGAGAGCAGGGATGAGACAGACAGGATGCGCAGCGGGGTGGCGCCAGCGGCTGAAGGGGGGGATCGGTACCTTGCTGGTGGGTGGGGCCCTGGGCCTCGCCGCCACGCTGGCCCAGGCCCAGGGACTCTCCTGGGAGGATGGCCTGAGAGGCGATGCCCCGGATCGCTATACGGTGGTCAGGGGGGACACTCTGTGGGACATCTCCGGCCGCTTCCTGCAGCATCCCTGGCAGTGGCCCGAGGTGTGGCAGGTCAACCCGCAGATCGAGAACCCGCACCTGATCTATCCCGGCGACGTCGTCTACCTCTATGACTGCAACGGCCGTCCCTGTCTCGGCCTCGAGCGTGGCCAGGGCATGGTCCGGCTATCGCCGGAGGTCCGCACCACCCCGCACCGCGAGGCCATCGAGCCGATTCCCCTGGATGCCGTGCGCCACTTCCTGCGCGAGCATCGCGTCATCGATGACCCCGAGGCGCTGGACGAGCTGGCCTATGTGGTCGCCGGGGACGATGGTCGTCTGGTCAGCGGCGGCGGCGACCGCCTCTACGCCCGGGGCCGGGTCGAGGGCGGCGGCCGCTTCGGCATCTACCGGGTCGGTGAGCGCTATGTCGACAGCGCCAGCGGCGAGCCGCTCGGCCTCGAGCTTGAGAGCGTCGGCCAGGCGCGCCGCCTGCGCCAGGAGGAGGACATCGCGGTGCTGGAGGTGACCTCCTCCAGCCAGGAGGTGCGCAACGACGACATCGTGCTGCCGCTGGAGGATCGCCGGCTGGTCACCGAGTTCCTGCCCCGGGCCCCCGACCGGGAGGTCGAGGGGCGCATCCTGGCGGTGCCCGGCGGCGTGCGCTTCATCGGCCGCCTGCAGGTGGTGGCGCTGGACCGCGGCCGGCGCGACGGCCTGGAGGCGGGCCATGTGCTGATGGTCGAGCAGCGCGGCGAGCTGGTCAGTGACCCGCGCACCGGCGAGGCGCTGCGCCTGCCCGGCGAGGATGCCGGCCTGGTGATGGTCTTCCGTCCCTACGAGAAGATGAGCTACGGCCTGGTGATGCAGGCCAGTCGCACCCTCTCCGTGGGCGACCGCATCCACAGCCCGCAGCGCCTGCTGGATACGGCGCTGCGCTAGGGCGGGAGCCGACGGTGCAGGCGCGGGAATGGCTGGCCCTCGCCCGGCTGCCCGGCATGGGCGCCGCGCGCCTGGCCGAGCTGGTGGCGGCGCGACCCGACTGGCCGGATGGCTGGCTGGCGG
>NZ_JAWSUJ010000173.1:0-4718 GCF_033549285.1 Halomonas sp.
CCTGGAGCAGCGCCATGCGGGAGAGACCATCCTGCTGGTCAGTCACGGGGATCCGTTGCAGATCCTGCTGACCGCCCTGGAAGGGCGCGAGCTGAGCCGGCACCGCGAGCGGCCGGCGCTGACGCCGGCCAGCATCACCGTCCTGTGAGCCTGCTCGTCTGAGAGCGCCGCCTGGTCTCAGGCGCTGCGTCGCGAATGAGCCGGTGCCGCTGCGGGACTGACCCTGGGAGACCTTGCCGCCGGGGAAGGGGAGGGGCTCCCGCGGCGACCGAGGCGGTCGTCCAGGTGGTCGGCCAGTCGGCGCGTCTCGACGGCGTTGAGGCGCAGGGCCAGCTTGGTGCGCCGCCACAGGATGTCCTCGAGGGAGCGCGCCCACTCCTGGCCGACCAGGTAGTCCACCTCGGCGGCCGTGAGCCCGGCGCCGAACGCCTGGCCCAGGGCGGCCTGGGAGTCCCTGCCGTCGAGGAACGCCCGGCACAGCGAGCCATAGGTGCGGGCAAAGCGCCGGGCCTGGGCGGCATCCAGGAAGGGGTAGTCCGTCAACAGCTGCGCCTCGAAGCTGGCCTGGTCGCCGATATCACCGCCCGGCAGTGGCGCGTCGGCGGTCCAGGGGGCGGTCATCGTCGGCAGGTGGGGCGCAAGCGCCGCCAGGGCAGCTTCGGCGAGCTTGCGGTAGGTGGTGATCTTGCCGCCGAAGACCGACAGCAAGGGGGCGCCCTGGGCATCCAGGTCGAGGGTATAGTCCCGTGTCATGGCCGAGGGGTCGGCCGATTCGTCGTCACACAGCGGTCGCACGCCGGAGAAGGTGCGGATCACGGCGTCCCGCGAGAGCTGGGTGCGGAAGTGGGTATTGACCACCGACAGCAGGTAGTCGATCTCCTCCTCGCTCGTCTCGACCCGTGACGGGTCACCCTCGTAGCGCCGGTCGGTGGTGCCGACCAGGCTGAAGTCTTCCTCGTAGGGCAGCACGAAGACGATGCGCCGGTCGGTGTTCTGCAGGATATAGGCGCGTTCGTCGTGGTTCAGGCGAGGCACGATCAGATGGCTGCCCTGGATCAGGCGCACCCCGTACCGCGAAGGCCTCCTGGCTTGGCGCCGAACCACCTGCTCCACCCAGGGCCCGGCGGCGTTGATCAGTGTCCGGCAGCGGCGGGTAAGGCGTCGGCCGGAATCGACCTCCTCGAGATCCACCTCCCACTGCCCGTCGACCTCGCGGGCCCCGATGCAGCGGGTGCGGACCCGGATCTCGGCGCCGTTGTCACGGGCCTGGATGGCATTGAGCACCACCAGGCGGGCGTCATCCACCCAGCAGTCCGAGTACTCGAAGCCACGAGTGATGCCGGGGGCAAGGCCCTGGTGTGCCGTGAGCCTGACCCCGCGTGACCCCGGGAGCTTCTCGCGCTTGCCGAGATGGTCGTAGAGGAAGAGGCCAGCGCGTAGCATCCACGCCGGACGCAGGTGGGGACGGTGGGGCAGGATGAAGCGCAGTGGCCAGATGATGTGGGGGGCCTTGGCGAGCAGTACCTCGCGTTCGCGCAGTGCCTCGCGTACCAGGCGGAATTCATGATGCTCCAGGTAGCGCAGGCCGCCGTGGATCAGCTTGCTGCTGGCCGAGGAGGTGGCGCCGGCGAGGTCTCCCTGCTCGCACAGGCCCACCGACAGGCCCCGCCCGGCGGCATCGTTGGCGATGCCGGTGCCATTGATGCCACCGCCGATCACGAAGAGGTCGAGCACCTCGTCCGACGTGTCGCTCATGGATTCTCCTGCCCGGGATTGCCCGGGTCTCGATGATGTTTGAATTCGAAAATAGACGAAAACAAAACGAACATCAAGGCGCGTCAGGGGGCATCAGGCATGCCGGCCAGGGTGATGGGAAGGGAAGGAGAGTCGGTGAGCGCGGCGTCAGGCGATATGCAGGGTCACGTCGTGCTGCTTCAGCAGGCGCAGGATGGCCTCGGGCGGCTCGCGGTCGGTGAACAGCGCATCGAGCTGTGCCAGGTTGCCCTGGCGGACCACCGGGTTGCGCTGGAACTTGGAGTGGTCGGTGGCCAGGAAGACCTTGCGGGAATTGCGGATGATGGCCTGGGCGACCCGCACTTCCTGGTAGTCGAACTCCAGCAGGGAGCCATCCTCGTCGATGCCGCTGATGCCGATGATGCCGTAGTCGACCTTGAACTGGTTGATGAAGTCGATGGTCGCCTCGCCGATGATGCCGCCGTCCCGGGAACGGACCTGGCCGCCGGCGATGATCACGTTGAAGTCTTCCTTGTGCTGGAGGATCGCCGCCACGTTGAGGTTGTTGGTGATCACCTCGAGCCCCTGATGGTCGAGCAGCGCCTCGGCGATCACCTCGTTGCTGGTCCCGATGTTGATGAACAGCGACGAGTGGTCGGGGATGTGTCGGGCGAGGAGGGCGGCGATGCGCTGCTTGGCCTCGAGGTTGAGGGTCTTGCGGGTCGAGTAGGCGGTGTTGACGGTACTCGACTCCAGGCCAGCGCCGCCATGGACCCGGCGGATGCGCCCTTCCGCGGAGAGGGTGTTGAGGTCGCGGCGAATGGTCTGGGGGGTGACCGTGAAGTGCTCGGTGAGCTGCTCGATGCTGGCATAGCCCTGTCGGCGCACCAGTTCGATGATGGCGTCCTGGCGTTGCTGCTGGTTCATGGAATCTCCTTGGCTCCCCGGATTCTACGTCATCGTTTCGGCCGATGCATAAATCGGTCCTGTTCCCCAAGAGCTATGACAGATTCCAGCATTGCGGGGGGGGCTGATCCGGATGCAGGCCTGCGAGGAGGCGCTGTAAACCCTTCCATGGGCGCTACCGACGCCCTGCTTCGCTCTCGCGTCCCGCTCCGCTTGCAGGACCGGTGCTGGCTATCCATGGCCAGCCCGTTCGAAGCAATGCTTCTCACCCCTGGCGTAGGACCTCCTCTTCGGCCTGCCCCCGGCGCCCCTCGCTGAGGCCAACTGCAATAGCTTGGTCGGTCCTCTAGATTCATCCAAAGTCGTAGTGCCTCCGGCGTCCAGGCATTTGAGCAGTGCGATCGGCTGGAGTAGTCTGGATGATCATAAACGAACATTAGCGTTTAGAAACGAAATCCGCACGCCACTACAACCACAACAGGATGCTTGCCATGGCTTCATATCTGCTGGCCATCGACCAGGGCACCACCAGCTCCCGCGCCATCCTCTTCGATCGTCAGGGACGCAGCGTCGCCACGGCGCAGCGCGAGTTCCCGCAGCATTTCCCGCATGATGGCTGGATAGAGCATGACCCGGAAGACATCTGGGAGACCGTGCTCACCACCTGCCGCGAAGTGCTCGAGGAGACGGGCGTGCCGCCCGAGGAGATCGCCGGGATCGGCATCACCAATCAGCGCGAGACCACCCTGCTGTGGGATCGGGCTACCGGGGCGCCCCTGCACAACGCCATCGTCTGGCAGGATCGCCGCACCGACGAGGCCTGCCGGCAGCTGCGCGAAGCGGGCCACCTGGAGGACGTGCAGGCACGCACGGGACTGCTGATCGACCCCTACTTCTCGGCCACCAAGCTCGGCTGGCTGCTCGATGAGGTGCCCGGCGCCCGCGAACGGGCCGAGCGGGGGGAGCTTGCCTTCGGCACCGTGGACACCTTCCTGATCTGGCGGCTGACCGGCGGCCGGGTTCATGCCACCGATGCCACCAACGCCTCGCGCACCGCCCTGTTCAATATCCATGAGCAGCGCTGGGACGAGGCGCTGCTGGTCTTGTTCGACATCCCGGCGAGCCTGCTGCCCGAGGTCAAGGACTCCAGCGACGACTTCGGCCGGGTCGATGCCCGCTGGCTGGGGGGCGAGCTGCCCATTGCCGGGGTAGCCGGTGACCAGCAGGCCGCGTTGGTGGGCCAGGCCTGCTTCACGCCCGGCATGGGCAAGAGCACCTACGGCACCGGCTGCTTCATGATCGTCAACACCGGGGAGACCGCCGAGACCTCCCGTAACCGCCTACTGACCACGGTGGCCTATCGGCTCAACGGCAAGCCGACCTACGCCATGGAGGGCAGCATCTTCGTGGCCGGGGCCACGGTGCAGTGGCTGCGCGACGGCCTGCAGCTGTTTGCCGATGCCGCCGAGACCGAAGCCCTGGCGTGCCAGACGCGAAGCGGTCACAGCGTCTATCTGGTGCCGGCCTTTACCGGCCTCGGGGCGCCGCACTGGGACCCCAAGGCGCGCGGTGCCATCTTCGGCCTGACCCGCGACACCGGCATCGCCGAGATCGTCGCCGCCGGCCTCCAGGCGGTCTGCTACCAGACCCGCGACCTGCAGGTCTGCATGGACGATGACATGTCGGCTTCGCCGGGCATCCTGAGGGTCGATGGCGGCATGGTGGCCAACAACTGGGTGATGCAGTTCCTCGCCGACATGCTGGGGGTCCAGGTGGACCGTCCCACGGTGCTGGAGACGACGGCCCTGGGCGCTGCCTATCTCGCCGGTCTCAGGCTCGGCTGGTATCGCGACCTCGACGAGATCGCCGAGCTGTGGCGCTGCGAGCGGCGCTTCACGCCACAGATGGAGGAGGCGGAACGCGAGCGCCTCTATGCCGGCTGGAAGGAGGCCGTCCAGCGGGTGCGTACGCAGTAGCCCTTGTGCTGCGCCCTTGGGGTCTGACCCTGAGGCCTCCCCACGAATCATACGGTGACCCCCAACTCGGCTTCTTGTCGCATGAGCCGGAGGAGTCTGTCC
>NZ_JAWSUJ010000174.1:0-4626 GCF_033549285.1 Halomonas sp.
TTCAGGCGGCTCAGATTCTTGCCCCTTTGAGGGGCTAACAATATAAAGCCCCCGGCTTTGCCGGGGGATACTTACTCGCGAGTCCAGCCAGCCTAGTGGCGACGCCACATCACTTGCATTACCGAGATACCCCCAGCCAAGGCCCAGCGTGAGGTCCACATCGTGCCAGCGTTTGCTGGCGACCAGGTATTCGGCACCGAACTGACTGGTGCCCCCTGCGTCTCTCAGGCCAACCGCCAGCTGTGGCCAGTAACGGCTCTCTTCACGTAGGCGCAGTTTCGCGTCGATGCCCTTGTCAAGATAATCGCGCTCACCGGCGATGCTCGGCCCATAGCGTCGGTTCTCAACCGAGCCATAGCGAAAGCCCGTCTCCAACCAACTCGTCGGCTGGACAAATATCGAATAACGTCGATAGGGGGCACTGCGGCTCCATCCCGCTGAGAAGTGGCCGAGCTCAGCCATGCGGGCGGTAGGCGTCTGCATAAGACCGACACCACCAAAGTCGCTTTGTCCCGAGCCCAGGTTATCAGCCGTAGCCGGCGTCACGATCACGAGAATCAGAGAGCTCAGCGTCCAGGCCTGGATGGCGACCTTGTTGCTCAGTCTGCACAGCATCATGGTGTCTCCCAGCGCGTGCAGTCATCACCGGGTAGCCGGGTGGCGAGCCAGGCTGACAGCTCTCGGTTAATGAGGTGGCCTTCCCGAGTGCCACCGAGCCCCCGCTCAGGCAGCTGGACGATGACCCTTGCGCCCGGAGCGAGCGGCGAGGGTTCGAGATTCCAGGCGGCGATACCGCGTCGTTGCTGATCACCCGTGGGCGTGATGACCATCACATGATCGATTCCCCGGATGGCTGTGGGCGGAAGGGCGTTCAGGACACGGCTCAATGACATGCCTGGCTGCCAGGTGAGCCTGCCGACACCCTCAAGCGTCCAGGTTTCGACCCATGACGGGGGAGTGCAGGTGCCCAGTTGGGTGATGTCGGCCATTGACGGGTTACGCCGGAGGTCGCCTGCAAGCTCAGGTAGCCCCATGGGGCCGGGTGACCGTGCGTGGCGGATGGGCTGTTCATTCAGCACCTCGGCCCAGCGCCCGAGGGCCCTGGCCGTATCGGTATCTCGATAGGTAGAGATCACTGATGCCACTGCTCGCATCTCTGCTGACAGGCGGGCCTGCCGTGGTTCGAGCGTGACCGCATCACGTGAGCGCAATGCGAAACTGTAGGCCCAGTCGAAGGGCGCCTTGCCCTGGGTCAGGCGTGCTTCCTGCCAGGCTAGCCATGCTTCCGCCAGTGTGGGAGGTGTTGTCTTGGGCTGGGCATTGGCAACAAGCGGCAGTGTGGCCAGTAGGGTGGCCAGCATCAGGGGTTTGTACATGGGAGTCCGTGTCTTGCGATTTACCACCAGTGGCGGGCGACTTGCCACTGCATTGTCGGGGCACCGGGCCAGGGGGTCTCCTGCACGGCCCATAGGCGGCGAGTATCGGGATCCCGCCAGTAGGTCGCGGTTGTCGTGTCTCCCTTGATCCAGTCCAGGGATACGTTACAGCGCTCTGCGTCTCGAGCTTCGAGAGGAAGCGGTAGGCGCTCGGTCCCTCGGCAGCGCATCATGCCGCGAGCCTCGCTCCGGACAACCTCTCCCTGACGGTTGTGCCAGTGGCGGACCAAGGTGAATGAGGCAGGCGCGTCCTGCCGCCAGGGCACTCCATCGTCATAGTGAGTGCCCAGCAGATCTTCGGCCAGGCCGTTGGTCGCATGCAGACCGCCATCGTGCAACTCAAGCACCATCCCGTGCTGAGCGGGCCAGTACGTCATGTCTCCGGCCTGCGTGCCCAGAACCATCAAACCTTGCACATCACCAATGGACACAGAGAGTGAGGCATGCGGGATCGCTGAAGCGTTTGCCACCGTGACCTCGTCGTCCGGCCACAGGGCTTGCAGTGACGCAGCTAGCGGTGTTTGCCCTTGGCTGGCACAGCCTGCCAATAAACCAAGCAGTGCACATGACAAGGCCGCCCGCAGGCGGCCTTGAAATCTTCCAGCCGTCGGGTGCTGCGCGATCATTACCGGGTGCCTGTGGTACCCGTGGTGCCGGTGGTGCCGCCACCGCCATCACTGCCTCCAGAAGTGGCGGCACTGACGCCTACCCCAACGGCCACGGCACTGGCCACGCCAATACCGGCCAGAGCGGCGGTGGAAAGCCCTGTTGCCGCTGACAAGCCTGCCAGCCCCCCGGCAGCTGTGCCACCGGCGGCAGTGCCACCGGCGGCAGTGCCACCGGCAGCCGCTGCGCCGGCGCCTGCCGCGGAGCCAGCACCCGCGCCGGCAGCACCTGTACCTGCGGCAGAACCGGCACCCGCACTAGATCCCGCACCTGCTGCTGCACCTGTTTCGCTCTGGGCCACGGCGAGCGGTGATGCCAGCATTCCCGCGATCGCGATGAAAGCAAGTCCTTTCCTGAGCATTGAGTTACTCCTTCCGTATGACGGTATGTTGCCCAGCGTCAATTGATGCTATGTGTGACAGCTGTCTGATGGCCGCCATGATAGACCCTTGACACCCAGAAGTCTCGCCAGCTTGGGGTGAAGTTTCAATGACATGCCGATCAAGTCGGCCAATGTCGACATGGGTTGTAAGAGATGTCGTACATATGGGGATTTCTCGTCCGTACCGGTGGAGTAGCGGCCGATCCGTCATGTAGACTCCGCACCCTCCAATGTCCAATTCCAATGCATCTGCAGGCACAGCGCCTGCAGGCAGCCTCGCGATGACCGGCCTCAGGGATGCGCCATGACACCTTGGGGCGGTAGCGTGCCTGAAATTCCGCTCACTTCTCTTGCAGGCAAGAACATGCGCCGCACAACGCTCGCCAAGCTGGTCCTGGTTCTGGTTGGGGCCTCAATACTCTCCGGTTGTGCTCTGGCACCTGGTAGTCATTTTGACGCCAGTGTCGAGAGCGCCCCGATCGATGATCTTGTCGATGTCGAGCCCATCACGATGGGGCTGATCCAGGCGCAGCGTAAGAGGTCTGGAGGCGAGGCACGGCCCCAAGCCAGTGAGGCGCTGCGCGCGGCAATCGACAATTACACCTACCACATTGGCGAAGGGGATGTGTTGAGCATCACCGTATACGATCATCCGGAGCTGACGATTCCCTCTGGCGGTGAGCGCAGTGCCGAAGAGGCCGGGAACACCGTGCATCAGGACGGCACCATCTTCTATCCCTTTATCGGCCGCATCGAAGTAGTGGGCAGAACCGTCATCGAAGTGCGTGATGAGATCGAAAGGCGTCTTGTGCCGTACATCGCCGAACCCCAGGTCGAAGTAAAGATTGCAGCCTTCAATTCTCAGCGGGTTCAAGTCACTGGACAGGTCGAGAATCCCGGCCGCTTGCCGGTGACCAATGTCCCCATGACCGTGTTGGATGCCGTCAGCCTCTCCGGAGGACTCTCCGAGAAAGCAAACTGGCATGGCGTGCAACTGACACGAGATGGTGAGACACGTACGATCTCCCTGTACGCGATGCTGAATAACGGTGACCTGTCGCGAGACGTCCTGCTAAAAGGCGGTGACGTGCTGCATGTACCGGACCTGGGGAGCCAGAAAGTTTTTGTGATGGGCGAGGTGGCAGAGCCGCAAATGCTCCCGATGGGACGCACGCGCCTGACATTGACCGATGCGCTCAGCCAGGCAGGTAGCTTGAGAGAGGCGCAAGCTGATGCCAGCGGCATCTTTGTGTTTCGCCGTCAGCCAGAGAATGACCGTAAGTTGGCAACTGTCTACCAACTGGATGCACGAAACGCTGCGGCCATGGTGCTTGGCACCGAGTTTCAGCTGGAACCAGCGGACGTCGTGTATGTGACCACCACATCGCTCGGGCGTTGGAATCGGGTGATCAACCAGTTGCTGCCGACCGTCACTGCCATGTATCAGGTTACACGTACCACCCGGGATGCCAACGACCTGCGGGATGACTTCTGATGTTCCAGCGAATCCTCGTGATCTGCACCGGGAACATCTGTCGTAGCCCTGTCGCTGCGGCCATGCTGGCCAAGGCACTGCCGGGTCGCCAAGTCTCGTCCGCCGGGTTGGGGGCGCTGGTAGGGCATGGCGTGGAACCCACGGCTCGAGCTCTCGCTGAGGCGAATGGCCTGGATGTCGCTGATCATAAGGCCCGTCAGGTGAATCAGGAAATCCTTCAGGCGGCGGACCTGATTCTTGTGATGAGTGAAGGACAGCGACGGGCGGTGGGCGATCAGGCGCCCGAGACGCTCGGCAAGACGATGCTGGTCGGGAAATGGCTCGATGGTGGGCATGGCCGCGAGATTCCCGATCCCTATCGCAAGAGCCATGATGTTTTTGAGCACGTCCATCAATTACTGAAGGACGCGACTGACGCCTGGGCAACGCGTCTATAGGGTATGTGCCAAGCACATATAGCACCCTGTTACGTAGCGTGTTTTTTCATCTGATTTATGCCGTCAATTGATTGTGACATCTCTTTTTCTCTCGTACTTATGCGACGTCAGCGACCATGACCGACTCTCCTCTTAAGTGATTATGCATAATTAATCGTGCGCTCCGTGCCGTAATCCCCGAGCAGGCGATGGACCTCAGCACAGAGCCGA
>NZ_JAWSUJ010000175.1:0-4566 GCF_033549285.1 Halomonas sp.
CGGCGCCTCCTCCACGAAGCCGATCCCGCCGAGGCACTCCATGGCCTCGGCCATGAAGCCGGGCGTGCGCTTGTTGTGCCAGTACTTGGCCAGGGTCGGCAGCAGCCGTGACAGGGCCCGCTCCCCGGTGTCGCCACGGGCGGCGCCATCGAAGGCCCGGGCGGTGCGCATGACCAGCGCCAGGCCGGCCTCCACCTCGAGCGCCATGTCGGCCAGCAGCACCCGCATCAGCGGCTGTTCGGCCAGCGCCCGGCCGAAGGCGTGGCGCTCCCGAACATGCCGCCAGGCCTCCACCAGGGCCTGGCGCATCATGCCCACCGGGGCGGTGGCGGCATCCAGTCGGGTCTGCTGGACCATCTCGAGGATGGTGGCGATGCCGCGGCCGGGCTCGCCCACCGGCTCGGCCAGGGCGCCGCGGTACTCGATCTCCGCCGAGGCATTGGCGCGGTTGCCGCACTTCTCCTTGAGGCGCTGCAGTTCGATGGCGTTGCGCTCGCCCTCCGCGGTGACGCGGGGCACCAGGAAGCAGGAGAGCCCCTCGTCAGTGCGGGCCAGGGTCAGGAAGGCATCGGACATGGGGGCGCTGCAGAACCACTTGTGGCCGGTCAGCCGCCAGCCGTCCGCCGAGGGCTCGGCGCGGGTGGTGTTGGCGCGCACGTCGCTACCGCCCTGCTTCTCGGTCATCGCCATGCCGAAGGTCAGCCCGCTCTTCTCGCCTGCGGGCAGCAGGCGCGGGTCGTAGTCCCAGGCCAGCAGCCCCGGGGCCCAGTGCGCCTCGACGGCAGGCGTCTGGCGCAGCACCGGCAGGGCGGCATGGGTCATGGTGACGGGGCAGCAGAAGCCGGGCTCTGCCTGGGTCAGCAGGTAGAGGGCGGCCACATGCGCCTGGTGGCCGCCGGCCCCCTCCTCCTGCCAGGCCACCGCGTGCCAGCCATGGTCGATGGCCAGGTGCATCAGCTCGTGGTAGGCGGGGTGGTAGGCCACCTCGTCCAGGCGCCGTCCGTGACGGTCGAAGAGGCGCAGTTCCGGGGGATGGCGGTTGGCCGCCTCCCCGAGTTCCTGGACCCGGGCGCTGCCGGCCTCCCGCCCCAGCGGGGCGAGGCGCCTGGCGACCCACTCCGGGGCCTCCCGGGCCAGGGCCTCCCGCAGCAGGGCATCCCCGGCGAGCAGGTCGCGGTCGGTCGGTGGCGAGGGCTGGTTGGTCACCTCGTGGGTGGCCAGCCGGGTGCGGGGGGCGGGGTCGGGCATGGTCGGGCTCCGCGATAGAGGCCTGTCATGAGCATGGTCGTCGCGCCCGGAGCGGTCAACGCACGGCGTGACGCTGCCGCCGTGACTGGGTAGGCTGAAGGCATTTCCCCGGGAGTCCCCCATGAGCGCCGATGCTTCCCTTCCCGAACCGCCGGCCGAGCCGCATATCGCCGATGAGCAGATCCAGCTGGTGGATGCGCGCAACCGCCCCTGCGGCAGCGCCCCCCGGGCCGCCATGCGCCGCTTCCGGTTCTGGCACCGGGCCACCTATGTGGTGGTGCGCAACCGCCACGGTGAGCTCTGCGTGCAGCGTCGCACCCTGACCAAGGAGGTCTTCCCGGGGGGGCTGGACCTCGCCGCTGGCGGCGTGGTGGGGGCCGGCGAGGCAGTCCACGTGGCGGCCCGCCGCGAGCTCGCCGAGGAGCTCGGCATCCGGGGGGTGCCGCTGCGCCCGCTGGGCGAGTTCGTGCATGACGCGGGCGGCAACCATATCTTCGGCAGCCTCTTTCTGGTCGACCACGACGGCCCGCTGACGCTGCAGGCCGAGGAGGTGTCCGATGCCTTCTGGCTGCCGCCCCATGAGGCCCTGGCCCTGGAGGGCGTCACCCCGGATACCCGCCAGGCGGTGGAGGCCCTGCTGGCCGGCGGCGAACTGGAGGCAGGACGATGAACCGGCCGGAGCGACTCTCTGACCTTGAAGCGGTGCTCGCCGCCCTGGAGGGGGTGGTGCTCGGCAAGTCGCGGGAGGTGCGCCTTGCGCTCTGCTGCCTGCTGGCCCGCGGCCACCTGCTGATCGAGGACCTGCCGGGGCTCGGCAAGACCACCCTGGCCCAGGCGCTGGCGCGGGTCACGGGCCTGGACATGCAGCGCCTGCAGTTCACCAGCGACCTGCTGCCCGCCGACGTGCTGGGGGTCTCGGTGTTCGATCCGCGGGAGGCGCGCTTCCGCTTCCATCCCGGGCCGGTCTTCCACGGCCTGGTACTGGCCGACGAGATCAACCGGGCCACCCCCAAGACCCAGAGCGCGCTGCTCGAGGCGATGGAGGAGGGGCGGGTGACCGTGGAGGGCGAGACCCGGGCGCTCCCCGACCCCTTCTTCGTGATCGCCACCCAGAACCCCCAGGAGCAGGCGGGGACCTTTCCGCTGCCGGAGTCGCAGCTCGACCGCTTCCTGATGCGCCTCTCGCTGGGCTACCCGGATCCCCGGGCCGAGCGCGAGATCCTGCGCGGCCGGGCCGGGCGAGTGAAGCTCGAGGCGCTGATGTCGCTGCTCGACGCCGAGCGCCTGCGCGACTGGCAGGCGCGGCTGGACGGGGTCCATGTGGCCGACGCCCTGCTCGACTACGTCCAGGCCCTGGCCGCGGCCAGCCGCGAGCATCCGGAGCTTGCCTGGGGGCTCTCCACCCGGGGCGTGCTGGCCCTGCTCCAGGCGGCCCGGGGCTGGGCACTGCTCGAGGGGCGCGACCATGTGCTGCCCGAGGACGTCCAGGCGGTCTGGATCCCGGTGACGGGCCATCGGCTGAGCAGCGGCCCCCGGGAGGAGGGCGAGGCGCTGGCCCGCCACCTGCTGACCCGCGTGGCGGTGATGGGGTGAGCATGGCCACCGTGGCGACCTCGGGCCCCCGCCCTGCCGGGCGGTTGCGCCACTGGTGGCTGCGTCGCCTCGCCGCCTCGATGGATCGCCCACTTCCCCAGCGTCGACTGTTCCTGATCCCCACCCGCTTCGGCCTGGGCTGGGCGGTGCTGGTCATGGTGCTGCTGCTGTTCGGCATCAACTACCAGAACAGCCTGGCCTACGGGCTGGCCTTCTGGCTGTTCAGCGTCGGCGTGGTGGTGCTGCTGCGCGGCTGGCTCAACCTGCTCGGCGTCACCCCGGGGCTGCGCCTGCCCCGCGAGGCCTTCGCCGGCGGAGAGGCGCGCCTGGGGGTGAGGCTGAAGGCGCGCCGCGACCGCACGGCCCTGGAGCTTCGCTGCGACGGCGCCCGGGGACGGGTGGACATCGTCGGCGGCCTCGGCGCGATCGAGCTGGCCCTGCCGACGCCCCAGCGTGGGGCCCAGGCGCTGCCCTGGCTGCGTCTCGAGACCCGCTGGCCCTTGGGACTGGTCCGGGTGGTGGCCTGGGTGCGCCACGATGCCGAGCTGCTGGTGTGGCCACATCCGTTGGAGGAGGACGAGTCGGCCCTGCGCCACGTCGGGGCGGGCCTGGAAGCCAGCGACTTCGCGGGGCTGCGCCGCTTCCAGCCCGGCGATAGCCCGGGGCGGGTGGCCTGGAAGCAGTGGAGCCGCACCGGCGTGCTCGCCACCAAGGCGTTCAGCGCCCCGCCCCGCCGCCAGCTCTGGCTCGACTACGCCGCCTGTCGCGGCGACCCGGAGCGGCGCCTATCTGTGCTCTGCGCCCGGGTGCTGGCCCACCACCGTGCCGGCGACCGCTATGGCCTCAGGCTGCCGGGCTTCACCCTGCCCCAGGGCGAGGGGGAGGCCCAGCGTCGCCGGGCGCTGGATGCCCTGGCGCGCTTTCCGGCGACCCGGCCGGAGGGTAGGGCATGAGCGCCCTGCGTCCCGCCAGGCCTTCGGTGCCGGCCGTGCTGGCGGATGGCCGAGGGCTGAGCGGGGGCATGCTGCGCCAGCTGTTCATCGGCCAGTGCCTGGTGCTGGCCCTGCACCTGGCCTGGATGCCGGCCTGGCTGGTGGCACTGGCCCTGGCGGTGGCCGGCTACCGCCTCGTGCAGCTGCGCCGCGGCCTGCCCCGTGCCGGCATCCTGCTGCGGCTGGCCGCGGTGGGCGGGCTGGTGCTGGCGCTGTGGCTGCAGTTCGGCACCCTGGGCACCATGGACGGGCTGGTCGGCCTGCTGCTCGGCGTCTACCTGCTCAAGCTGCTCGAGACCCATGACCGGCGCGATGCCCGGGTGGTGGTGGTGATCGGCCTGGTGACCACGGCCGTGGCCTTCCTGCATGACCAGGGGATTCCCATGGCCGCGGGGGCCCTGCTGGCGGTCGCCTGGCTGCTGCAGTCGCTGGTGTGGCTCTCCGGTGCCACCGGACTGCGCCAGGCCTGGCGGGAGACGGCCTGGCTGCTGGTGCTCTCGGCGCCGCTGATGGCGCTGCTGTTCGTTGCCTTCCCGCGCCTGGGACCGCTGTGGAGCATGCCCCAGATGGACCGGGCCTCCACCGGCCTCACCGACGAGATCTCCCCGGGCGACATCGCCCAGCTGTCGCGCAGCGATGCGCGGGCCTTCCGCGCCCGCTTCGAGGGGCGCGAACCGGCCCCCGACGAGCGCTACTGGCGGGTCTACACCCTGTCGCACTTCGACGGCATCCG
>NZ_JAWSUJ010000176.1:0-4322 GCF_033549285.1 Halomonas sp.
GGCCGCATCAGCGACGTGCTGGCGACTCGGCGCTATACCTCAGGCGAGGACCTGGAGCAGACGCTGAAACGCTACACCAGGCTGTACAATCTCCACATCCCGCAGAAGGCGCTGCACCATCAATCACCCATTGAGGTGATGAAGGAATGGCAGACCAAGCAACCTGAGTTATTTACCAAGCGGGTGGTCAATCACACGGGACCCGACATCTAAAGGCGATCCCATCATCCGGGCCCCTACACTAGAGAAAGCCGAAACCTTACCCCCTCTCCATTTAGTGCTGATTTTTATATGCAACAAACCAGAAATAGATTAAAATTGAGTAGTGGGCAACAAGTGCACCAACAGAAAGCACAGAATTAAGCCCTAAAAAGCGACGGAAAAATTGATACTGATCTTTAACAAGCATTGCTTTCCGCCTAAGGTGATCCCGCCTGCTTTTTATATTATAAACATATGCAAGAACATTCAATAATTTAATTTCACGTGCAAGGTCTTTAATTTCTAACCAATATTTCCAATCTTCCTTCCTTCCTTTCCTAAAAGGGATTCTTATTGCCAGCCACGAGTCAACATAGGTAGCACCTATATAGAAAGGATTTATTATTTTAATTAAATTGACAGGCTTTGGGTTTCTAATAGAGCTATACTGTTCCCCTTTAATGATAGCAGAACAAGAAAACAACTTCTTCTCATAGTTACCGTCTCCTACTCCACTCTCCAAGAAATATGTGACAATATCACCAAGCAATAGATCGCCAGAGTCTAGAAAATTAACCAGACCATGTTCCATTGTAGCTATTTCTTTGAGAGCTATGTTTCTAGCTTCTGCCCTACATCCGACTGGGTTAATATCAATCTCCACAAAATTATAATTCCCAGGAAAAGTGAGAGAAGACGTATCCAGAGGGCAAGCACCATTATTTAACACAAAAAAATGATAAAATTCAGCATTAGGATGTTTTTTTGCAACCTCCACAACACTACAGCAGGTTACGAGGGCCTCTTCAGGCCCTCCTCCACATGGAGTCACATAATAAAAATTCATTACTCACCACTTAGGGGATGTCAAAACATTATTCTTGTTGAAGTTAACTTTAGACTGATCGGCAACGAACCTAACATCATCAATTAATGCCTCATCCAGCATTACTGGTTCAAAACCCAAGCTACGAAGACCTGAATTTGATACTTCGAGCTCATTTTCAGCAAGCTCTTTCCGTGGATTATCCACAAACTGGACATCCGCATTATATATTTTTCTTAACACCTCAGCCAATCCAGCAACTGACTTAACTTCCGACACCTGATTAAATATACGGACTCTGCTGTTATCAAATACATCGTTCTCGACAGAAAGCTTAATGCATTCAGCTGTATCTGATATATGGATGAACGCTCTTGACTGCCCACCTGTACCATATACAGTCAGCGGAACATTATTAGCAGCCTGGGATATAAACCGATTGAGAACGGTCCCATAAATACCATCGTAGTCAAAACGGTTCACCAATCTAGTATCCAGCTTTGTCTCTGGAGTTTCTACACCCCAAACAATACCTTGATGAAGATCAGTTATCTTCAACCCCCAATTTTTATTATAAAACTGGAAAATTAACTGGTCTAGACACTTTGTCATGTGATAAACGCTACCAGGATTGGCTGGATAAAGTATCTCAGTATCCTCCTTAGTTTGCGTAATATTAATACCTAAATACCCCTCAGGAATCTTTCCGAACTTCTTAGAATAACCATAGACCCCCATCGTACCAAGGTGAATAATATGTGTATCAGGCTTAACATCGACAATTGCTGAACAAATATTATGGGTTCCGACAATATTATTGTCTACTGTGTAGCGACGTTCACGATCTCCAATCATAGAATATGGAGCTGCGCGCTGCTCAGCAAATTGCACTACGGCATCAGGCAAAAAATCTTTAATCAAATCTCGTAATTCACTTGGCTGGGCTGCAATATCTAGATAACAAAATTCTACATCACCGATCTTCTCTTGAGCCGCTGCAACACGGTCACGAATATTTGCTATTTTTGTAAGGCTGCCTGATGAAAGCTCGTCATCAATAGCTCTTCTCGAAAGGTTGTCAACAACCATTACTTTATGACCAGCTTTTGCAAGCCTCAAGGTAGTCGGCCATCCGCAAAAACCATCACCACCGAAAACAATAACTTTCATGTCAAAACCTTTCAAATTTTGAATGTGGCATATTACTTTTTACACGCTATCTTGGCAAGCCCAGCAATTCTTAAGCTAGTTATCAAGATCACTGCCGATGAGCAGATTCTTTATTACATTCACTTTCCTGCAAGAATTTTATGCAGAATTTGTGAACACCGTCCAAAGCGATCATTTGGGCCTTAAAGGCCTCAGAGCTGTTCATACCACTTGCACTGCGTCGGCGCTGACGATTCTAGTGCATCTCGATGAGATCGAACACCTGATCCCGGCTTATTCCCTGAAATCGAAGATGACGAGTGATTTTCTCTTGTAGAATCAATATGTTCCTGCCAGAACACGATTCCAGAGAACCACTCGCCATGGGTGAAACCCTAACGACCTGGTCGCCCTCGTGCAACGGTTCTGTCCGTGTCGAGCTGAGCGGCCACCGCACCACCAGCGACAGCGGCGCTCTCCTGCTGCGTGGTACTCTCGACAACAGTGGCGTGATCGAGGCGCTCGAAGACAATCTGGTCGATCGACGCCCCCCCCCCCACCTGTGTATCAACCTGAATCCATACACCGGCTCAGTGAGTTAAGGTCAATATCAGAGCCCGAGGTTCAGGAGCCCGTATCATGCCTAAACCGCCAACCGAGTTGCCCGATCATCAGGTCACACCGAATCCTAAACTGGAGAAGCGGCTCAACGAGAGCAGCGGCGCCCAGGTTCGGGTGCGCATCGATGCCGGCTTCACCGACAATGACACGCTGGAGGCCCTGGAAAAGTGTGATATCGAGTACTTGGGCCGACTGCGCAGTCACTCGGGCCTTCAGAAGCTGGCGGCGCCGTACCTGCGGCGTCCACGAGGTCGCCGCCCCGAACACCCCCCGGGAGTGGTGTTATGACCTGTCGTACCAGGTGGGCTCCTGGCCGTCGCCGCGACGCATTGTGCTGGTCGTGCAGGAGCGCCCCGATGATCTGCTGCTGCATGCCTTCTTCCTGGTCACCAACCTTGACAAGTTCGACTGGCCGCCGGCGAAGGTCCTGGCACTGTACCGCAAGCGCGGCAGCGCCGAGGCGCACATGGGCGGGGTGAAGTCGACGCTCGACGTGCATCTCCCCGACAGATCGTGCCAACTCCACCGTCCAGGACGTCATAGCCCGCAACGAAGTGAGCCTACTGTTGAGCCTCTACGCCTACCCGGTCCTGCATGGGCTGCGGCGCTTGCTGGAGAGCCGCACGCACCAGGGGTGGAGCCTGATGCGGATGCGCGAGCAGGTGCTCAAGGTTGCGGCGACGCTGACGGTGCATGCCCGGCGCATCACATTTCACCTCGGCGATGCCGCCGACAAATGGTTGCCCACCTTGCTGAAGGGGCTGCCTCGGCTGACGGCCTTGGCCTGACACCCAGCGTCACCAAGATTGACTCGCCAAGTAAGGCGGCCACAACGGAGGTCGAAGGCCACGCTGCGCCGGCGCCAGACATCAATTCCTGATCATTATGAAAAAATCGGCCAAAAGCCGAATCGGGTATATGCCAACCGGCTACCAAGCGACCGCGTGAGGTTGAAGCAGGTCGGTACCGGCAATTGATGGACTCAACACGCTCGTTCTGTGCCCTGATGAATGAGGCGGGCTGATGGCGAATGACATCTAGAGTCACCAAAAGCTCGCTATGGATCGCCTCGACCTTCAGGCTATGGAAGAAGCGCTTGGAGCACGCTTTAACATAGAAATTGCCCTTGGCACTCATGCTGCATTAGCAGTGACTGGTACAGGGTCGAAAAGTACTGGCTTCCGCGGTCCGAATGTACGACGCCTCTTTCGGATGCACAACGCCATTTTGAGAGCGTCACCGGCCAAATCAGCCGTCATTCGTTCACTAATCACCCACCCGACTACTTTGCGTGAGTTGTAGGGTTCCGGATGATCAGATCGCCTATAGAAGTTATCCTCTGATAGCAGCCAGGGAGCTTCTACAGCAATTCATCCGGGAGCAGGTTCATGGACATCAAGCTGCACAAGCGGAGTCTGTCAACATAGTTGGCACATGAAATGGTTCCGGGTTCTTTAAAACCCTGCTGCTTGCGGCACCGGGTCCGTCTCGGGATTCAGGTGCACTACCTCTGGCAGGCTGAGTT
>NZ_JAWSUJ010000177.1:0-4256 GCF_033549285.1 Halomonas sp.
TCGTCTGCCCGCGTCTCGTCCTCCTGGGGCTCCTCCTCGGGCGTGTCCTCGGGTGCCGCCTCGGGGACTGACTCGGGCCGGGGCAGGAGCCGCCGGACATCCAGGCCGGGAATGCCCGAGGGCCGCTGTATCGTGCCGTCGGCCAGCGTCGCCGCCCCGGCGTCGTCACTCACCGTGAAACGCAGCATGCCGATCCGCTGGCCGCTGTCGGTCATCACGTCGATGCGCCATTCGCCACCCGCCTCCTCGGGGAAGTTCTGCTTGTGGCTCCAGGCCCGGTAGCCGGCCGCGCGTCCCCCCTGGATCTCCAGCGGGATGCGGTCGACCTCCTCGCCATCCTGTCGCCATACATGCACCACCTCCTCGCGCAGGCCGCGGGGGGCATGGATCGCCGTGAAGGCATAGAGCCCCTCGCTGGCCAGGGCCGCCGGGGTCAGGGACGTGCTGCCGACCGGCCTCCTGGCCTCGGTATCGAACTCGGGCGAGAGGGCGCTGCCCGAGATCCACAGGCTGGCCGGCGGCACCCAGGCGCGGCCCGCCCAGGCCACGCCGGCCAGCAACGGCAGCAGGGCCAGCATCGCCAGCCAGCGCGAGGGGCTCATGGGCCGCAGCAGGTGCATCAGGCTCGGCAGGCTGAACAGCACCATGGCGCCGATGGCCAGCAGCAGGCTCTGGCCGGTGGTCAGGTGGAGCAGGGTGGGCAGGGTGACCAGGACCACCAGGAACACGCACTGCGCATGGAAGGCGAAGTAGAGCCAGCGCAGCCGACCGGCCAGCCGATAGTAGAGCGGGTCGAGGATCGACAGCAGCGCCATGGCCAGGACCAGCAGGGTGAAGAGCGCCTGACCGCTGTGCCATACCGTGGTGGCAAGCAGGAAGGGCAGGGTGAAGAACAGGGTCTCCTGGTGGATCAACTGGGCGATGAAGGTGGTCACACCCCGGGGCAGGGGCGGGTAGCCACGCCGGACCAGCAGTCGGCCGACCAGGCTCTCGGAGAGCAGCAGTCCCCAGGCCAGCAGCATGCCCAGGGCCAGCATGCCGCCCAGCCACTGCTGACGCTCCACCAGAAAGAAGCTCCCCAGCCCGGCGGCCAGAGCCAACGGGGGCCACAGCCAGCTCCAGGGCCGGGCGCGCTCCACCAGGCGTTCGAGGCGGGACTGCCAGGCGCCGAGGCGAGGTGGCGGCCTGCCGGCGGCAGGGGAGGAAGGGGAGTGGGGCGCGCCCATCGGCGGTTCTCGGTTCATCCGCCGAGTCTAACAGCGCCCGACCCGTTGGGGTGAGTTGCCGGGAACGTGCCATGCTGTCGGCAGGGGCTTGACGTTCGGGCTCGGCTGCACCAAGCTGTCGAAAATCAAACGGCCGTATGAATTCCTGCATGGAGGTTCGTGGATGATCTATCAAGGCAATGCCATCACGGTGGCGCGTGGTCTCGAGGAAGCAGGCGATGCCATCGCCACCTTGACCTTCGACCTGAAGGGCGAGTCCGTCAACAAGCTCTCCAGTGCCGTGGTCGCGGAACTGGGCGAGGCCGTCGCGGCCCTCCGTGCCGAGAAGGGCCTCGAGGGGCTGGTGATCGGTAGCGCCAAGGAGGCGTTCATCGTCGGCGCCGACATCACCGAGTTCCACGGCATGTTCGAGCAGGGCGCGGAGCAGCTCGAGGGCATGCTCGAGCGGGTGCACGGCATCTTCAATGCCATCGAGGACCTGCCGTTCCCCACCGTCACCGCCATCAATGGCCTGGCCCTGGGCGGTGGCTGTGAGATCACCCTGACCACCGACTTTCGCGTCATGGCCGAGTCCGCGAAGATCGGCCTGCCCGAGACCAAGCTCGGTATCCTGCCCGGCTGGGGCGGCTGCGTGCGCCTGCCGCGGCTCATCGGCGCCGACAACGCCATCGAGTGGATCGCCGGCGGCACCGAGAATCGCGCCGAGGCGGCCCTGGAGATGGGGGCGGTGGACGCCGTGGTGCCGGGCGAGCAGCTGCAGGCCGCGGCCCTGGACATCCTGGCCCGCGCCCATCGTGGCGAGCTCGACTACCGGGCCCGCCGCGCCGAGAAGACCTCGCCGCTCACCCTCGGCCCCCTCGAGCAGATGATGACCTTCGAGACCGCCAAGGGCTACGTCAAGGGCAAGGCGGGGCCGCACTACCCGGCGCCGGTGGAGGCCATCAAGGTGATCCAGAAGGGTGCCGGCGAGTCGCGCGCCCGGGCCCAGGCCATCGAGGCCAAGGCCTTCGCCAAGCTGGCGCTCTCCGAGGTGGCTTTCAACCTGGTCGGCCTGTTCATGAACGACCAGGTGGTCAAGAAGAAGGGCAGCCAGTACGAGAAGCAGGCGCGGCCCGTCAAGCAGGCGGCGGTGCTCGGCGCCGGCATCATGGGCGGCGGGATCGCCTACCAGAGCGCCTCCAAGGGCACGCCCATCCTGATGAAGGACATCAAGGAGGAGGCCATCGAACTCGGCCTCAAGGAGGCCCGCAAGCTCTTCGCCAAGCAGGTGGAGCGCGGCAAGCTCTCCACCGGGCAGATGGCCGAGAAGCTCAGCAACATTCGCCCGACCCTCTCCTACGGCGACTTCGGCCACGTCGACCTGGTGGTCGAGGCGGTGGTCGAGAACCCCAAGGTCAAGGATGCGGTGCTCAGCGAGGTGGAAGGCCAGGTGGGGGAGGAGACGATCCTCACCTCCAATACCTCGACCATCTCCATCACCCGCCTGGCCGAGAACCTCAAGCGGCCGCAGAACTTCTGCGGCATGCACTTCTTCAACCCGGTGCACCGCATGCCGCTGGTGGAGGTGATCCGCGGCGAGAAGACCTCTGACGTCGCCGTCGCCGCTACCGTGGCCTACGCCCGGGCCATGGGCAAGACGCCCATCGTGGTCAACGACTGCCCGGGATTCCTGGTCAACCGCGTGCTCTTCCCCTACTTCGGCGGCTTCAGCCAGCTGGTGGAGCAGGGCGCCGACTTCCAGCATATCGACAAGGTGATGGAGAGATTCGGCTGGCCCATGGGCCCCGCCTACCTGCTCGACGTGGTGGGCATGGACACCGCGGTGCACGCCGGCGAGGTGATGGCCGAGGGCTTCCCGGATCGCATGGCCGGCATGGCCGGTGAGCGGGGAGACGGCCAGGGCAAGAGCGCCATCCAGCTCATGGTGGAGCAGGATCGCCTGGGTCAGAAGAACGACAAGGGCTTCTACGCCTACGAGGAGGACCGCAAGGGCAAGCCCCGGAAGGTCACCGACGAGGCCGCCATCGAGCTGGTCAAGGGCGTGGCCCGGCAGCGCCGCGACTTCTCCGACGAGGAGATCATCGCCCGCATGATGGTGCCGCTCTGCCTTGAGACCGTGCGCTGCCTGGAGGATGACATCGTCGGCAGTCCCGCCGAGGCCGACATGGCGCTGATCTATGGCATCGGCTTCCCGCCCTTCCGCGGCGGTGCGCTGCGCTACATCGATGCCATGGGCGTCGACGCCTTCGTCGCCCAGGCCGAGCGCCTGGCCGAGGAGCTCGGCCCGCTCTACGCGCCCACCGAGAAGCTGCGCCAGATGGCCGCCTCCGGCGAGAAATTCTACCCCAGCCAGGCCCAGGGCTGACGCGTCCACGCGAGATGCCACGCAACGGTCAGGACGTTCCGGACATAATTTAAGGAGTTATCGATGAGCTTGAATCCGAGAGACGTGGTGGTGGTCGACTGTGCCCGTTCCGCCATGGCCAGGGCGAAGCAGGGGGCCTTCCGCCACGTGCGCGCCGAGAACCTCTCCGCCGCGGTGATGCAGGCGTTGTTCGACCGCAACCCGGGGCTCGACCCGGCCGAGGTCGACGACGTGATCTGGGGCTGCGTCAACCAGACCCTGGAGCAGGGCATGAACATCGCCCGCAACGCGGCGATCCTCACCGGCATCCCGCACACCGTGCCGGCGCAGACGGTCAATCGCCTGTGCGGCTCCTCGATGAGCGCGCTGCACATCGCCGCCGCCAACATACGGGCCGGCATGGGCGAGTTCTACATCATCGGCGGCGTGGAGCACATGGAGCACGTGGGCATGACCCATGGCGTCGACGTCAACCCGGCGGCCAGCAAGCACGTGGCCAAGGCGGCCATGATGATGGGGCTGACCGCGGAACTGCTGGGCAAGATGCATGGCATCTCCCGCCAGGAGCAGGACGCCTTCGGCGTGCGCTCGCACCAGCGGGCCCAGGCGGCGATGGAGAACGGCGGGTTCGACCGCGAGATCATCGGCATCGAGGGCCATGACGC
>NZ_JAWSUJ010000178.1:0-4246 GCF_033549285.1 Halomonas sp.
CGCGCCATCGGCGAGATCGACCTGCCCCAGGGCACCACCATCGGCGCCGTGGTGCGCGGCAAGGAGGTGCTGATCGCCCACGATGACGTGGTGGTGAAATCCGGTGACCACGTCATCCTGTTCGTGATCGACAAGCGCCGTCTGCGCGACGTGGAGCGGCTCTTCCAGGTCGGGTTGACGTTTTTTTAAGAAAGGACTGCACGCGGCCAGAAGCGGCCATTGAGTTTTTCCTGATGTATAACGCCGGCCATAAGGGGCGCCCTGACAAGGGCGTCCCGTGGAGGGCCAACGGCCCGGAACAGACTTAATGGCTTTGTTAATTTGCAGCTCCACGCCGACTACGACCATGTGATTATTTCCTGTGGCGTGTACGCCACAAACCCCACCCGCCAACAATGAGAAGAAAAAGTTTTGCCATCAGTGACGCTCCCCAAAACTGAATGCTAGCGGATTGCTGCTCCAATATTTCTGGCGTTGCATCCTGATAAGGAAGGGAGGCTCCAGAAAATTCCAGGAAGCTGAAAACAGCTCCTAAGAGCCCAATCACAACGAAAATGAAGCTCCCTACTCGCATGCTATTCCTGCAATTTAGTTCAACAGGTATTAGATAGCGTGCTCGATATTTCACTTAAACGCGCATGCCCGTTCAACAATGCTATGCTGCGCGTTCGAGCACCTCTCATCCTATCGAAATCCCTATTAATTAAATATAATTCGGCAGTATAACACCGATCATCGTGCATGCTGTATATCTCCAATGAACGTGCCTGCTGCCTTTGCCAGCATGTCCGCTATGGGTCGCGAACAGTCAATAATAATTCCATCAGCATAGACTAACATTCCACATTCGGCCATAAGTGGACGTTCAGCCAGAGCAGATATAATGTCGATGTTCAGCGTCCGGCATGGGCTCGACCGCGCCGGTAAGCCGGTACGATGGAGCCCCATAGGCCGGAACGAGTTGCAACTACTTGTTAAACCTGCGGTCCTATCATTCTTATTACGACATAAGCCATTAAGCCAAAGCCCGCCAGGAAACTAAGCACTCCCCCGACACCAAAAAACCAACAAAACGGATGAAGATTGAGGTTTTCTACTTTTTTCGCCATTGAGCTGGCGACGCCATCTCTCACCAAATACAAACGAATTGATTAAAACCAAAACGATCAGCAATAAAAGAGAAGAAACTGAACCAAAAAAGAGACCCCAAGACCACTGCAATGCACTGACCAAATCCGCAGGAAAAGTAACAGAATTTTTCCCCGTAAAGGCATTGATTGAGAGCGTAAGCGCACCGCCTGAAAGCAAAAATATTACCTTCGCTAGTGTATCTGTTCTTGCACGAGCATCTTGTTGATGCTGGTTAAACTCCGAAATCATGAATCCTCATTTATCTAATGCTAGGCTAAGCCGCCGCTTGGATCGCCAGCTGCCGACCTGGCTCCATCAGCATAAACTAACATTCATCATTCGGCCAGAAGCGGACCATTCCTTCGGAATCATCTACTCAGCACTGTTGGTGCACGCTTCGCAAAAAACCTTCGTTTTCTTTACATGATGACCTGATGTTTCCGACTATGCCAAGAGTGGAGGAATAGAATGGGGCATGAGTGATAAAGGCACTCAGTGAATTTCACTGGCAGATTACCCTGCACAGCAGGACAGCTGCGACACATCCTTGGTGAAGGTCTGGGCGCAGAGCTTGAGCCCCTCCACCATGGTGAGATAGGGAAACAGCTCATCGCCGATCTCCTCGACCGTCATGCGCGCCCGCAACGCCAGCACCGCCGCCTGAATCAGCTCACCAGCTTCTCCTGCTACCGCCTGCACGCCCAGCAAGCGCCCGGTATCGCGCTCGGCGACCATCTTGATGAATCCCAGTGTGTCGAAGTTCACCAATGCCCGCGGCACGTTCTCCAGCTCAAGGGTACGGATCTCGACCTCGATACCCTGGTCGATCGCCTGAGCCTCCGTCAGGCCCACCGTGGCCACCTGGGGCTCGGTGAACATCACCCCGGGCATGGCGCCGAGGTCCAAGCGGGCCTCGCCGCCGGTCATGTTGATGGCGGCACGGCTGCCGGCGGCCGCGGCGACATAGACGAACGCGGGCAGCTCGGTGCAGTCACCGGCGGCGTAGAGGTTCGGTACCGTGGTGCGCAGGCGGTCATCCACCCGAATCGCCCCCTGCACGGTTGCCACGCCGATGCTCTCCAGGTTCATACCTTCGGTGTTGGGGGTGCGGCCAGTGGCGACCAGCAACTGATCCGCCCGCAGGGTGCCGGCGTTGGTTTCCAGCACGAACTCATCGTCGACGTGTTCCACGTGGCTGGCCTGGGTCTGCTTGAGGACCTCGATGCCCTCACGCTTGAATGCGGTCTCGACGGCCTCGCCGATGGCGAAATCCTCGGCGGAGAGCAGGTGGCTTCGAGCCAGCACGGTGACCCGGCTACCCAGCCGGGCGAAGGCCTGGGCCAGCTCCAGGGCAACGAAACCGGCGCCCATCACGATCAGCCGTTCGGGGATGGTGTCGAGTGCCAGGGCGCTGGTGGAGGTCAGGTAGGGCGTGTCAGCAAGCCCCGGCACCGGCGGCTCAGCAGGGCGAGCACCGGTGCCGATGAAGGCACGATCGAAATCGATGATGCGCTCGCCGCCGTCGTTCAGCGTGACCGCCAGTCGGTGGGCATCGAGGAAACGCGCCTCACCGCTGAGCAGCGTGATGGCCGGATGGTCGCGCAGGATGCTCGCGTACTTGGCCTCGCGCAGCGCCTCGACACGCGCCTGCTGCTGCTCCAGCAGCCTGGGCCGACCCACCTCCGGTGCCTGGGCGCTCAGCCCCGCGTCGAAGGGGCTTTCCCGGCGCAGATGGGCGACATGGGCGGCGCGAATGAAAATCTTCGAGGGCACGCAGCCGATGTTCACGCAGGTCCCCCCCAGAGTGCCCCGTTCGATCAGGGTCACCCGGGCGCCGCGCTCGACGGCCTTGAGGGCAGCGGCCATGGCCGCTCCGCCGCTGCCGATCACGGCGATGTGCAGGATCTTGTCATCACTCATTCGGGGAGCTCCTTGAGCCTCTGGACGCATGGCGACAGCAGGCGTCGGTTTGTTTCTTGCGCCACAGCGCATAGGCAGTCAGGCCGATGAAGCCGGCCAGGGCGGGTAGCAGAACAAGATCCAGGTAGCCGGTGAGCGCCGCCAATCCCACGCTGCCCAGCAGGATCACCAGGATCGGCGTGAAACAGCACAGTGCGACCAGCACGGTGCCGACCACCCTACACGCAGCAACGTCGTGGGATTTTTCATGGTCACTCTCGGCCTGCTTGCGCAGCTGATGGGGTTGAGGGATAGCCGGCGTTGGTGGTGGCCTCGATCAGAGCCTCCACGGAGGTCAGGGAGTCCTCGAAGGTGACCACGGCTTCACGATCCGGGTAACTCACCACAACGTGCGAGACACCCTCCACCCGGCCAAGAGCAGCCTTGACGGTGATCGGGCAAGCGGCGCAGGTCATGCCCGGCACCGCGAGCGTCACGGTCTGCACGGCGGCCCATACGGGCGTGCTGAGCAGGACGATGAGGGCTACCAGCGCCAAACGCGTTTTCATGCACATCTCTCCTTTCAATAGAACAGCGGCAGGACGTAGGGGAACGCCAAGGCGATCAATACCAGCACTGATACCAGCCAGAAGAGCGACTTGTAGGCCGTTCGCACGTGAGGGAGCGCACACACCTCCCCCGGCTGGCAGATGGCCGCTGGCCGAAAGATACGGCGCCAGGCGAAGCCCATTGCCACCAAGGCGATCGCAATGAACAGCGGGCGATAAGGTTCCAGGGCCGTGAGATTGCCGATCCAGGCGCCGGAAACCCCCAGTGTGATCAGTAGCAATGGACCAAGACAGCAGGCCGAGGCCAGCAGTGCCGCGACGCCTCCGGCAGCCAAGGGACCACGTCCCGATTTCGATGTCGGCATGCCACCTCCCTTTCATGCGCCATGTGGGTAGGGATAAGGTTACTTCCGTAGTCAACTACGGAGTCAAGGAACATGCCGAACACGGTGGACTCACTGACCATCGGTGGCCTGGCCAGAGCGGCGGGCGTTCATGTGGAAACCATCCGCTATTACCAGCGGCGCGGTCTGTTGACGGTGCCCGAACGGCCCCCGGGGGGCATTCGACGCTAGTCGGGTAGACCGGGCGATTGCTCGACCCGGCCCCCCTCAGATCCGGGCATGCGCAATTGACGCACCCGGCTC
>NZ_JAWSUJ010000179.1:0-4040 GCF_033549285.1 Halomonas sp.
CCCGCTTTCGTGGCCGCCCTGTGCGAGGCGGGGGCCGAGCTCGAGCCCGGTCACCTCGAGGGGCGGGCCGCGGTGCGCGCCGCCAGTCCCGACAAGTCCCCCTACGCCGGCCCGGTGCCCGACGCCGAGGCCTGGCAGGGCGATTACGCGGGCCTGGCCAGGGACGCCACCCGCGTGCCCGATACGCCCGGCCGGCACCATGGGGGCCTGTGGATCAGCGCCGCCCACGGCTCCCGAGGCCTGGCCAGCGCGCCGCTGTGCGCGGAGCTTCTCGCCTCACGGATCTGCGACGAGCCGCTGCCGCTGGAACAGCCGCTGGTGGACCACCTGCACCCCGGAAGGAGGCTGATCCGCGACCTGATCCAAGGGAAGTAGAGTCAGCGAAAGGCATCGGGAACAGCGCGTAGAGGGGGACTGCGCCCTACCCCTCTTCCTCGTCGTCGGCCAGGTCGCGGCCGAAGGCGCGCCACTGGGCCAGGGTCATCACCTCGGTGGTCTCGGTCCTGAGGTCATGGGCGATCAGCAGCTCGCCGCGCTCGAGCTGGGCCTTGAGCTGGGCCACCCAGCCGCGCATGCCCTCGCCGGTGTCGGTGGTGTCGTAGCCCTGTCGGGTGACGAACGCCTCCAGCAGGGCGTCCAGGGTCTCGCCCGGCAGCATGCGGTAGGGCACCTCGATAAAGCGATCGTCGTTCATGCGTCGGTCTCCCCCTCTTCCCAGGCGGCCAGCCGTTCGAGGAAGGCGGCCTCGTCGATGACCTCGACCCCCATCTGCTCGGCCTTCTCCAGCTTGCTGCCGGCGGCCTCGCCGGCCACCACGCAGGCGGTCTTGCGGGAGACGCTGCCGGCGACCTTGGCCCCCAGGGCCTGGAGTCGCGCCTTGCCCTCGTCGCGGGTCATGCTCTCCAGGGTGCCGGTGAGCACCCAGCTCTGGCCGGCCAGCGGCTGGGGGCGCTCGCCGACCTCCTCCTCGTCCCAGCTCAGCCCGCAGTCGATCAGGTCGTCGATGGTCTCGCGGTTGTGGGGCTGGCGGAAGAAGGTATGCACGTGGGCGGCGACGACGGGGCCCACGTCCTCCACGGCCTCCAGCGCCTCGATGTCGGCCGCCATCAGCGCCTTCAGGGTGCCGAAGTGTAGCGCCAGGTTGGCGGCCGTGGCCTCACCCACCTCGCGGATGCCGAGTGCATAGACGAAGCGCGCAAGCGTCGTCTGCTTCGCCTTCTCGAGTGCCGCCACCAGGTTCTCGGAGGACTTGCTGCCCATGCGCGGCAGCTCGGCGAGGCGTTCGGCCTCGAGCCGGAACAGATCCGCCGGCGTGGTCACCCACTCACGCTCGACCAGCTGGTCGATCAGCTTCTCGCCCAGGCCGTCGATGTCCAGGGCACGGCGCGAGGCGAAGTGCTTGAGGGCCTCCTTGCGCTGGGCGGGGCAATAGAGGCCCCCGGAGCAGCGCGCCACCACCTCGCCCTCCAGGTGCTCGATGTCCGAGCCACAGGCCGGGCAGTGCTCGGGGAAGACGATCGCCCGTGCATCGGCCGGACGACGCTCCTCGAGCACCCGCACCACCTGGGGGATGACGTCGCCTGCCCGGCGGATCGCCACGGTATCGCCGATCATCACGCCGAGCCGGGCGATCTCGTCGGCATTGTGCAGGGTGGCATTGGAGACGGTGACCCCGGCCACCGAGACCGGTTCGAGCCGGGCCACCGGGGTGATCGCCCCGGTGCGACCGACCTGGAACTCCACGTCGTTGAGCCGGGTGGTCTCCTCCTGGGCGGGAAACTTGAAGGCGATGGCCCAGCGCGGGGCGCGCGCCACGAAGCCAAGCTCGCGCTGCAGGCGCAGGTCGTCGACCTTGATCACCACCCCGTCGATGTCGTAGCCGAGGTCGTCACGCTTCTCGCCGAGCCGTCGACAGTAGTCGATGATCCCCTCGGCCCCCTCGACCACCGCCAGTTCCTGGCTGGTGCGAAAGCCGTAGTCGCCGAGCCTCGCCATCAGCTGGCTGTGGCTGGCGTCGCCCTGCTCCGGCTCGATGCGCGCCACCTGGTAGGCACTGAACTCCAGCGGGCGGGTCGCCGTTATCCTGGGGTCGAGTTGGCGCAGGCTGCCGGCGGCGGCGTTGCGGGGGTTGGCGAACACCTTGCCATCCGACTCCCGGGCCCGTTCGTTCAGCGCCTCGAAGCCCTGATGGCTCATGATCACCTCGCCGCGCACCTCCAGCAGGGCGGGCGGGTCGTCGCCGCGCAGCCGCAGCGGGATGGAGCGCAGGGTGCGCAGGTTGGCGGTGATGCCCTCGCCGGTGCGGCCGTCGCCGCGGGTGGCACCGCTGACCAGCATGCCCTGCTCGAAGACCAGCGACACGGCGGCCCCGTCGAGCTTGGGCTCGCAGCAGAAGGCCAGCGGCTCGCCATGGGCCTCCAGGCGGTCGGCGACGCGTCTGACGAAGGCCTTGATCTCCTCCTCACTGAAGGCGTTGTCCAGGGAGAGCATGGGCACGGCGTGCCGCACCTCGGGGAAGCCGGCATCGGGCGCGGCCCCCACCCGCTGGGTCGGGGAGTCGGGGGTCACCAGGTCGGGATAGGCCTCCTCGAGCTCCTGCAGGCGGCGCAGGCGGCGGTCGTAGTCGGCGTCGGTGAGCCGCGGTTCATCGAGCACATAGTAGCGGTAGTTGGCGTCGTCGAGCTCGGCACGCAGGCGCGCCACCTCGTCGAGGATCTGCGGGTCGGGCTGTGTCATTGAATCTGCATTCTCGGTTAATGCAACAACCCCCGGGACAGGGCCGGGGGTTGTTGGCTTTCGGCTGGGCGCTCGGCGCTCAGCGCTAATTTACCTGATAACGGTTGAGGCGATTGCGTCGCTCGAACTCCTGGACCCGCTGGCGGGCGAACTCCACGGTCTGGGCGGTCATCACGCTCTGGTTCTCGTCCTTCAGCTCTCCACCGAGGTGGCGGACGATGACCATGGCGGTCTCGACCATCGCCTCGAAGGCAGCCGCGGTATCGCTGGCGCCCGGCAGCGGCATGAGCAGGGTGATGCCCTGGGTCCGGAAGTCGTCCATGGCCTCGATGGGGAAGGTCCCCGGCTTGACCACGTTGACCATGGAGAACTGCAGGCGGCTCTCCGGGTCCTCGGTCTCGAAGCGATGGAAGATGCCCATGTCGCGCCCGTA
This sequence comes from Halomonas sp., assembly GCF_033549285.1. Taxonomy (GTDB): domain Bacteria; phylum Pseudomonadota; class Gammaproteobacteria; order Pseudomonadales; family Halomonadaceae; genus Halomonas. The sequence goes on from NZ_JAWSUJ010000179.1 coordinate 3,170, forward strand.
GCGCAGCCCGCAGGCCAGCATCAGGTCGAGCAGTGCCGTACCGGAGAAGCCCTCCTCGTCCCGTGCCATCACGCTGATGACGATGATCTCGTCGGACTGGCTCAGGGTCTCGCGGGCATGCTCGGCGTTGACGTCGTGGCGCAGGGCCCGTTCCAGCACCGGGTGGGTGCGCACCACGTCGTCGCGCGGGGCCACGTCGTCCCTTGCGGCCTCGACCGGCGCCTCCTCGGGCGCCTGCTGCGGGTCACGAGAGGGCGTGAAGAGCGGGTCGTCGTCATCGGCAGAGGCGACCGCCTCGGCCTCCAGGCGACGCCGTTCGGCCTCCTGGACGGCCTTCTCGTCCTCGGCACGCTGGCGACGGGCCGCCTCGCGGGCGGCCTTCTCGGCGCGCTCCTGCTCGCGGCGAACCTTCTCGCTGCGCTTGTGCTCGCGCCGCTCGGCGAGACTCTTCTGCAGGGAGGCCCCGAAGCGCTGCATGGAAGAACCCACCCGCTTGGAGCCGCTCTTGAGGGAGTCGCCCATCCCCTCGAGGTCCACCAGGCGGTAGTGTTCCTCGTCGGCGTAGGTGTCGTGATCCTCGGGGTCGGCTGCCAGGGGCTGGGTGTCCCGCGATGCGGCGGACTCCATGGACGTCTCGTCCAGGCCATCCAGGCTCGAGAGCCCCGGCTCGCGGCGCTCGTCGGCCTCGGGGTAGCGCCTCGCCGCCTCCTGAGCCGCCGGCTCCGTCACCGGGCCTCGGGAAGAAGCGGTGGTCGACTGGGCGTTGCGCTCGGGAGCGGGGTCGCGCTGTGCCACGGGCTCCGGCTCACGGCTCAGCGGCCGGACGGTCTCCCGCGACTCGGCGGCGGGACGGGCGACGCCCGGCTCACGC
>NZ_JAWSUJ010000180.1:0-3928 GCF_033549285.1 Halomonas sp.
GCCATGATCTACCTGATTGGCAGCCCGGTGGGCCGCCTGTTCGATCAGGCCAAATCCACGTGAAGCGACGAAGAACCCGACAAATGTAACCAATGGGTCGGGTAGACCGGGCGATTGCTTACCGACAAATGGTGCCCCAGCTTGCTGAAGGGGCTGCCCCGGCTGACGGCCTTGGCCTGACACTCGGCATCACCATGATCCAATCAGTCAGCAGTGCGGCCACGACGGAGGTCGGCGGGCACGACTGCACCATCGCTCAGCATTGATGCTTAAAAGTGATGAATATGCGATTTTTGAGTTGGATAGTGACTAGGTTGCCCGGCCATCAAATGGCTTGATGACGTTGGAGTGAGCCGATGCCTGCACCCCCTCGGTTCAACACCATCATACTTCTTCCTGATGAATGAGCCGGGATCAAGCCTTTTTGTTGGAGTCCCTGTGACACGCTCCGCATCTTTGGGTGGTGCGCTCGAGATGTAGTCAGAGGTTGAAGAAATCTCCGGCATTATTTTCGAATTCGTCGGCGACTCGGATATATCGTTCAAATGCATTCTGATCACGGTGTCCGCTGATGCGCTTGATTTGAACATCACTTTTGCCCCGAAGATGTGCCTCGGTGATGAAGCCCGCCCGAAAACTGTGCGGTGAATAGCCCTGGGTTGCTAATCCGGCCAGCTTCAGGGCTTTTTTCATTCTCACGTAGAGCGCTTGTGCAGTAATGCGGCACGCGCCAATCCGTCCCTTCGGACTTATTCGACGAAAGATCGCTCCATGCGTAATGCGGGAGGCCTCCAGCCAGTGCTCGAGCATGGCTACTGCACAGTATGCGCTGCCTGCTGGTGCCCGCATCAGGCTTTTTGTTTCGATGCGGCCTGATCGGTTGGCCTTGCTGTAGTGCAGAGTGATGGTGATACCTTCCGGGTGCCACTCGATGTCCTCATAGCCCAGTACCACCACCTCGCTGCGACGGAACGCGCCATAGAAACTGAGCAGGAAGATGGCGCTGTCGCGCATCCCATGGAGCGTAGATCGATCCAGTGCCGCCAACATCGCATGCAGTTCCTTGAGCCGCAGGGCCGGCGCTGAGCTCTGCCGAGTGTCGCGGCTCCGCTTGATGCCACGTAGGACGTTGCGTACCGCCATGGTCTTTATTGGAGAGGGCAGGTTCATGTAGCGATGCCACATGTGCAGCGAGTTGGCGTAACGCTCCAGCGTCGCCGGCTTTTTGCCCAGCGCACTCTGAGCAGAAAGATAGTTCGCGATATCAGTGTCCGTGGCCGGCAATATACCCCCAGCCTGTTGGTAGACCCGCAGATCGGCGCGCATGGCTCTCACGCTGTTGGCCGAGACACTCTGGGCGAGCAGATGTCGCGCTTCTTCTGAGAGGCCTTCGTGATTGATGGTGATCCCTGAGTTATCGTTCTTCATTTCTTTTGAGATGACGGAGCGTTGCTGACGTTTCGAGTTCATGGGAATGAACCTTTGACAATTTGGTGTCTTGGGCAGCGAGTGGCAGCCCTCTGCTATCAGCCACGCCATCGTGACGCTTGACGTCTTGTCCATACCTTATCCTGAAAGAATAGAGTCATTACCTGAACCCGGCACTCGAGGTCTGGATCTATGTCACGATGGGTGGACGGTAAGTCTTTTCTGTCTGGCTGTTAGAGCGAGAGCTTCAATGCCACGAGACGTTCGAAGAAGGCCTGTGAGAAAGCCACATCCGGATCCAGGCTATTGGTACTCCCGTTCCCTTCCATGGAGACTTGGGGCGACGGGGGACTGTCATGACTGTCGCCAACAGTTTTCATTGTCTCGGCGGATGAGCCGGTGCCGGACTCGGATGTTGTGTCAGCGGGGGCAGTGCCATCTGGGCGAGCGCCAGTTCCATTCGGGCCAGAAGGTGGTTTGGTCAAGGCGGCTGTGGCCAGATCCTCAGGCAGGTCATCTGTGACGCGACGGGCATAACGCCTCAGCAGCGGTTCATTGAGGGCGTACAGAAAACAGTCGCCATCATTGTCACCCTGCCGGCGAATGATCCTGCCCAGTACTTGGCGAAAATGCTGTTCGGTGCGGATATGACTGAGGTAACAACATACCCTGAGGCGCGGTATGTCGACTCCTTCGCTCACCATACCAACCGAGACAATCCACTGGCTGGTGTCATCGCGGAAGGCCTGTAGGCGGGCATGGGCATTGTGTTCCTTGCTGGTTACCAGACACACCGTCTGGTGACGATCCTCCAGAACTTGGGCAATTTCCTCGGCATGGGCGATATCGGAGGCGATAACCAGGCCTGCGGCATCGGGAGTCACCTTACGAAGTGCGTCCAACTTTTCCGACCCCAGGTCCAGCAGCCGCTGCATCGGCTCGTCATGGCGTAGCAGGCTGCTGTAGTGAATCGCCGGATGCTTGAGCAGGTTTGGAATGCTGGTGAACCGGCGATTCTCACGTCTCCCACTGCGAGGGTGATAACTGGTGAGGCGGATCGAGCGATTGTCGACCAATTGCAGGCGAGGGTAGCGACATACGCCATCCTGGATGGCCTGTTCCAGGGTATAGATGAAGTCCGGTTGGAGAAGTTGTTGCGGTTGACCCGAAGTCTTGGTCGCATCTGCAGATTCGTTGTCAGTAGGGGCTTCCAGGTAGCGCAGCAGAGGCAGGCAGCTTCCATCGGTGCGCCAAGGGGTCCCTGACAAAGCCAAGGTGAAGCGGACCTGACGTTCGAGGGCCATCAGCGCCATGCCCCACTGGTTGGCATCTGCCAGTGCTTCCGGGTGGCCGGCTGCATGGTGGCTTTCGTCCCAGATCAACAAGACCTTTGCCTGACTGGCCAGTCGCTTCAGTTCGTTCAGCCGAGAGCGCAGCGCATGATAGGTGAAGGCAGCGCCATGCGCGCCCAGGCGCCCGTGCATCTCCCGCCCCGTAACCTTGGCGAGAGTTTCTGCAGCCCGCTCGACGACGGTAGTTGTCGGTCCCAGGTAGAGCACATAGCTGATGGCCTCTCGCTCCATCAGTTCGCGGGTCAGCATGGCTGCCATCAGCATCTTGCCGGCACCCGGGGTCGCCTGACACAGAAAGTGCGGCTGATCCGTTGACAGGGTGTCGAGGGCATGCCGAATGCAGGCTGATTGCCAAGGACGGAGGGGAGGGAGATCAGGCCAGTGACTGTTGGTCTCATGGAATGGTTGGCTCATGACGCCACCTCCTTCTGATTCAGCGCGTTGTCAATCGCGACGACCGCGTCAAGTTTTCCCTTCAGTTCACCACCTCGTTGTAGGGCAGCCTCATGCAGCGGCTCGATCAGCGCTCGACGCTCCGGAAATGCTTCCAGGACCTGACGATAATGGGTGGCTTCTCCCAGCGCCGCCTGCATGTCGAGTTTCAAGCGGTGTCGCTCGCGCTGCAGGTAGGTGGCAAAATCGCCTGTTGTGCCCGTCGTTTCCGACGCAGCCTTGTGGGTATGGTCAGAGACGTTGTGGTCAGACTCATTACAACGACGCGGTGACGCGGCAATCGCTCTGGGTCTTGAGATCGCCTCGGCTGGCATATCGGTGATCTTGTACACCGGCCGGCTCTTCCCTTGCACGCCAACGCGATGCGCCAGGCCTTGATGTTTCAGGGAGCGGAGGCGATCGCGTGCCCGGAGGTAAAGGAGGTTACTGTCCGCCGTCTCAAAGTCGGGGCACTTGAGCAACTGGTCGCGAAGCTCGCATGCGGTGACCGGCTCCCCTGACTTTGCGTATTGCGTCAGCAGTGCTGTGAGCTGGTCGGCAATCATGCCGGAGAAGGTATGCCGAGAGAGAGTGGGGGTGGGGCTGTTCGGTGCCATCATGATTGCACCTCCCACAGCGTATAGAGCGACAATTACTCTGGCCGGTGGACGACAACTATTCTGACCGGTTGTCCTAAGCTTGACCGCTTGTCCTGA
>NZ_JAWSUJ010000181.1:0-3717 GCF_033549285.1 Halomonas sp.
CTCCACGCCGTAAGGCGCTGAGGGCAGCGCTCTGCTTCGCGCAACCCCTTGGTGCCCCCCCCCCTGCCTGTCGCTCAACGTCCGCCGTCGCCCCCACCGCCGTCACCGCCCTCGAATTCGCCCGGACCCCCCCCGGCGCCGGGGGGCGGGTGCTCGGGAGGAATCGACGGACCGGTGGAGACATGTTGAACCCGCGCCGCCTCGCCTCCGGCGCGGTGCAGCCAGACATCGAGCTGGTTGAAGGCGATGTCGATGCCGTGCTCGGCGAACAGCTCGCCGACCCGGCAGTTGATCTCGTCGGTCGCGAAGAGCCGGTCGCCGAGGCTGTTGACGAAGATGCGCAGCTCGAAGTCCAGGGTGCTCTCGCCATAGCTCATGAAGAAGATCTGGGGCTCGGGATCCACCAGGACCCGCGGGTTCTCGTCGGCGGCCTCCCTCAGCAGGCGATGGACAAGGCGATGATCCGAGCCGTAGGCGACCCCGTAACTGAGCACGACCCGGGTGACCGTGTCGGAGAGCGACCAGTTGATCAGCTGGTCGGTGATGAAGGTCTTGTTGGGGATGATGATCTCCTTGCGGTCGAAATCGATCACCGTGGTGGCGCGTATTCGGATCTTGCTCACCGTGCCGGTAAGGTTGCCCAGGGTGATGGTGTCGCCGATGCGCACCGGCCGCTCGAAGAGGATGATCAGCCCCGAGACGAAGTTGGCGAAGATCTCCTGCAGGCCGAAGCCCAGGCCCACCCCCAGCGCCGCGACCAGCCACTGCAGCTTGCTCCAGGAAACGCCCAGGGTCCCCAGGGCGGTCACCACCCCCCCGCCGACGATGGCATAGGCGAGCAATGAGCTGATGGCATAGGCGCTGCCCTGCTTGAGCTCCAGGCGGGAGAGCACGCTGACCTCGAGCAGGCCCGGCAGGTTGCGCGCCATCATCAGGGTCAGCACCACCACCAGCAGAGCGGTGATGATGTCGGCCACCGAGACCATGCTCGCCACCGCCTCGGCCGCCTGGCCCTCTCCCGGCTCGATGAGGGTGACCTGCTCCAGGTAGCTGAAGACGGTGAGCAGGTCGGACCACACCAGGTAGAGCACCAGGATGAAGCCGATCAGCAGGATCAGCTTGGAGAGGCGCAGCGACTGCTGGTTGACCTGCTCCATGTCCAGAGGCGGCTCCTCGACCACCTCCAGGCTGCCCTCGGCACCCTCCTGGGCCTGGGCGCGCCGCCGCGCCAGGGCCCGACGATAGGCCAGACGGCGGGCCGCCACGGCCAGCCCACGGATCACCGTGGCTTCGACCAGGATCCACAGCCCCAGCAGGTAGAGGCTGATCACGAAGCGCCCCAGCAGGCTGAGTGCGGTGTATTCGAAGCCGTAGACGATCAACCCCGCCAGCACCAGCGGCACCAGCGCGATGACAAGCCCCAGCACCAGCCGGAACAGCTTGACCCCAAAGAAGGGCACATGCGCCAGAATCAGCTTGGTCAGCACCAGGCTCATGGCCAGCAGACCGCTGAGCAGCAGGCCCAGAGCCAGGGGCCGCTGGTTCAGGTCGACCCCCGCATCCCGGGCCAGGGGGCCGATCAGCAGCACCGGCACCAGCGCCACCCCCAACCACAGCAGCCAACGGCGCAGGGCCGCCGCATAGCCGGGAGGCCAGTAGAAGTGGCGGGTGGCCACCCCGCCCTGGAACAGCAGGTTGCGCGCCCAACCAATCACGGCCCAGGCCAGGGCCAGGTGGAGCAGCGCGAGCCCCGTGCCCCGGGCCACTCCCTCGGTGCCCACCAGCAGCGCCAGGCCGACCGCCAGCACGCACAGCGGCCCGAACAGGGCCAGCAGGGCATTGAGGGCCACCGCCTGGGGGGTATGCCCCTGGGAGTCACTCTTGAGATGGCCGACCTCCTGATGCAGGCGTGCCAGGCGGGCGCGGATCCGCCGTCGACCGACGACCAGCCCCAGCGCCACCAGCAGCACCGGCAGGCCGAGCAGGGCCCGGGCGTCCGGCAGCCGCCAGTTCACCGGCAGTGCCGCGCGCCACTCCCCCTCCCGCCACTCCATGGCGAGGTTCTCCGGCAGGTTGCCCAGCCAGGCAAGCCCCAGGGGCCGGCTGTTGGCGATCCAGAACAGCTGCTCATCGATGGTGGCACGCAGCGCCTGGCTGGTGGCCAGCAGCTGCTGCTGGTTGAGCTGCAGGTCGATGGCGGCGCTGAGCATCTCGCCATAGGCCTGCTCCAGCTGGTCGACCAGTTCGCGACGGGCCTGATAGAGCCCGAGCAACGAATCGACCAGGGCCGGCGAGGCCTCGGTGTCCGCCTCCTCGATCCGCTGGCGCGCCAGCTGCTCGCCCTCGCGCAGCCGTTCACGCTGCCGGCCTAGCTCGAACTGCTTGAGCCGGAGATCGGCGATCTCGTCCTGCAGACCACGCCGCTCCTCCACCCGGGGCAGCGTCTGGCGCTGCTCGCGCAGGATCCGCGACAGCAACATGCTGCCGCGGATGGCGTCGATCTGCTCGTTGAGGCTGCGCTGCAGCTGGCGTACCCGGTCGAACTGACGACGCACCTCCAGGCCCTCCCGGACCAGGCGATTGGCCCGGTCGGTGGCGCGCAGCAGCTCCAGGCTCATGGTGCGGTTGACCTCCCGGGCCTCGCGCACCACGGGATGGCCGATGACGCCCTCATCCTCGTCGTTGACCGCCTCGGCGATGGCCTGCTCGGACTCCTCGCGACGGCGCCGGTCGATGATGCCCTGGAGCATGGCCAACCGGGCCTCCTGGTTGGCCACCTGGCGCTCGAGAAGGTCGCGATGCTCCTGGTCCAGCTCCCGCAGGCGGGTATTGGTGGCCAGCTGACGTTGATGCAGCTGCAGGGTCTGCTCGGCCAGCTCGCGTTCGATGCGCAGCTGCCAGCGCCGCGGATCATCCTCGGCGACCTGGCTATCGTCCAGCTCCTCCAGTCGGCGCCGGCTCTCGTCGGCCTGCTGCATCGCATTGCCGATGGCCTGCTGGGCCCGATCCGGCAGGGTCTGGGCACTCAGCAGCCGGGTAGAGACCTCGGCAAGCCGGTCCTGGAAGCCAGCCAGGGCCTCTCCGGCCTCCTTGCGACGCGCCTCCAGCGCCTCGAGGGAGAGGGCCTCCAGCTCATCGAAGGTCTCTTCCTGGTCCGCCCGCTCCATCTCGCGAAGCTCTCGCTGCAGGCGCTCGAGTTCCTGGGGCGCCTCCTGGACGCGTGTCTCGAGGCGGGACAGCTCCTCCCTGACCGCCTCGAGGCGCTGAAGTGACTCGAGGGCTGCATTCAGTGTCTCGATGTCACGCTGCGCCTCCTCCCCGGCGGTCTCGCCCTCGGCCGGCTGGCGCTCCTCCAGGCGGGACTCGACCTCCTCGCGCGAGGGCAGTTCCCGGGGAGTCTCCCGTTGCGATGCGACCCCCTGGCCCAGCGTGGGGGTGGCAAGCGTCAGCCATCCCAGCCCGCCAAGGAGCACGAGCACCAGGACACGCCGGAAGGCAACGCGCAAGCGACAGTGATGTTCAAGGGCATTCAAGGGGCGGCCTCGGTTATGATGGACCCGTGCACGATTCTCGACCCCCCGGGCCGGCATGGCAATGGTGCCCTGTCGCCCCGCGAGCACAGTTGACTTGCCGCCTCGGCGTGATAGAAACAGCCTTTTGACCCTGACCAGGTGCCTGACGATGATGTCTGCCCGATTCCCCCTGCTCGCCGCCGCG
>NZ_JAWSUJ010000182.1:0-3424 GCF_033549285.1 Halomonas sp.
CTGGGAGGTCCACTACTCCAGCCAGTCGCCCACCGGCATCAACCTGCCGGTCCAGGCGGGCCTGGCGATGACGGTGAAGACCCCGCGCAGCGTGCCCGAGGGGTGTCGCATCGTCGGCGAGGCGGAGGGCCTGCCGCCTCTGGGGCAGGTAGAGATCGAGCTGCACCGCCGGCCGGGGCACACCAGCGAGGCCCTGGAAGCCTTCTGCGAGGAACTGGAGCACCTGGTGATCGACCACGACGACGTGGCCGCGCCGGAGCCGAGCGATGTCGCGACCTGAGCCGGAGGGATAAACACCGCAGGCCCGCGTCGAAGATGACGCGAGCCCGCTTGCTCTGCCGGCGCACGATCAGGCGCCGCACCCATCAGTCACGCTGATAGGTACCCACCAGGCGGTTCATGCCGATCAGGTGGGGCTCCGCCTGCTTGAGCAGTTCGGGCAGCGAGAGGCCTTCCGGCAGGTCGGTGGCCTTGTCCAGCGCCAGCACCCAGAAGAAGTAGTGGTGCACCCCGTGGCCCTCCGGCGGCATGGGGCCGCCGTAGCCGGTCTTGCCGAAGTCGTTGAGCCCCGGGGTCCCCTCGCCGCTGCCCTCCTTGAGCGCGCCGGTGGCGGCCGGCAGGTTGTAGAGCACCCAGTGCACGAAGCCGTAGCTGCCGTTCTGCACCAGGGGGGCATCCGGGTCATGGCAGATCACCGCGAAGCCCTTGGTGCCCTCCGGGGCGCCCTGCCAGCTGAGGGCCGGCGAGACGTCGTCCCCCTCCCCGGTGTATGTCGTCGGAATGGCACCCCCCGCCGCAAAGGCGGAGCTTTCGAGCTGCATGGTCGAGAGAGCAAAGGCCATGGTGATCAACCTCCCTGGATATCCAAGCGTTGAAGATGTCTATGTGTCGACATGACGGTGCGCGAGCGCCGACTCAGCGTCGGAGAAAGCCCGGTGCCTGTCAACGCCACCTCGCCATGGCATGATGGCCGCAAGCCACGAGTTCAACCCGGGAGACCGCCATGCCTCGCCTGCTGATCGTCGCCCATGCCCCCTCGCCCAATACCCACCGGCTGCGCGAGGCCGCCGAGCGCGGCGGGCGCCATCCCGATATCGAGGGCGTCGAGGTCACCGTGAAGCCACCGCTGGAGGCCGGCCCCGAGGATGTGCTGGCCTGCGATGCCATCCTGCTCGGCACCACCGAGAACCTGGGCTACATGAGCGGCGCCCTGAAGGACTTCTTCGACCGCAGCTACTACCCGGTGCTGGAGGAGAAGCAGGGGCTGCCCTGCGCGCTCTATATCCGCGCCGGCCGCGATGGCACCGGCACCCGCCGGGCGGTGGAGGGGATCGTCACCGGCCTGCGCTGGAAGTGGGTGCAGGAACCGCTGCTCCTGCGCGGCGAATGGCAGGAGGACTTCGTCGATCAGGTGGAGGAGCTGGGCATGGCGATGGCCGCAGGGCTGGACGCCGGCGTGCTCTAACCATATACGATTAAATTCCGTTGATAGTCCTTTCCGATCCTTAAGCACCTGCTATACATCAAGGAGGCCCGTCCAATTGCAGGGATTCTCGGGCCCTGTCGAACGCCGCATCGGCTGATCGCGCGACAACAAGAGAACAACAAGATCAAAAGAACAACACGACACGTCGACCAGACGCGATGTGAAGTCCCTCCTTTCGGCTTCCGCCCAGCCGCCCTTGGACCTGGAGTGCCTCTGGCCGACTCACTGACGCGAGGTGAGTCATGAAAACAACTGCAAGGCTGCTGGGCATCGGCCTGACCAGCCTGTTGCTCTGGAACCCGCCGTCGGTGCAGGCCGACGATCCCCTGATCATCGCCACCGCCAGCCCCGCCGGGGTCTACCATGTGGTCGGCCGGGCGCTGTGCCGAGTCATCGAGACGCCCTGCCGGGCGCAGCCCGGCGACGGCTCCAGTGCCAACCTGCGTGGGCTGCGACGCGGCGATCTGCAACTCGCCATGGCCCAGTCGGACCTTCACCAGTACGCCACCCTGGGCATAGAAGGATTCCGAAACGACGGCCCGGACGAGGCGCTGCGCTCCATCTTCTCGCTGCACAGCGAGCCCTTCACCCTGGTGGTGCGACGTGATGCCGGGATTCGGGACTTCGAGGACCTTCAGCAGCGCTCGGTGAACATCGGCAACCCGGGCTCCGGCCAGCGCGGCACCATGCTCAGGCTGATGGATGCCCGGGGCTGGAGCCGCACCAACTTCCGCCAGACCCACGACCTGCCGGCCGACCAGCAGTCCATGGAGCTCTGCCACGGCAACATCGACGCCATGGTCTATACCGTGGGCCATCCCAACGCCTCGGTGGCCCAGGCCATCCGGCTGTGCGATGCCGAGATCGTCGACGTGCAGGGCGACTTCGTCGACCTGCTGGTGGATGCCTACCCCTATTTCACGCGGGCCTCGATCCCCGCCGGCCTCTACGGCCCGGACCAGCAGGCCGTGGAGACCTTCGGGGTCAAGGCCACCCTGGTCACCACGGCGGACACCGACCCCGACCTGGTCTACCAGCTGGTCTCCAGCGTCTTCGACAGCTTCGCACGCTTCCAGGCAGCCCATCCCGCCCTGGGCCAGCTGACACCCCAGGCGATGATCCGCGAGGGGCTCAGCGCCCCCCTGCACGAAGGGGCGCTGCGCTACTACCGCGAACAGGGATGGGTCGAGGCCGAAAGCATGATGTCCGAACGCCACACGCAACCCCGCCTCGCCGTGCACGATGCGGCAAGTTCCGACTGAGCCCCGAGCGCGCAACGCAGGACGGCACCCGAGGGGGTGCCGTCCTGCGCTTCACCGCGACGATTATCAGCCCGGGCAGGTCACCTGAGGCGCTCGAACACCGTGGCCACGCCCTGCCCCATGCCGATGCACATGGTGGCCAGGCCCAGGGTGGTGTCGCGCTCCTGCATCACGTTGAGCAGGGTGGTGCTGATGCGTGCCCCGGAGCAGCCCAGGGGATGGCCCAGGGCGATGGCGCCGCCGTGGAGGTTGACCTTGTCGTCCATGGCGTCCCGCAGCCCCAGGTCCTTGAGCACCGGCAGCGCCTGGGCGGCGAAGGCCTCGTTGAGCTCCACGGTCTGGATGTCGTCGATGGTCAGGCCCGCGCTCTTCAGCGCCTTCTTCGAGGCCGGCACCGGGCCATAACCCATGATGGAGGCGTCGCAGCCGGCCACGCCGGTGGAGAGCACCCGGGCGATGGGCGCAAGGCCCAGGGCCTGGGCGCGCTCGTAGCTCATCACCGCCATGCCGGCCGCCCCCACCGAGAGCGCCGAGGAGGTGCCGGCGGTGACGGTGCCGCCGCGCGGGTCGAAGGCCGGCTTGAGCTCGGCCATCTTCTCCAGGCTGGCGTCGCTGCGGATCACCTCGTCGCGGTCGACCCGCACCCGGAAGCCGTTGGCGTCATGGCCCTCGATGC
>NZ_JAWSUJ010000183.1:0-3094 GCF_033549285.1 Halomonas sp.
CGTCGGGCCAGGGGGCTCGGGCCCTTCACGGTGCTCTCCTGCGACAACCTGCCCGGCAACGGCGCGGTGACGCGCAGCGTGGTGGTCGGCCTGGCCGAGCATATCGACCGCGACCTCGCCGCCTGGATCCGGCGCGAGGTGAGCTTCCCCAGCGCCATGGTGGACTGCATCACGCCGCGCACTACCGACCGGGAGCGGGAGCTGGTCAGCCGCCACTTCGGCATCGAGGATGCTGCCCCGGTAGTGTGCGAGCCCTTTCGCCAGTGGGTGGTGGAGGATCGCTTCTGCGCCGGCCGCCCGCCGCTGGAGCGGGTCGGGGTCGAGTTCGTCGACGAAGTCTCGGGTCACGAGACGATGAAGCTGCGCCTCCTCAACGCCGGCCACGCCAGCATCGCCTATGTGGCGGCCCTGCTGGGCTACCGGCAGGTGCATGCCGCCATGGACGACCCGGACATCCACGACTGGCTGGGCGCGCTCCAGGAGCGCGAGATCCTCCCCGTGCTCCGGCCGGTCGAGGGGCTGGACTACCGCGCGTACCGGGAGAGGATCGTCGAGCGTCTGCGCAACCCCGAGATCGGCGACACCGTCTCGCGGCTCTGTGCCAACGGCTCGTCGCGACAGCCCAAGTTCATCCTGCCGGCGCTGCGCGATGCCCTGGCGCGTGGCCTGCCCGTGGCAGGCCTGGCCCTCGAGCTGGCGCTGTGGTGCCACTATTGCCGGGTGGCCGACGACACCCCGGGAATGCCGCCGCTCGATGACCCCCTGGCGTCACGCCTGAGGGCGGGGGCGCGGGAGGCCGCCAGGGCGCCGCGGGCCTTCCTGGGGATCCGGGAGGTGTTCCACGACCTGGCCGAGTCCCCCGGGCTGCGCGAGGCCTTCGCCGCCTGGCTGGCGGTGATCGAGCGTCACGGGCCGCGGGTGGTGATCCGGCGCTATATCGACCGGGGCGATCACAGCTCCGCCAGCCGCCAGACGTCGAACGCCGGTTCCTCGTAGGGGTGGGCGGCCTTGAGCGCCGCCACCGCCTCGCGGATCAGCCGGTCCTCGCAGACCAGCTCGACCTTCAGCTCCTCCACCTGCTCCAGGTCGCCGACCCGCCCGATGTGCGGGTCGGCGCCTTCCAGCGGCCGGAACTGCCCGGTGCCCCGGGTCTGGAAGCAGCACGCCTCGTAGTCGCCGATGCGCCCCGCCCCGGTGGCGAAGACCGCTTCCTTGACGGGCTCGGCCTCCGCCACGGGCACGAAGAAGGCCAGCTTGTACATGGTTTCGACTCCTCTGCGCTGGATGAACGTCCTTCCGTTGTGCCATATCACGGCGCCGACGTCAGCCGTGCCACGCCTTTTACCGCGCCAGAGCAGGTCGTCGGTGGACGCACTGGGGACGATGGGAAAAATAATACTTGTCCAATAGCTATACAGTGGATAGGTTGTGTATAGGTTGAGGCCGAGGATGGTCACCGACCTGAAGCCACGCAACCCACCGGTCGCTCCGCGGCCGGGGTCAGCCAAAGAGGAAGAGTGCCCCATGAAGACCTTCACCACTCCCGTTTCCCAGTTCATCGGCGCCGGCTTGCTGGGCCTGATGCTCGCCGGCACCGTCCAGGCCGACAACCACGGCATGAAGAAGGACATCGTCGACACCGCGGCGGGTGCAGGCCAGTTCGAGACCCTGGTGGCCGCGGTCGAGGCGGCCGACCTGGTCGAGACCCTCAAGGGCGAGGGCCCCTTCACCGTCTTCGCCCCGACCGACGAGGCCTTCGCCGCACTGCCGGAGGGCACCGTGGAGTCCCTGCTCGAGCCGGAGAACCAGGAGCAGCTGCAGGCGATCCTTACCTACCACGTGGTGCCCGGCAAGATCATGGCCGAGGACGCCATGGCCGCCGACAGTGCCACCACCGTGCAGGGCCAGGACATCACCATCACCACCATGGACGGCAGCGTGATGATCAATGATGCCACCGTGGTCCAGGCCGACATCGAGGCCAGCAACGGTGTCATCCACGTGATCGACGGCGTGCTGATGCCCGAGTGATCCCGGCGCCCCTGGCGGGGTCTGCCACCCTGTTCCTTGCTTGAATGCCCCCTTCTGGCCGCCTCCGGGCGGTCTTTTTTCGTCCCGGTTTTGACAGGACCGATCGGACTGGCGACCCTCATGGCATCGAATCAAGGGAGCCTTGCCCATGCCGATCGACGAGACGCTTGCCTCGCTGCTGTCTGATGCCGGGCTGACGCCGCGGGGTGAGCCGCAGCCCTTGGGAGGCGGCGATATCGCCGAGGTCTTCCGCCTGGCGGCCGACCAGGGCGAGGTGGTGGTCAAACGCGACGACCCCGAGCGACTGGCCGGCGAGGCCGATGGCCTGCGGGCGCTAAGCGAGGCCCGCAGCGGGCTGGTGGTGCCCGAGGTACTGGCCGAGGGCGACGGCTGGCTGGTGATGGAGGCGCTGCAGACGGGAGGCCCATGCCGCGGCGAGGCGAGTCTCGGCGAGGGGCTGCGTCGGCTCCATGCGGTGACCGGCGACGCCCATGGCTGGCCGCGGGATAATGCCTGCGGGTGCACGCCCCAGCCCAATGCGCCGCTACCCGACGGCCGCGCCTTCCAGCGCGATCGCCGCCTGCTGCCCCTGGTGGATGCCTGCCAGGCGCGAGGCCTGATGGATGCTCGGCTGCGCGCTCGGATCGAGGCTATCGCCCACGGGCTGGAGGCCTGGCTGCCGGATGCGCCGGCGACCCTGGTGCATGGCGATCTGTGGTCGGGCAACGTGCTCTTCACCCCGCGGGGACCGGCGCTCATCGACCCGGCGGTCTATCGCCACTACCCGGAGGTGGACCTGGCCATGCTGGCGCTGTTCGGCTCGCCGGGCGAGGCCTTCTTCGAGGCCTACTGGAACGGCCGCGCCCCGGCCGACTGGCCGAGGCGCGAGACGCTCTTTCAGCTCTATCCGCTGCTCAACCACCTGCTGCTGTTCGGTGGCGGCTATCGCGGTGCGGTCGAGCGGGTGGTATCGCGGCTGGAGGCTGCCTGATCACGGCGAGCCGCTGGGCATCCGCGACAGTGTCCAGTCGACCAGCTCGCTGGCGAGCCGGTCGGCGGCGCG
>NZ_JAWSUJ010000184.1:0-3043 GCF_033549285.1 Halomonas sp.
GGCCTGTTCCAGGCGGCTCGGTCACGCGCACGCGGTTACCGGAACGAGGCCAACTTCATCGCCATGATCTACCTGATCGGCAGCCCCGTGGGGCGTCTGCTTGATCAGGCCAAATCCACGTAAAGTGACGAAGAACCGGTGAGTGTGACCTATTCGATAAGCGTGCTGGTGCTTACGCCAGCAATCTTCCCGTTTTGATACGAAGGGGATCGACTAGCTGTCAATCCGTGCCTAGCGGAAGATGATCCCACGGGATCCGGCACATAGCCGAGAGCGCAACTCGTCATGCACATTGTGATAGCTGGGCAAAATCGGGTCTCGCCGAGGGCCGACAAGGATTCGATCCTGATGTACTATGTAATAGGACGCGAAAAGTGAATAAAGGCATGGAAGTGACATACCCATACGAACGTCGCCACTCACGGTGGTACGAAAAAGCCTTACTAGCCCTTCCTTTTCACCTTCTGGTAGGGCTGTTATTTGTATTGCTGCTACCAAGCCTGGAGCGCTGGGGGTGGGGGTACTGGTATGCCATGAATGAGGTTCGTAGCAACACAGTGCTTGCGATTGCTCTCTCTTTTGTCGCCATTACCCTGACTCAGCGACGGCTGCTTCGCTTCCCGGGCGCGCACATTGTTTCTTATATCGTGCCAACGGTAACCAGCGTTTTTTTGGTTGCTATCGCTCTGTTGTTCTTTACGCGGGAAGGCTATTCTCGTCAAGTTTTGTTCTCTGGCTATCTGTTGACGTTGACATGGTGCTTTGCGAGTTATTTTATTGGAATACGTTATCGTCGCCTGAAACTCGGCGTGGTACCATTTGGGGCAGCAAAAGATCTTCTACTGGCCGAGAGTGGCGATTTAAGAATGCTGTGCTCTCCTGATCTATGTGGAGTTCGCGTTGATGGCATTGTGGCTGACCTGCGATCTGATGAACTAACCCCTGAGTGGGAGCGATTCTTGGCCCGCTGTACGCTTTGTCATATTCCTGTCTACCACGTCAAGCAGATTAGCGAGTCAATCACGGGCAGAGTGCAGATAGAGCACCTCGCTGAAAACGATTTCGGTTCGTTGCTGCCTTCTGGCATTTATAGCTTCTTCAAGCGCTGCTTCGATATTGCAGCAATAGTGATAACGTCTCCCATTACCATCCCCTTAATGGCGTTGACTGCCATCGCAGTTAAGCTGGATAGTCCCGGGCCAGTCCTTTTCATTCAGAATCGCGTTGGTCAGGGCAATAAGGACTACAAAATCTATAAGTTTCGCAGTATGTGCCGAGATTCTGAAAAAGATGGTGCAAAACTGGCCCAGTCCGATGACATGCGGGTCACCCGGGTAGGTAAGATCATTCGCAGGACTCGTCTTGACGAGCTTCCCCAGTTCTTTAATGTCATCAAGGGCGACATGAGTCTGATAGGGCCACGACCAGAGCAGCGCGCTTTCGTCGAGCAGTTTGAGCGAGAGATACCGTTCTATATTTACCGTCATGTCGTTAAGCCGGGGATCACAGGCTGGGCGCAAGTGGTGCAAGGCTATGCCAGCGATGCCGATGATACACGTATCAAGATTCAGCATGATTTTTATTATATCAAGCATTTTTCGCTGTGGCTGGATATTCTAATTGTTTTCAAAACGATTAAGACCATCCTTACGGGGTTCGGGGCCAAGTGATTGTCAAGATGATTGTACAAGGACGGTTTTTATGACCATTTTGGTGACTGGTGGAGCCGGCTATATCGGCTCGCACATGGTGCTTTCACTTCTGGAGCACGATCATGACGTAGTGGTGCTGGATAGCTTGGTGAATTCTTCCCCTGAAGCATTGCGTCGGGTGGAAAGCATCACTGGCAAGTCCGTGAAACTTATTGAAGGCGATATCCTTGATCGTGCATTGCTGGATCGGCTATTTATTGAGTACGACATCACGGATGTCCTGCACTTCGCTGGTCTGAAGGCGGTTGGGCAAAGTGTCGAGCAGCCGCTGCATTACTTCGAAAATAACGTTAGTGGAACTTTGACCTTGTGCCAGGCAATGGACGCTGCTGGAGTGAGGCGGCTGGTGTTCAGTTCTTCAGCCACAGTGTATGGAGAGGTGGCAACCATGCCCATCCACGAGGGTTTGCCCACCGGGACCCCTACTAACCCCTACGGCCGTTCGAAGCTGATGGTGGAAGAGGTGCTGAAGGATCTTGCCAAGGCAGATTCCCGTTGGTCGATTGCCCTGCTGCGTTACTTCAATCCGGTTGGAGCCCACGAGAGTGGCCTGATCGGAGAAGACCCCAACGACATTCCCAACAACCTCGTTCCATTCATTTCTCAAGTCGCCATCGGTCGACGTGACATGCTTGCTGTCTATGGCAACGATTACCCGACGCCAGATGGTACCGGCGTACGTGATTACATCCATGTGAGTGATCTGGTTGATGGCCATCTATGCGCGATGCAGGCCATTGCTCGGCAGTATGGGGTCGGCATCTGGAATCTGGGAACAGGCCAAGGGTATTCCGTGCTCAAGATGGTTCAGGCCTTTGAGGTGGCTTCGGGTCGTAATGTTCCTTATCGAATTGCTCCCCGTCGGGATGGTGATATAGCGGAGTGCTGGGCAGATCCCTCGAAGGCTGAGCGTGAGCTAGGGTGGAAAGCGCAGAGAGACCTTGATGTCATGATGCAGGATACATGGCGATGGCAGGTGAATAATCCCGAAGGCTATAAGTCAGCGGTGTACAAGAAAGGATGACGTTATGATAAGAGCCTGCTTTCGAAAAAGCTTCTTATAATCAAGGCGATATGCCCATCACTATGGCCATTCGCTCAGCCATGTATCGGGTCGTTCCGGTTATGGCTAAAGTGGCGAGGGGGCGCGTCAGTGCCGCCCAGCGTTGTGCCAGGCATGGAGCGGAGTCTGTCAACATAGTTGGCACATGAAATGGTTCCGGTTCTTTAAAACGGCTCTTCGACGCCGGATGTGGAATTCGCCCCCTGAGCTGAGCCAGGATATGACCTCCACGATGACAGGAGGCATGGCATGGACGGCACCCAGATTC
>NZ_JAWSUJ010000185.1:0-2840 GCF_033549285.1 Halomonas sp.
GGCCAACGCGCGGGCCCTGGTCGACGAGCAGGCGGCGCGACTGATGCCCCAGCAGGAGATGAGCGCGGCGACGCTGGCCGAGTGCCTGGCGTCGCTGCTCGACCCCGACACTCTCGCCACCATGGCGGCACGGGCCCGTGGCTGTGCCCATCTCGACGCCGTCGAGCGCCTGGTGGCCGGTTGCATGGAGACAGGCTTTGAGCGATGAGACCCTCGGACCGGTTCCCGGTCAGGCCACGCCCCCGCACCCCGGACGGGGGCTGGGCATGCGTCGTATCCGGCGCATCCATTTCGTCGGCATCGGCGGTGCCGGCATGTGCGGTATCGCCGAGGTGCTGGCCAACCAGGGCTATGCGGTCAGCGGCAGCGACCTGAAGGCCACCCCGGTGGTGGCCCGCCTGCGTCGGTGCGGCATCCGCGTGGCCATCGGCCATGCCGCCGAGCATGCCGAAGACGCCGACGTGGTGGTGGTCTCCACCGCGGTGGACGAGACCAACCCCGAGATCCGCTGGGCCCACGAGCATCGCGTGCCGGTGGTGCGCCGCGCCGAGATGCTCGCCGAACTGATGCGCTTTCGCCATGGTATCGCCGTGGCCGGTACCCACGGCAAGACCACCACCACCAGCCTCACCGCGACCCTGCTGGGCGAGGGCGGGCTGGATCCCACCTTCGTGATCGGTGGACGGTTGACCAGCGCCGGCACCAACGCGCGGCTGGGGGAGGGCGACTACCTGGTGGCGGAGGCCGACGAGTCGGATGCCTCCTTCCTTCACCTGCAGCCCATGGTCGCCATCGTCACCAACATCGATGCCGATCACATGGCAACCTACGGCGGCGACTTCGAACGGCTCAAGGGCACCTTCATCGAGTTCCTGCACAACCTGCCGTTCTACGGCCTGGCGATCCTGTGCATCGACGATGTCCAGGTGCGTGGCCTGCTCGACCGCGTCAGTCGCCAGTTCGTCACCTACGGCTTCAGCGAGGATGCCGACTATCGCATCGAGGGCTTCGTCCAGCAGGCCGGGGAGGTGCACTTCACCGCGGTGCGCCCCGAAGGGCTGGCGCCGCTCGAGGTGCGCCTGGCCATGCCGGGGCGTCACAATGCGCTCAATGCCCTGGCGGCGATCGTCGTGGCAAGCGACGCGGGGGTCGACGACGACGCCATCCTGCGTGGCCTGGCGAGCTTCGAGGGAGTGGGGCGACGCTTCCAGGTGCATGGCCACTTCCCGGCCCCTCAGGGCGGGGGCGAGGTGATGCTGGTGGACGACTATGGCCACCATCCCCGCGAGGTGGCCATGGTGATCGATGCCGTGCGCGCGGGCTGGCCCGAGCGGCGCCTGGTGATGGTCTACCAGCCGCACCGCTACTCCCGCACCCGCGACCTCTACGAGGACTTCGTGCGGGTGCTGGCCGGGGTCGACACCCTGCTGCTGCTCGATGTCTACGGCGCCGGTGAGGCGCCGGTGCCCGGCGCCGACGGGCGCACCCTGGCGGGCTCGATCCGCCAGCGCGGGATGGTCGACCCGATCTTCGTCCAGGACAAGAGCGAACTGCCGGCGCTGCTCGCCCGGGTGCTGCGCCCCGGCGATATCCTGATTACCCAGGGGGCGGGGGACATCGGCGGCATCGCCCAGCACCTGGCCGATGCCGCCCTGGCGCTCGACGAGGTGACACTATGACGCATGATGTCGGCCGGGTGGTGGTGCTCTATGGCGGGGAGTCCGCGGAGCGGGAGGTATCGCTGAAGAGCGGCGCCGCCGTGCTCGCGGCCCTGACGCGCTCGGGGGTGGACGCCATCGGCTACGATCCCGCCGATGGCGGACTGGTGGGGCTCGAGGCCCTGGCCCCCGACCGGGTCTTCATCGCCCTGCACGGAAGGGGGGGCGAGGACGGCACCCTGCAGGGGGCGCTGGAACTGCTGGGCATCCCCTACACCGGCAGCGGCGTGCTGGCCTCGGCGCTGGGCATGGACAAGCAGCGCACCAAGCTGATCTGGCAGGCACTCGGCCTGCCGACCCCGGAGAGCGTGATGCTGGGCCCGAAGGCCGACTGGTCGGCGGTGGTCGAGCGCCTCGGCCTGCCGCTGATCGTCAAGCCGGTCCACGAGGGCTCGACCCTGGGCATCAGCATCGTCGAGAGCCGCGATGCGCTGGAAGCGGCCTACCGTGATGCCGCCCGCTTCGATGCGCGGGTGATGGCCGAGCGCTTCGTCAGCGGGGAGGAGTACACGGTGTCGCTGCTGGCGGGCGATGTCCTGCCGGCGATCCGCGTCGAGGTACCCAGCGGCTTCTACGACTACGAGGCCAAGTATCTCTCCGACGAGACGCGCTACCACCTGCCGTGCGGCCTCTCCGGCGGCGAGGAGACCGAACTCGCCGCCCTCTGCCGGGGGGCCTTCGAGGCCATCGGCGCCGAGGGGTGGGGACGGGTCGACGTGATGCGCGACGCCGAGGGGCGCTTCTGGTTGATCGAGGTCAATACCGTGCCGGGGATGACCGACCACAGCCTGGTGCCCCAGGCGGCGGCCCATGCCGGCATCGACTTCGATGCCCTGGTGCTGCGCATCCTCGCCACGGCCGGGGAGCGGCACTAGCCCATGGCACCGCGTGGAAGCTTCGTCGGCGTCCTCCTGCTTGCCCTGTTGCTGGGCGCCGGAGGGCGGGCGCTGTGGGTGTGGCTCGACCGGCCCATCGAGCGAGTCTCGGTGGGGGGCGAGCTTCACCATGTCAGTGCCGACTACCTTCGCAGCCAGCTGGCCCCCCTGATCCAGGGGCAGACCTGGCTATCCGTCGACCTCTCCGCGCTGCGCCAGAAGGCCCGGGAGATCGGCTGGCTGGCCG
>NZ_JAWSUJ010000186.1:0-2835 GCF_033549285.1 Halomonas sp.
AGAGATCGAGGCGGTGAGGCGACACGGCGGTATCCAGGTGCTGGTCCTTGAGGATCCAGGGCGCTTCCAGGCCCAGGGTCAGAATCTGGGTGCCGTCCATGCCATGCCCCCTGTCGTCGTGGAGGTCATCTCCTGGTCCAGCTCAGGGGAGGCGAATTCCACACCCAGCGACGAAGAGCCTTCAATAGCGTTGCACTTGGAACTTGAGACCGCCCACCACAGTTCAACGCACAAACGGTAAAAAACAGGATATCCGACAATTGATGATGCTCTTTTCAAGCCTCTCGGAAGTCGGGAACGATTGATAAATGGTGCATGAGAGACGGTATCATTCGTATATATCTCTATTTTTATGAAATGAATATTTATTACTTAAAAAGAAAATATACACCATTGAAATGATATAAATCAGACCAGACAACGCATATGACATTGCCGCGCCAACAAGACCATAGCTATCAACAAAGACAACCGTCAGAACAAAATAAAACGCATTGAATATAACTTCCGTTTTGATAAAGATCATTACCATTGATTTACTTATCATCACAAAAGTCAAAATCCAAGCTGTAAGTCTAAGAACCTCTCCTGCAAAATGCCATAAAAACAAATCACCCATCTTCGCAAAACTATCACTAAAAAGAAGAAGAATCACATTATCGCGTATTAAGTATATAAAAACCGCAGCAGCAATCGAGACAGGGACCAGAAGATACCAGGCATTCACTATCTCATTAACAATCAACTTGACATTCTTTGTCTCGGAAAGCTTTGGCAAAAGATAAACTGAAAGCACAGAGGTGAAAAACATTATATATGCACCACCAAGCCTCTGCATGGCCTCCCACAAACCTGCACTATCAGCGCCAACATTATCAAAAATATAAGTGCGGATTAAAAAGTTTACAGCTGGCCCTACAGCCACACTAACCAATGCCATCAAGGAGTATCTAAGGAGGTTTTTTAATATAAATCTATCAACAGCACCAATAAAGTTTCTTAAACCAAACCAGCTTGTTTTATATATTATTGCCAGAGTGGCGAAGAACGTCAATGACTGGTAGATAGCCAAGGCAACCAGCGCACCATAAAGGCCTAACTTGACAGTCATAACGGTGGTGACCGCCAGCGCAAATAGGCTACCGGCTATGTTGGCCATCACATAGCGGTGTATTTCTTTTTTACCGTTAAGAACAGCAAGTAACAAGGTGTTGAATACAAATAGAACAAGTGTTGCGGCAAACCAGATAAATATACTACCGAGACTTTCATCCTTGAGGAACCAGCCCGCCAAGAATTTGTTAAATCCGATTAAACTAATAGCAACTATAACTGACCCGACTAGCGAGATCGTTCCTGCTGTGCGCCAGACTGCATATTGTTTAACTTCGTCTCCGTGATATTCGGCCGTGTATTTAGTCACACCTTTATTGATTGCACCACTGGCCAGAGCTGTGGACATTTGTACGGCATTTTGAAAATTACCAATAGCTGCATAACCCGATGGACCAACATAAATAGCGAGTATTTTGTTAATACTCAACATTGTTAGCATTTTAATTATGACTGCAACTCCATTCAGTAAGCTGGTTTTTATCAGTGTCACAGATTAACCCTTTCATGCATGTAAGTGCTTACTCTGAAGCTTTGCATATTACCTGTATTAACCACCCTAGTGAATCGGATAATACCATTGCATGGCGTCGCTTCTTTTCACCAGAGGAAACGCATAAAACTTTCACACGCGGAAACGGTTGTCATATGCCCGACTCATTCATGACAAGCGGTCTCAATGACCAAGTGCGACACGTGACCTCGGCTGTTGCTTGATTGACTAACTGCCCGGAAAACAACTCTGGCTGCTTGGCCCATTAGCATTGGTATATGGAGAATAAGCTACATTGGATCATGGACGTGGCGCTTCGGGAGGCTGCCTTCAAAATCCACTGCGGTCTGGCGACCGAGAGCCTCGCCAGAACCCGACATATCGCCTTGAATTTAAGAAAGAGAGACGTACTTCAAGGTCAGTATACGGCAAAAGCAGAAGAAAGCCGTGTTGGATGGAATTTATCTGGCAGACATTCTGGCGATGTGAATTTTTTATACGTTTTCCCTGCTCTGCTAACCGCTTTTTCTTGGTTCTTCGTCACTTTACGTGGATTTGGCCTGATCGAACAGGCGGCCTACCGGGCTGCCAATCAGGTAGATCATGGCGATGAAGTTGGCCTCGCTCCGGTAGCCGCGGGCGCGTGACCGAGCCGCCTGGAACAAGCCGTTCATCCCTTCCAGTCGTGCGTTCGTCAGTCCCGAGAGCCACCGCCTGACCACCGCGTCGGCGTGGCGCTCCAGCGTCGGGGCTTTCTGGATCCAGCGCAGCTTCTCCTTGATCACCCAGGCATCGGACGTGGCGCTCAGGTCGGCCACCAGTTCCTGGAGCGCCGCTAGCTGCTTGGGTGTCAGGTTCTTGTTTTCAAGGCTCTTCAGCAGGGCCCAGCGCAGCGACTTGGGGTGTCCCTGCTCCCGGCGCGCCTTCTTGCACACCTCGTCCAGCCTCTTGGTGAAGGTCTGCACGATATGGAACCAGTCGACCGTGACCTCGGCCTCGGGAAGATGCTCGGCCACGCCGCTGAGGAAGGCTTGTGACATGTCGCAGACAACCTCGATCACGTTGTCCGGATCACCGCCATGGGCTGCCAGGAAGGCACTGAAGGCCTTGATGGTGTCCTTGCCGTGGCCGGGGACGGCGAAGATCACCGGCTCCTGTTTGCGCCGCATATCGAGGAACACCGTCACGTAGCGCTGGCCGCGCCGGGACGCGGTTTCATCCACACCGAC
>NZ_JAWSUJ010000187.1:0-2744 GCF_033549285.1 Halomonas sp.
GGCGCGGCCCGGGCCTCTGCCGGGGCCTGCTCCCGGGGCGTGCCGGCGGCGCGCTGGTCGGCCTCGGCGATGGCCGCGGCCTCCACGGCCTCCGTCGATGGCCGGCTCACCAGCACCACGTCGATGCTGGTGCGTTCGACGGGCGCCGGCGCGAACTGGCGGCTGGCCACCACCCCGATGACCACCAGGTGCAGCAGCAGCGCCAGCGACCAGGCCAGCCAGTGCCGGTACCCCCGGGTGACCGGGGCATACTGGATGGGGTCGCTGAGGGGACTGCTCATGGGCCACAGGCCTCCGGGGTCAGCGCCGTTCGCCGAGACGCCGCTGGATGGCGTCCATCAGCTGGCCGCCGATATCGGTGCCTCGCTGGTCGTCGATCTCGCGCACGCAGGTGGGGCTCGTGACGTTGATCTCGGTGATGTAGTCGCCGATCACGTCCAGGCCGACGAACATCAGCCCCTTCTCGCGGATCGTCGGCTGGACCTGCTCGATCAGCCAGTGATCGCGGGCGGTGAGTTCGCGACTGGTCCCGGTGCCGCCGGCGGCCAGGTTGCCGCGGGTCTCGCCGGCCATGGGCACGCGGGCCAGGCCGAAGGGGATCGGCTCGCCGTCCACCAGCAGGATGCGGGTATCGCCCTCGCTGATCTCGGGGATATAGCGCTGGGCCATGATCTGGCGCCTGCCGCGCTCGCTCAGCATCTCGATGATGGCGCCCAGGTTGCGGCCCTCGGGGCGGACATGGAAGATCCCGGTGCCGCCCATGCCGTCCAGCGGCTTGAAGATCACGTCGCCATGCTCGGCGTGGAAGTCGCGCAGCACGGCCTCGTTGCAGGAGACCAGGGTCGGGGTGCAGCACTCGGGGAACTGCTGGGCGAAGAGCTTCTCGTTGCACTCCAGCAGCGCCTGGGTGGGATTGACCACCAGCACGCCCTCGCGCTCGGCGAAGCCCAGCAGGTAGACGGCGTTGAGGAAGTAGCCGTCGACCGGCGGGTCCTTGCGCATCAGGATCACGTCGAGCTCGGCCAGGGCCGCCACCTCGGGCTCGCCCAGGTCGAACCAGTGTGCGGGGTCGCGATGCACCTCCAGGGCGCGCATCCGGCCGAAGGCGCGCCCCTCGCGCAGGAAGAGGTCCTCCTGCTCCAGGTAGTGCAGCGACCAGCCGCGGTCCCTGGCGGCCCACAGCATGGCCAGGCTGGTGTCCTTCTTGTAGGTGAGATCGGCGATGGGATCCATCACCACGCCGATCTTCAGCGCGCGTTCGCTCATGGCGTCGGGTTTCCGGTCTGGGGA
This sequence comes from Halomonas sp., assembly GCF_033549285.1. Classification (GTDB taxonomy): domain Bacteria; phylum Pseudomonadota; class Gammaproteobacteria; order Pseudomonadales; family Halomonadaceae; genus Halomonas. Next base: position 1,291 of record NZ_JAWSUJ010000187.1, read on the forward strand.
GTGAATGCAGTCAGTATGCCGCAGGGTATCGAGTCCACCAAGGCGGTTAGTCTGACCACCGAGTCGCATAGAGCGAGAGGCGCCGGGGCCAGGTCGTAGAGGGGGTCCTATGCCAGGGGTGAGGAGCACTGCTCCGAACGGGTTGGCCATGGATGGCCAGCACCGGACCTGCAAGCGGAGCGGGACGCGAGAGCGCAACAGGGCATCGGTAGCGCCCAGGGAAGGGTTCACAGCGCCCCCTCGTAGACCTGTCGCCGGAACAGCCTCAGACGGAAACACCAGGATGCTGGGTTAGTCCCCGCCCGGTACCAGGCGGATCCCGCCGGGCTCCAGGGTGATCAGCTCGCGCTTGTAGAGGCGGCCGATGGCCTGCTTGAAGGCGTTCTTGCTCACCCCCAGCCGCGCCTTGATCTCCGCCGGGTCGCTCCTGTCGCCCAGCGGCAGGTAGCCGCCGCTCTCGCGCAGGGCCTTGAGCACCTGCTCGCCCACCACGTCCAGCCGCGCTTCGCCCGGCGGCAGCAGCGAGAGGTCCAGTCGGCCATCGTCACGCCGGCGCTTCACGTAGCCGGTAAGGCGCTGGCCGCGGCGCAGCGGCCGGTTCGCCTCGTCGCGGTAGAGCAGGCCCCAGAAGCGGTGGTTCACCACCGCCTTGAGCCCCAGGTCGGTCTGGTCAGCGATCACCAGCGACACCGCGTCGCCTGCCTGCAGGCCCGTGGCCTCGTCGGCGATGAAGCGCTCGAGCTTCTGGGAGGCCACCGGCCGGCCCTGCTGGTCCTCGTAGATCATCACCAGCACCCGCTTGCCCACGCTGGGACGGAAGCGCTGCTCGCCGAAGGGCAGCAGCAGGTCGCGGGGGTGGCCCCAGTCGAGGAAGGCGCCGGTCTCGTTGACGGTCACCACCTCGAGGTAGGCCACGTCGCCGACTGCCGCCCTGGGCGCACGATAGTTGCGCGTGCCGGCGGGGCGAGGCGCGGTGGGTGGGTGGCGGTCTCGGGAGTCGGGCATGGGGAAGCTCCGGTGAGGGGAGGCACAAGGCGCCGGGGATGCGTCGCCGCTCACAGATCGCCGAAGCGGGATTGCAGCAGCGACAGCGCCACCACCGGCGCGGTCTCGGTGCGCAGGATGCGCGGGCCGAGGGACAGGGGGACGAAGCCGCCGGCCAGGGCCGCCTCGACCTCGGCCTCGGACAGCCCGCCCTCCGGGCCGATCAGCAGGGCGGCGGTGGCGGGCGCCTGCCGCTGTTCCAGGGCCCCGGCGGTACCCGGATGCAGCACCAGGCGCAGCGCCTCGTGGCGGCCCGCCAGCCAGTCGGCCAGGCCGGTCGGGGGATGGACCGGCGGCAGGGTGGCGCGACCGCACTGCTCGCAGGCGCTGGCCGCCACGGCCTGCCAGTGGGCGAGCTTCTTCGCCTCGCGCTCGCCCTTGAGGCGCACGTCGCCATGCTCGGTATAGAG
>NZ_JAWSUJ010000188.1:0-2732 GCF_033549285.1 Halomonas sp.
CCCGGAGGATGCGGTAGTAGCTGGACTCTGACGCCACGTAGAGGCCTTCCTCGTCCAGCAGCCGCGGCACGATCTGCCCGGGTGGCAGGCTGGCAAACTCGGGACGATGGCAGATCTTCAGCACCTGCTGACGCTCCTCGGGCGTCAGCGCGTGGCGCGGGACAGGCCGCACGGCCTGAGGCCGGCGGTCCTGATCGCCCCGTACCCAACGGCGGTAGGTGTTGGTGCCGATGCCGAGCTCTGCACAGGCGGCCTGCAGACGAGCTCCTTCGGCGCGGGCCTCATCGATCAGCTGTACGGCGTCCTGGCGATCTGAAGCGCTGATCATTCGTCCTCGTCCCCCCAGATCGCCCTCGCCTTTTTCCTAAGAAACTACCTTCTCGAAGGCTTGCACAGGAGCCAGCTCATAGCCCAGCGACTTCGCACGGCGGTGGAGGTTACTCACCAGCCGCTGCCGATAGCGTGCTTCATAGTAGTTGGCCCCCGGGTCCTGGTACTGCCAGCCGAACCGCAGGGTGTTGTAGAACAATATCGCCATCTTGCGTGCCGTGGCAGTGACAGCCTTGGCTTTACCGATGCGGCTGGCGAGTCGGCGATAGAAGGCGCCCAACGCCGTCTCCGTTCGTCCGATGACAGTGGCGGCTAAGCGTAACAAGGCCGCCGCTCGACTTTTGGTCCGCCGCGTTCGCGATGACAGCAGCTTGCCGCCGGAGATCTTGTTGCCCGGGGACAGGGCGAGCCACGAAGTGAAGTGCTTGGCCGTTGGCCAGCGGGCCATGTCGATGCCACATTCGGCGATCAGCTTGAGCACCAGATAGGCCCCCAACCCATGAATCTGTGTCAGATCGGTGCCAAGAACCTTGTACAACAGCTCGCGCAAGCCGAAAGTCGGGGCGTTGGGCTTATTGCCCACATAGCGCCTAGCAGGTGGCAGGGGTCGCGTTGGCATCGGGGCCGATTCGGCCAGAGCGATGAGGGCCTGCTCGATATGACGGTCGCAGTCGGCAACATGCTCCTGATAGGTGTCGTAGAGGGCTAGCGACTGGCGCAGGGCCAGCACATGCTCCTCGCGGTAGTGGCCCACCAGTGCCTGACGGATGGTCTCTTCGCTGGACTTGCACCGCCAGTCGCGATAGCTGGCCAGCACGACGGGGTTACGTTCGCCGGCGACGATGGCCCGCAGAATGCGCATGCCAGTCTTGCCGGAGATATCGCTGACGACATGGTGGAGCTGAAGATTCATCTCCATCAGCGCCTTCTGCATATGCTGAATATGTGAGGCGCTATAGGCCAGCAGGCGCTCACGATGCCGGACCAGCGCACGCAGGCTGGCCAGTTCCTGCGTCGGACGAAAACTGCCACGTAGCAGTCCGTAGGCGTGCAGCCGCTGCAGCCACTGAGCATCATTGATGTCGGTCTTACGGCCTGGCACGTTCTTGACCTCGCGAGCGTTAGCCAGGATGACGTCCAGACCGCGCTCTTCCAGGATCTCGAACACGGGAATCCAGTAGATGCCGGTGGATTCCATGGCGACCGTGGTGATGCTCATGTGCACCAGCCAGTCGGCCAATCGCTCCAATTCGTGAGTGAAGCTGTCGAAGCGCCGGACGGGCTCGGGGTCACGGTCTGGAGGAATGGCTACCACATGAAAGCGCGCACCGATATCGATGGCCGCCGCGTCGGGGTGCACGACCTGCAACTTGCTACGACGCTGGCAGGGAGAGGGCTGGCGAGCCATGACATGAACTCCTCAACGACCCGTGGAAAGGGAGGCGCCAGAGGAGGCGGCACTGAACGGTACTATTTTCCTAACCGGGATCACCGGCGAGCGGTGTCGCCACTGTCAAGTCCAGATCGCCGCCCGAACCATGTTTCTCGACGGGGACGAGCCACCAAAAAAAGGACGGCTGCGCCTCTGGCACCCAAGCTGACTATAGGCAGCCGCCGAGTTTCTGTCTCTACAAGAGGGTGCCAACCCTAAAGCGTTTCTGAGGGCCAGTAACGCTGCAGTTTCCGCCAAGGCCTCGTTCTTGCGCGCAAGCTCCTTCTCCAGTGCCTTGATGCGCTTGCGCTGCTGCTTGGCCTCGTCGGCCTCACGTTGGCGTTCCGAGTGCGAGAGACTGGCGGCCTGCTCGCAGTCATGCCGCCACCGCTCCAGCTGTTCGGGATAGATTCCCCGACGGCGGCAGAATTCCGCTGTTTCCTGGGCGTTCATCGAGGCAGTTTCGAGCACGGCGCTGAACTTGTCCTTGGACGACCAGCCATCGGCGCCCTTGCCCAGAGCATCCGGCAGACAGCGGCCTTCGGCACGGGCTTCCTTGCGCCACTTGTAGACGGTGCCCAGCGAGATCCCCTCCTGCTCCGCGATCACCTGCGGAGAGAGGTTGTGGGGAGGCAGCAGCTTGGCGACCACGGCTTGCCGGCGCTCCTCGGAGTAACGAGGCATGAGTGTCTCCTTTCGCCCCCTGATCGGTTTATAAGAACAGGGTATCAGAGGGTGCGACACTCATCCTGACACTGGGGGCTTATTGCCCACATAGCGCCTAGCAGGTGGCAGGGGTCGCGTTGGCATCGGGGCCGATTCGGCCAGAGCGATGAGGGCCTGCTCGATATGACGGTCGCAGTCGGCAACATGCTCCTGATAGGTGTCGTAGAGGGCTAGCGACTGGCGCAGGGCCAGCACATGCTCCTCGCGGTAGTGGCCCACCAGTGCCTGACGGATGGTCTCTTCG
>NZ_JAWSUJ010000189.1:0-2670 GCF_033549285.1 Halomonas sp.
CACCCCGCGGATGATGCGCGAGCGTCCCGAGCTCAAGCAGGACGGCTACGAGGTGGGTGACAAGGTCCCCGGCCGCATCCTGCACGCCCGCTACAGCCGCTACATGCAGAAGGTCGCGGAGGTGGAGCCGGAGCTGGTGGCGGCGCTCGCCGAGCACGGCGCGCGCTTCACCCACCACAGCTCCATCGCGCCTACCGGCACCATCTCGCTGTCGCTGGGCAACAACGCCTCCAACGGCATCGAGCCCTCCTTCTCGCACCGCTACTTCCGCAACGTGATCCAGTCGGGCAAGAAGACCAAGGAGCAGGTCGAGGTGGTCTCCTTCGAGCTGGCCGCCTATCGCCACTTCATCGCCGCGGACGCCGTGGAGAGCGACCTGCCCGACTACTTCATCACCGCCGATGCGGTGAGCCCCAAGCAGCACGTGGCGGTGCAGGCGGCGGCCCAGGTGTGGGTCGACTCGGCGATCTCCAAGACGGTGAACGTGCCCACCGAGTTCCCCTTCGAGGAGTTCAAGGACCTCTACCTCGACGCCTATGCCAGCAAGCTCAAGGGCTGCACCACCTTCCGCTTCAACCCGGAGGCCTTCCAGGGCGTGCTGGTGCGTGAGGACGACCTCAAGAACACCACCTACGTCTTCGAGCTGGAGAACGGCGAGACCGTGGAGCTGGCCGGCGATGAGAAGGTCATCTACGACGGCGAGGAGCACAACGCGGCGAACCTCTACGACGCGCTGAAGGAAGGCACCTATGGCAAGTGGTAATAAAGGCACTTGCCGGGTCAGCCCCGAGCGATGGATGCCCAGTGCCACCCAACAACTTTCCGGAGGAGCCCTCTGATGGCCGTCGAGATCAATTCCAAGATCGTGTCCTACAGCGTCAAGAAGGCGGTGGAAGAGCCGCCACTGGCCGAGGAGAACCCGCTCACGGTACGCATCCCCTCGCGTCCCGAGGGCACCCTGGAGGCCGTGTCGGAGAAGATCTCCTACGTCGGCGCCGAGGGGCGCAAGAAGGTCTACCTGCTGGTCTCCTTCATGCCGGTGGAGGGCGTGCTCAACGGCAAGCGGGTGGTGATCGAGCGCCCGGTGGAGTTCTTCTTCCCCTCCGGCCAGCTCTCCAGCGAGCACCAGTGGATCACCGCCACCATGCGCAGCCTGTCGCTGGCTGCCCGCGGCGGCTACGTCACCCAGGCGGTGGCCGACCTGCGCAAGGTGGCCTGGGACAAGGGCCTGGTGCGCTGCGGCATGAACCGCTGGGGCAAGCCGATGTTCCATGACTCCGAGGTCGCGGCCATCGCCTGGTCGATCCAGCAGATCCTCTACCGCCGTGGTTTCCTCGACCAGGACGGCAACCAGGTGCCGGTGGAGGAGCTGGTCAGCCGCTATGCCCAGCGCCTGGCCAGCGGCCATCCCTGGCAGCCGCCTACCGCCGAGGAGATCGAGCAGGCCGAGCGCAAGGCCCAGGAGGCCTCCCATGCCAAGGGCGACGGCCCCACCGTCGTCGGCCACTGCCCCGAGTGTAACGGCGAGCTGATCATGATGGACGGCTGCCCCACCTGCTATTCGGGCTGCGGCTGGTCCAAGTGTGGATAAGAGGGTCCACTTCACTACTCATTCAGCGGAACTGGAAACTTTCCTGATGAAAGCGTAATGAAATTGACCGTTGCTTTAGGCCGCTTCGCAAGGCTTTGGCCAGGCCCTGCGGCCCGCAAAACCAGATATCCACTCTGCGGTCATGGATTTGCAGTTGATTCGCGGTCAATCGCTGCCCCTGCTGGCTGTCATGGATGTGCAGCAATATGTCCGGAACTTGCTCCGTCAGTTGTTGCAGACGCGTCACCATTGGGTCATCCATGGCGCCGGCAGTGCAGTAATGAAGTGTGACCGCTGGATGTTTTTGTTCGGTCTTGATCAGGCGGTTTTCCAGCGCAGCCAGAAACGGTGTTATCCCTATGCCGCCGGCCACCCAGATCTGCTGGGCGTTTTTTCTGCCGCTGTCGGGATCAAAGCGACCATAAGGGCCTTCGAGCGTAACTGCTTGGCCACTGCTTAGCTGCTGCGGGAGCTTGCGGGTGTAGTCTCCCAGTGCCTTGATGTGAAGGCTGAGCTGCCCGCTGTCATTGTCAGCACTGGACAGGCTGAAAGGATGCGCCCCTTCAATCCGGTCGAAGGTCACCAGGGCGAATTGTCCGGCTTGATGCCCTGGCCACCGCTTGCCCATCTCACAAACGACTTCCGTGATGTTGCCTGATGTCTGCTTGACGGCCTCAACCACCCCTTTGTAGCGTCGGCTCCTCCCGATTTGCCCGGTCAGCGATTGCAGGCTTGCGACGGCACCACCCACAAACAACAGTGTCATCAGCCAGCCGGTGGGTTGTTGCCACCACTTCAGCGGAGCCAACAACACTGCATGGGCGGCCAGTGCCAGATAAATCAGCGGCATCACACGGTGCAAGTAACGCCAGTAATAGTAGGGCACCCACCGGGTCAGGGTAATGACAACCAGAAACAGCAACAGGTACAGGCCGGGTTCGCCCAAGTCTTCAGCACCATCCTGAAGGCTGCCCAGCAGGCCCGAATAGTGTGCTTCCTGCAGTAAGCGATCATTCCAAGGCGTGCCGATTTCCGCTTGCCTTATACGTCGCGTAGTGGCTGGATCAGCGCCACCGCGA
>NZ_JAWSUJ010000190.1:0-2621 GCF_033549285.1 Halomonas sp.
GCAAGATCCAGCGCCCCAGGGGGATGATCTGGCCGGTCTGCTCAGCCAGCGGGATGAACACCCCGGGCGAGATCATGCCGCGTTCGGGATGGTGCCAGCGGATCAGCGCCTCCAGCCCGCGGATACGACCGTTCACCGCCTCCACGATCGGCTGGTAGTAGAGCTCGAACTGGTCCTGCCGCAAGGCCGCGTGCAGATCATGGCGCAACAGCACGGTCTCCCTGGTGACCCGTTGCTGGTCACCTTCATACCAGTGCCAGGTATTACGGCCTTGCTGCTTGGCATCAGCCACCGCCAGATCGGCACGCTGCATCAGCTGATAGGCATACTCCACACACTCGCAGTTGCAGGCAATGCCGATACTGGCACTGATGTGCAGGGCACGATCCTCGATCAGGAATGGCCGGGACAGGGCGCTCAGCACCTCTTCGGCCATATCGATTGCGGCCTGACGGCCATCGAGGTTGGGGAATAGCAGGGCGAACTCGTCACCGGTCATGCGAGCCAGGAGGTTACCCACGCCGATCACCTGGCACAGCCGTTCGCTGACCGCCACCAGCAGCTGATTGCCGATATGGTAGCCCAGGCCGTCGTTGACGGCCTTGAAGCCGTCCAGGTCGAGGTGCATCACCACCAGCAGCCCCGGATCTTCCTGATCCTGCTCGACGGCGGCCTGCAGGTGCTCATCGAAGGCGGTGCGATTGGGCAGGCCGGTGAGCAGGTCATGGGTCGCCTGGTGGGTGATCTGCGCTTCCTGCTCTCGATGCTGGGTGATGTCCTGCTGGATGCCGATGTAGTGGGTGCAGTTTCCCTCTTCATCGAACACCGGGCTCAACGAGAGGTGGTTCCAGAAAGGCGTACCGTCCTTGCGGTAGTTGAGCAGGGGGATATCCGCAGGCTGCTGTTCGGTGATCGCCCAACGGAGAGCGGTGATGGCCTCGGGGTCGGTATCCGGCCCCTGCAGGAAGCGGCAGTTCCGACCCAGCACCTCCTCGGGGGCGTAGCCGGTGAGTTCATAAGAGGCGTCGTTGGCATACACCAACGGCAGGTCGGGCTTGGTGGCATCGGCCATGACCACGCCGTTGGGGGTGGCCTGGATGCCGCGCTCCAGTAGGCGGCGAGCTTCCTCTTCCTGCTTGCGGGCGGTGATGTCACGGCAGACGCCGTAGACCCCCACCACCTCGCCATCCACCGAGACCGGGAAGTTGAGGATCTCCAGCCGATAGGGGTGACCGTTGCGATGGATGCCGATGGTTTCGTACTGGTGAGCCCCGCCCTGGCGGGCGATATCGAACCCCGCCTGGGTCAGCTCGCGATAGTCGGGCTCGATAAACTCGTTGAAGTGCCGGCCGATCAGCTCGTCTTCGGGATACCCCGTGATGCGTGTGAGCGCCGCGTTGCCCCGCTGGAAGTGCCCCTCCAGGTCGAACTCGTAGACGCCGTCGGGGTGATTCACGAACAGCGAGCGGTGCCACTCGGAGAGTGCTCGATGGCTGGTAGCATCACGGTCGCGCACGATCGCCAGGGCCACCAGCGCCGCGGCCTGCCTCATCCGGCGACGACTGGTCTCGGTCGGGTGATGGGGGGTGCGGAAGTAGATGCCGAAGGTGCCCAACAGCTCGCCTTCAGCCGTCAGCACCGGGTTGGACCAGCAGGCGCATAACCCTTCGCGCTCGGCGGCATCGCGGAACACCGCCCAGCGCGGGTCGGTGCGGATATCCCCAGTGATCACCGGCTCGCGATAGTAGGCCGCACAGCCGAACGAGCCCACGTCGGGGCCAATGGGCACCGCCTGGAGGCGGTCCTGATAGGCTTGGGAGAAACGCTGGTTGGGGATGAGGCTGAGCGTCTGACACTTAGTATCGAAGCGCATGAAGGCAGGCACGGCATCCGGCAGCAGCACCTCGATCCAGCGAGCAATGGCATCAACCGTTTTTTCTAGCGGAACCTGCTGAACAATCCGTTCATGAACCTCCTGCTGCGCCTCCATCAGCGCCAGTTCGTCGAGCACTCCAATGTCTCCATGTGTCAGGGGGGAAGGCGGCATTCCTTGTTGCCTATCAATATAGCGAAATAGTGTCTCAGCCTTTCAGGTTAGGCAAGGCGGAGTGAGGCAACGTACTCGGCGATAAAGAGGCGTTAAAAAACGACAGGTGACGCTGGTCGCCTATTGCCCGATACTGCCGGCCCCTTTCCTTCTGGGTAACTTGCCGGGCCATGACGGCGCCTGGTCTTACCGAGATATTGCCAGTGATCTTCAAATCTCTCTGGGCCCGCCTGACCGTAGCCCTTGTCGTCCCGGTGGGGCTGGTCACCCTGACACTGACCCCGATTCTCGCGTCTCACCTCGAAGAACGCTTCGACAGCACGCGCCGGTCGGCCGAGTCGCTTCTCGCGTCCGAGTACGACCTGCTCTTGCGGGGCATGAACGAGAGCTTCAACCAGGTGCTGGCCACCGCGGAGTACCCGCTGCTGAGACGCTTCCTGTCCCGCCAGGCGGCCGCCGAGACACCGACGTGGGGCCTCGCGGCACAGAGCGACTGGAGACAGCTGGAAGTCCTGTTCGACACCCTGCTGACCCACTTCGGTCGCTACACCCGCCTGGCGGTAATCGACACTCT
>NZ_JAWSUJ010000191.1:0-2604 GCF_033549285.1 Halomonas sp.
CTCCGTCGGTGAATGACGGGATCAGCGTAGGGGGTCAGGCCACTTAGAGAAACGACGCGCCGGAATGGCCGCTTACGCTGGTACGCTATGGCCGCTTTCCCCACCAGCGCCTGTTTGCCCCCCTCGGCGAGCAGGACCACGCCCGGGTGCGCTGGGCAATCCGGGTGACGGGCCTGGCCGGCTACGAAGCTCGCCCCCTGTCGGCCTTGTCCGGCGGCGAACGTCAGCGAGCCTGGATCGCGCTGTGCCTGGCCCAACAAGCTGAGCTCCTGATTCTGGACGAACCCACTACCTTCCTGGATCTAGGCCATCAACTGGAGATCCTGGAGCTGTTGCAGGCACTCAACCGTGAACAGGGGCTCACCGTGATCATGTCATTGCATGACCTCAACCAGGCGGCCTGGGTGGGGCACCGTCTGGTCGCCATGTATGCAGGGCAACTCATCCAGGCGGGGCCACCAGCCGAGGTACTGACCGAGCAGCTTCTGGCCGATGTCTTTCGCATCCGTGCCCGCGTCATTGATGACGTCTCGGAGGCTCACGACGAGGCCCAGGCTTCCCCGTCGCCGTATTTCGTGCCGATGTCGTCTCTCAGCACGCCAGCACTCTAGCGCCCAGGAATAGGCCAACGGCAGAACCTGGGGTGCCTATACTTAACATCAATTCACATATACAATTGAGTCTCATTTACATTCTAACTCAAAAAATGGGCTCATCATGGAAACCTCACGTTTCACGCTCTCGTCCGTCGCAGGCGACTCCCGCAAGACACCTCTCGCTGCCGCTATCGGCATTGCCTCCGCGTTGATCGGCGCCGATGCCCTTGCCCAGGAGGCCGCCCAACTCGATACCCTAGTCGTCCAGGGCGACTGGCTCGGCAACCCGACCGAGGAAGAAGTGCAGACCTACGCCGGCACACGCACGGTGATCGAGCCCGAGCAGCTCCATGACAGCGGCGCCCTGAACATCGAGGACGCGCTGCGCTCGGTGCCGGGTGTCCAGGTTCTCGACGAGACTGGCACCGGTGTGCTGCCCAATATCGGCCTGCGCGGCCTCAATCCGCTGCGCAGCGAACGCCTGAAGATGATGATGGATGGCTACCCGATCGCCATCGGCCCCTACAGCAACGTCAGCGCCTCGTTGTTCCCGGTGACACTGCAGAGCATCGACACCATCGACGTGGTACGCGGCGGCGCGGCGGTCCACTACGGCCCCAACAACGTCGGCGGGGTGGTCAACTTCCTGACCAAACCGATCCCTGGGGAGGCTGAGCAGACCCTGTCGGAGCGGGTGACCATCGCCGAAGACACGGGGAATGTCTTCCATGACACCTATTACCGGGTCGGCGGCTTCGTCAATGACGACCTGGCGCTGCAGTTCCAGGCCAACGTCCAGGGTGGCGAAGGTTTCCGCGAGAACTCCGATACCGAAGTCCAGAACTTCCTGGTCGACGCCGAGTACTTTATCGACGATCGCCACAGCCTGGACGCGAGCCTGCAGTACTATGAAGTGGACGCCGAACTGCCCGGGGCGCTCAGCCCCGCGGCCTATGAACGCGACCGCACCGCCTCCCAGCGGCCTCATGATGCCTATGAAGCGGACATGCTGCGCGGTACCCTGGGCTGGACCTATCGCCCCAACGACGACGTCGAATTCACCTGGCGCAACTTTGCCCACCGTGCCGATCGCACCTTCTTCTTCGGCCAGGACCTGGTCAGCGGCGGTGCCTGGTCTGACCCCGAGGCGGAATCGAGCCATGTGGCTGACTCACCAAGGCTCTTCCACGTGTGGGGCACCGAGCCGCGCCTGACGGTGCGAGAGGGCCTCCACACTGTCACCCTGGGCGCCCGCTATGTCAGCGAGGAGGTCGACTTCGATGTCAATCGCGAGGAGCTCTCTACCGGCAGCTATGGCGAGGTGCGTCGCTGGGATCTGGAGACCGACGCCGTGGCGCTCTACGCCAGCGATACCCTGAGCCTGATGGGGGGCCGGCTGGAGATCACCCCCGGGGTACGCTACGAAGATGTGCGCATGGATTTCTATGACGCCCTCAACGACACGCCCTCGACCAATGACACCAATGAGATCCTGCCGGGGCTGACGGTGGGATATGCTGCCACCGATGACGTCTTCGTGTTCGCCAACGCTCAGAAATCGCTGGTGCCGGTCCAGATCGCCCAAGCTACCCGGGAAGGCGACGTGGCCAACGAGACCGCCTGGAACTATGAGCTGGGCGCTCGCGTTGATGTGACGCCGACCCTCACCACCTCGGCGACGCTGTTCCGCATCGACTATGAGGACCAGATCCAGTTCGACAAGGCCAATGAGCGCTTCGTCAACCTGGGCGAGACGCGTCACGAAGGCATCGAGCTGGAGACTGACTGGCAGACCACCGATCGCCTGTCATTGGGTCTTGGCTACACCTACCTCGCCACCGAGCAGCGCACGGGCGACAACGCCGGTAATGACCTGCCCAACGCGCCAAAACATCACATCAGCGCCAACGCCCGTTACGAGATGAATCAGTGGCTGGCGAGCGTGAGTGTCAACCGGGTCAGTGACAGCTTCAGCGACGCTGCCAACACCCAGCGCGAAACCGCCAAC
>NZ_JAWSUJ010000192.1:0-2359 GCF_033549285.1 Halomonas sp.
CTGCCAGGAGCGGTGCCCGCGCGGGATTAAAGTTACTGACTGTGTGCTTGCCCTGAGCCTCGGAGGAGGTGCTGGTCGAGGTGGAGGCGTGGATCGAGGCCCGGCTTGCCGAGATCTCCGAGGTGCCGCGCCCGGCCACGGCGGCATCGCCGGTCACCGAGAGGCCCCTGGCCTGACGCTGACTGGTCCCGCAACGCAAGAGGCGCCCCCTGAGGGCGCCTCTTGCGTTGCGGCTGGAGCGCGACGGGTCAGTCGCGGTACTTCTCCAGTACCAGGCAGGCGTTGGTGCCGCCGAAGCCGAAGCTGTTGGAGAGCACACGCTCGACCTTCACGCCGTCGCGGCGCTGGGTGACGATGTCGAAGCCATCGGCCTGCTCGTCGAGGGTCTCGACATTGGCGGAGGCGGCGATGAAGTCGTTCTCCATCATCAGCAGGGAGTAGATCGCCTCCTGGACCCCGGTGGCCCCCAGGGAGTGGCCGGTCAGCGACTTGGTCGAGCTCATCGCCGGCGTGGAGTCGCCGAAGACCTCGCGGATCGCCTTGAGCTCGGCCACGTCACCCACCGGCGTCGAGGTGCCGTGGGTGTTGATGTAGTCGATGCTGCCCTCGACGGAGGCCATGGCCTGGCGCATGCAGCGCACCGCCCCCTCGCCGGAGGGCGCGACCATGTCGTGGCCATCGGAGGTGGCGCCGTAGCCGGTCACCTCGGCATAGATCTTCGCGCCGCGAGCCCTGGCGTGCTCCAGCTCCTCGAGCACCAGCATGCCGCCGCCGCCGGCAATGACGAAGCCGTCGCGGGCCTGGTCATAGGGCCGGGAGGCCTTGTCGGGGGTGTCGTTGTAGTGGGTCGAGAGCGCCCCCATGGCATCGAACAGGCAGGAGAGGGTCCAGTGCTCCTCCTCGCCGCCGCCGGCGAAGACCACGTCCTGCTTGCCCATCTGGATCTGCTCCATGGCACTGCCGATGCAGTGGGCCGAGGTGGCGCAGGCCGAGGAGATGGAGTAGTTCACGCCCTTGATCCGGAACGGGGTCGCCAGGCAGGCCGAGACGGTGCTGCCCATGGTGCGGGTGACCCGGTAGGGGCCCACGCGGCGCAGCCCCTTCTCGCGCATCAGGTCGGCGGCCTCCACCTGGTTGGCGCTGGAGGCGCCGCCGGAGCCGGCGATCAGCCCGGTGCGCTCGCTGGAGACCATCTCCGGGGCCAGCCCCGCGTCCTCGATGGCCTGGGCCATGGAGACATAGGCAAACGCCGCGGCGTCGCCCATGAAGCGGCGCAGCTTGCGGTCGATCAGGGCGTCCAGGTCGATGTCGACCACGCCGGCCACCTGGCTGCGGAAGCCCCGCTCGGCATAGTCTTCCTTGAAGCGAATGCCCGAGCGCCCGTTCCTGAGCGCCTCCAGAACCTGTTGTGCGTCGTTGCCCAGGCAGGACACGATGCCCAGGCCGGTGACTACCACTCGTCGCATGGGAGCCTCCTGTTCAGAAATTCGCGGTGGAGGTGAACAGGCCGACGCGCAGGTCGTTGGCCTGGTAGATGTCGCGGCCGTCGACGGATACGGTGCCGTCGGCCATGCCCAGGATCAGGCGCCGGGTGATGATGCGCTTGATGTTGATGCGGTAGGTGACCTTCCGGGCATCGGGCAGGATCTGGCCGCTGAACTTGACCTCGCCGCAGCCCAGCGCGCGGCCGCGGCCGGGATGGCCGAGCCAGCCCAGGTAGAACCCCACCAGCTGCCACATGGCATCCAGGCCCAGGCAGCCGGGCATCACCGGATCCCCGGGGAAGTGGCAGTCGAAGAACCACAGGTCGGGGTGGATATCCAGCTCGGCGATCAGCTCGCCCTTGCCGTGATCCCCGCCTTCCTCGTGGATGTGCATGATGCGATCGAGCATCAGCATGTTGGGGGCCGGCAACTGGGCATTGCCCGGACCGAACAGCTCACCGCGTGAGCAGGCCAGCAGTTCTTCGCGATCAAAGGAGTGTTGCTTGGTCACTGAATCGTTCCGAGAGTCGAGATCATTGTGTGCCGAAAGCGGCCTGGAGCCGCCGGGCGGCTGTGCCTAGTCTACTGTCCACACATGATGAATGCACGCCGCGGGCGGGAGGGGCGGGGCTGGCCTCAGCGGAGCCGCCTGGCCGGGGCAAGCGTCCTGCCGAGGCAGGCGCTCAGGGCCAGGCAGATCAGCGCCCAGGCCAGCGCCTCGACGGGGAGCAGCCAGGGGGCCAGTTCCACCCCGGCGAGGCGGGCGCCGGCATAGTAGGAGAGCGGGCCACTGGTGGCGCCACCGAGCGCGGCCAGCCAGGGATATTGCCAGAGCCAGGCCAGCGAGTGGTGGACCAGGGTGGCGAAGAGGGGCC
>NZ_JAWSUJ010000193.1:0-1803 GCF_033549285.1 Halomonas sp.
CCCGAACGCACCGCCCTGGACCGCCTGGTGGCCCGGAGCGCCCGCGGCGCCGCCTGGCTGGTGCTGATCGCCATGGGCATCAGCGTGGTCGAGGTGTTCCTGCGCTACGGCTTCAACAATCCCACTTCCTGGGTGCACGAGTCCGTGATCTTCCTGGTCGCCGTGACCTTCGCCCTGGGCGGCCCCGCGGCACTGGCCCGCAACAGCCATATCCGCGTCAAGGTGCTCTACGACAGCGCCGGCCCGCGGCTCAAGTGTTGGATGGACCGCTTCAACGACCTGGTGACCCTGGGCTTCTGCCTGGCCATGAGCTATGCCGCCTTCCACATGTTCTGGCGCGCCTCGCACAACCCGCTGGGCGAGTGGCAGCTGGAGCGCTCCGGCACCTCCTGGAATCCGCCCTTCCCGGCGCTGGTCAAGGGCATGATCCTGTTCGCCCTGGCGCTGATGACCCTGCAGGCGCTGCTGCACCTGGTGCAGTCGATTCGCGCCCGTCCCGCCGACCATGAGCCCGCCAACAAGGAGACACGCTGATGGATATCGGGACAGCCACGATCCTGATGATCGCCGCCATCTTCGGCCTGCTGGTCACCGGCCTGCCGCTGGCCTTCATCACCGGCCTGGTGGCGATGGTCTTCACCTTCGGCTGGTTCGGCGAGACGGCGCTGCCGCTGGTCACCAGCCGGGTGTTCAGCTTCATCACCGAGTACTCGCTGGTGGCGGTGCCGATGTTCGTGCTGATGGCCTCGCTGCTCGACCGCTCGGGCATCGCCAAGGATTTGTTCAACGCCATGCGGGTGTTCGCCGGGCGGCTGCCCGGGGGCGTGGCGGTGCAGACCATCGTGGTGGCCTTCTTCCTCGCCGCGCTGTCGGGGATCATCGGCGGCGAGATCGTGCTGCTGGGCATCCTGGCGCTGCCGCAGATGCTGCGCCTGGGCTATGACAAGCGGCTCTCCATCGGCGTGGTGTGCGCCGGCGGGGCACTGGGCACCATGATGCCGCCGTCGATCGTGCTGATCATCTACGGCCTGATCGCCAGCGTCTCCATCGCCGAGCTGTTCACCGCGGCGATCACCCCGGCGGTGATCCTGATGGGCTCCTACATCGCCTACGTGCTGGTGCGCTGCCTGAAGAACCCGGCGATGGGCCCGCCGCTCACCGCCGAGACCCAGGACAACCCCTTCGCCAGCAAGCTGGAGGCGGTCAAGGCGATCCTGCTGCCGGGGATGATCGCCTTCCTGGTGCTGGGCACCATCTACGGCGGCATCGCCTCGGTCACCGAGGCGGCGGCCATGGGGGTGTTCGGGGTGATGCTGGCCATCGTGCTGCGCGGCGAGTTCAGCGTGGCGATGCTGCACCACAGCCTGGGCCAGACGCTCTACACCTGCGGCATGATCATCTGGATCGGCATCGGCGCCGCGGCCCTGGTGGGGGTCTACAACCTGATGGGCGGCAACCGCTTCGTCTCGGGGATGATCCTGGGGCTCGAGGTGGCGCCGATCGTGATCATCCTGGTGATGATGGCGATCATGCTGGTGCTGGGGCTGTTCCTCGACTGGATCGGCATCGCCATGCTGGCCCTGCCGATCTTCCTGCCCATCGTCACTGAGTTGGGCTATGACCCGATCTGGTTCGGCATACTGTTCGCCGTGAACATGCAGGTGTCGTTCCTGTCGCCGCCGTTCGGCCCCGCGGCCTTCTACCTGAAGAGCGTGGCGCCACCGGACATCAGCCTGAAGGACATCTACGTCTCGGTGCTGCCCTTCATGGCGATCCAGCTGTGCGTGCTGGCGGCCCTTCTCA
>NZ_JAWSUJ010000194.1:0-1726 GCF_033549285.1 Halomonas sp.
ACCTCTGCAACGAGGTCTATCGCCTACTCGGCGGCTACGGGGCTGAGTGCGCGATTAATTTTGAATAACCACTTACTGCGACGTAAATGACGAGGTGCTGGCCTCGGAAACCCGCCACGGCAGCCGCAACGCCGCCCTGGCTTACCTGATGAAGAGCTTCGGCAACCTCGAGGCCGAGGTGGACGAGGTGCTGGCCCACTACTTCTTCCAGTGCTCGGTGGAGATGAGCTGCAAGGAGCTGGCCACCAGCCTACTGTTCCTCGCCAACCACGGTATGCATCCGATCACCGGCGAAAAGGTAACCTCGCCGCGCGATGCCCATCGCGTCAATGCCATCCTTTCCACTAGCGGTATGTACGACCAGTCCGGCCAGTTCGCCTTTGCTGTGGGTCTGCCAGCCAAGAGCGGCGTCGGCGGCGGCATCGTGGCCATCGTGCCGGGCCATGGCGTTATCGCCGCCTGGAGCCCGCCCCTCAACAGGCATGGCAACTCCACCCGCGGGCTCTCGATGATCACCGAGCTGGCGAGCCGTCTGGGGCTGTCGATCTTCTAATCACACAACTAGGGCCAGCGCATATAGAGACTGATTTTCACTGCAGGCCAAAGTGGATCACTCGGGCCGCCTTGCGCGAGTGAATATATGCTCAGTCTTACGAAAGTTCGGATCAGCGAGACCAGCATCTGCCGACCTGGCTGCATTAGTACAACTGGGATCGTCCGCATATCAGACCGAATTATCGGCCTCTGGTCAGTCAGCTGGGCTTTTCCGTGAACCAACTGGTGGCTTTACACAGCTAGCTCCCTGAGCCTTCCTGGCGCTCCTCCGGGGTGCTGGCATGTTGCTCCACAAGCTGCTGATGGCTATGAGGGGAATCCATGATTACCTGGGCCACCCGGTGAGGCAAGATAGCCACCCGGTCTGCCTGCACCTTGAACGCCGTGCGCGTCTCGCCGTTCTGCTCCCAGCTGTCCTGAACCATCTTGCCCACTACTACAATCCGCATGCCCCGCTGGTACAGTCGCGACCAGCGCTCGGCATCACGGTGCCACCACTCCACATCGGCCCAGAAGCCACCACGATCCACGATCTCTCCGTCCTTGGGGACCAGGTTATCGAATCGCACGTTTAGCCTGAGCAGCGTGCGGGGCGGCTGGTTCTCACGCACGGGGAAGGTCCGCACCTCCGGATCGCTGCCGATATTCCCCTCACCGTAGAAGCGTGTACCCATGAGTCTCCTCCTTGGTCGTTATCGCTGAAATGAGACGGCATGCTCGATATCGGCCAGCGCCTTGCCGATTCGCTTGATCGACCAGTTGATCGTGGCCGCCTTGGCATTGAACACGCAGCGCTGCACCTCGAGATCGATGACGGACTGCCGTATCGCCTCTGATATGTCGTCGCGAGCCAGGAACGTTTCCAGCAGCCAAAGCCCCATGCTCCTCTGCCTGTTATCGCGCCACTGCAGCGTTCTGGCAGGGACGCCTGATTTACCCCATGGGGTCAGCCAGAGGTCGGTCGACTTCAGCAAGCCCCCATTCGCCTGCGAGGCTATATCGATCGCCTCTTGCCGCGCCGCTCTTGCCGACTCCTCCAGCTCGTCACGGAGCCGAATCAGCTCCCCCTTACCCTTAAATGGTTTTAAAAAACCCTTCCTGATTACTCATGTTGATCAGCCACCACCGCGTCAGTCTTTCCTATACTGATGTTATGTCCAGTAGAGGAGGT
>NZ_JAWSUJ010000195.1:0-1491 GCF_033549285.1 Halomonas sp.
CTGATGCGGTTGATTCTTGTGTAGGAGCTTGAATTATAACCGATTTTCAGCCGCTTTTTGCATGTCTGGTGCAATTTCCGGGCTAGCCGACACGACCTACAGTAGTCATAGGTAATACTTCTTGCTACGGAGATCGGCATGGCAAAACCAACATCCATCAAACTCGACGACGATCTGAAAGGGCGGGTGCAACACTTGGCTGACGTCCGCCAGCGCTCGGCACACTGGCTCATGCGTGAGGCCATTGAGCAGTATGTAGAGCGAGAGGAAAGGCGAGAGGCGTGCAGGCAGGACACAGTCAAAGCTTGGGAGGATTACCAAGCGACTGGCTTGCATGCGACCGCTGACGAAGTGGAGCAGTGGCTGGTCAGCTGGGGGA
The DNA here is from genome assembly GCF_033549285.1 of Halomonas sp. Classification (GTDB taxonomy): domain Bacteria; phylum Pseudomonadota; class Gammaproteobacteria; order Pseudomonadales; family Halomonadaceae; genus Halomonas. The sequence continues at coordinate 380 of NZ_JAWSUJ010000195.1, forward strand.
AGGATGATGAGGTGTTGCCCCCAACATGTCACAAGTGATCTTTTCCCCGGCAGCAGTCCGGGATCTGGAGCAATTGCGTGAGTTCCTACGGCCGAAGAATCCAGCAGCAGCCGAGAGAGCCGCTAAGGCGATCATTCAGGGCATCCTAGAGCTTGGAAAATTCCCACATATCGGTCGCCCGATTGATGATCTACCCGAGGAATATCGGGATTGGCTGATTGATTTTGGTGATAGCGGTTACATCGCCCGTTACCGTCTCGATGGGGACGCTGTGGTGGTACTGGCCATCCGTCATCAGAGAGAAGCTGGATTCTGACGGGCAAGCAATCGATAGCGTGCCTACTTACCGCCACAGTCTCGCGTGGCTCCCGAACGGTCTTCAGGAAGTGCTTCAGCGAGGTCCACCTTATAGGCCACATTCAGTGAGGGCACCGCACTGACGTCTACTTCGCGCTCGGCATGCCAAGCGTCGTGAGCCGCCTGGAGACGCAGCCATAGGCTGGGACCGTTGCCGAATAGCTTGCCAAGACGTGCAGCCATTTCTGGCGATACTGGCTTACAGGCGGCCAGGATGGCGTGCAGCTGCTGGCTTGAGATGCCCAGCATCTTCGCGATGGCGCTCTTGCTGAAGTCCAAATCCTCCAGCATGTCTTCGATCACCTCCCCGGGATGCGGTGGGCAACGGTTGGTGTTCCGCTTTGCGGTAATAGCCATAGTGGTTCCACCTCACTCAGTGGTATTGGTCAAAATCAACCTGATAGGCGTTGCCTCCCTCGAATTCAAAGGTGAGGCACCATGGGCCGTTCACATGCACGGTGTAACGTTTGGGGTTGAAGCCCTGCAAGCCGTGGAAGTTATAGCCCGGTAAGTTGATGTCCTCAACGCTTGCGGCCTCGTTGATCTCGGCCAGCCGGATCAGGATGCGCCTATGCATGCGCTTGTCGATCTTAGATTTACCGGTTTCCCACAGTGTAGCCAGGCCCTTGCTCTATCGGGCTGTCCCGGCCCATCGGGAATGGACGGTGCTCTTCAACCTGGCCACCAACGAGGCCACGCTCGGGATCATCGACAACGATGGCAGCTGGCGCCTCGACGACCTGGGCCTGACGCTC
>NZ_JAWSUJ010000196.1:0-1427 GCF_033549285.1 Halomonas sp.
CTCGAGCTGCTTCTCGCCTTTCTGCAGGAACGGATCATCCTTCGTAACAAAAGCAATATCCTCCGTCTTGAAAATCTCTGAAATCCTCGTCACACGTTCAAAATCATTGATATATCGATCGACTGCTTCTTCACTATGATTAGTTCTCCTGGCAATCTCAGGAGTAGACATCTTAGAAAGTTTCAATCTGACAATCTCCCTCTTATGTGTAACAGTTGGTCCCATATCATGAATAGTTCCACGATACGGCAGACTAATTCCCTTTTCATTCTGTATATCCTGAATATACTTGCCAACAGATGCTCTTGAGATTGCAAGAAGTAAAGCAATATCAGGCTGGCTCAAGGTTCCCCTCTGTTCATCTGCTTCTTTCATGATTCGTTCAGTTACATTCTTTCGTATCTGAGTAATTGAACTTCCATTTATTCGCATATTGATCTCTTCATCGCTGACCAATGTAAGAATAACCGGAATAGTTCTGGTATCACTCATCGACTTTCCATATGAACTGGTTTCATCTTTAGCAACTGCTTGCCAGAGGATCTGCCCTTTCTTGACTCTACTCAGAGGCAACTGATGTTCACCAACAATCTTGATCAGATCATTGACGATTAATTCTATAACCTCTCTACCACCTAAGAATCCATATTCCGAAATAAATCTTGAGCACAATACAGTTTTCATACTTTTCTGAAGTTGAGGTTCATAAGTATCTGAAAGTGGATTGGATTTCATACACGAATTCCCCCTTTTTTAACTACTACTGCATTTGATTTTATCTCCTTCAGTCTTGTATTATTTTCTGAATCATACTTTCGATAAAGCTCTATATATTCATTAATGAGCTTCTCTGACATGCTGGTTGCCTGTCTGATGTCTGCGATATTCAGACCAGTATTAAGAAGCATCACTACCCTGGTGAAATCCTGGATGTAACGCTCTATGCTTTCTGTTGAATGTCTTGTCTGCCGCTGGATATCTGTATATTGATAATTCTTTAGATACAATTCAACGATAATGGTTTTATGAGATACCCCTTTCCCGATGTCCATTTTCTGACCTCTTGTTGGAATGTCTATTCCCTGTTTCCTCAGTCGTTCAATATCACGTCGAATGGTTCTTACACTTGAACAGAGCAAAACTGCAATGTCTTCTTGAGTGAGATATGCGTCTTGATCCTGTGCTTCCTCAGTAATTCTTGTGATTTTGGCTTCACGTAATGCATGCATTCCGTTTACTCTGAGAATTGAGATGTCGGTACTTGTATTCAGGGTCAGCTTGACTTGTTTGAGATCCATTTCTTCGATTGCTTTACCGGCTGGTTCTCTTGAAGATGCTGCCCAATAGAATATTGTGCCTACAGACAGGTTCGTGGTTTTGTTGGATGAATTGTAAGAAGCAATCTTATTTAGTAATGCTCTGGCAAC
>NZ_JAWSUJ010000197.1:0-1253 GCF_033549285.1 Halomonas sp.
GCCAACTTCATCGCCATGATCTACCTGATTGGCAGCTCGGTGGGCCGCCTGTTCGATCAGGCCAAATCCACGTGAAGTGACGAAGAGCCCTATTGAAGGGTGCTCGGTCCGCCGACGGATTTCTTGAGCACCTCGGCGTAGACTTCCAGTGGGGTTCGCCAGTCCAGTGTCTTGCGAGGCCGTGTGTTCAGTGAGTCGCCGAACTCGTCGAGCTCTTCCTGGCTGTAGACAGAGAGGTCCGTGTCCTTTGACAGATACTGTCGCAACAGCCTGTTGGTGTTCTCGTTGGAGCTCCGCTGCCATGGGCAATGCGGATCAGCGAAGTAGATCGCAGTACCGGTCTTCTGCGTGATCTCGGCATGCTTCACCATTTCTCTGCCCTGGTCGTAGGTCATGGAGAGACGCAGGGCTCGCGGCACCTCATTGAGCTTATCGCTGAAGCCAACGGCCGCCGCCGTGGCCGTGGTGCCATCCACTTTCGCCAGAATCACCATGCGCGTGGTGCGCTCCCCAGCGTACCGACGGCGGAGCGTTTGTTGGCGCCAATGATGAGATCGCCCTCCCAGTGGCCAGGCATCAAGCGGTCTTCGATCTCAGGCGGGCGCGTGTGGGTGCTGACCAGATCGGGAATCTGCTGGCGTCGATCCTTGCCACGACTGCGTGAGCGACGCTTGCCGTTGCCCTGCCTCAGGCAGGCGATGAGCTTTTTTTTTGAGACTGCCGCGGGGCATCACATAGAGCGCGTTGTAGATGGCCTCATGCGAGACCTGCCGACGTGAATCGTTGGGAGACATGCGCTTCAGTGTGCTGGCTATCAGTTGCGGTGACGAGACCTTGCGCAGCAGGTGAACCACCACATCGAAGAACTCCCCATCGGCATGCAGCTTGGGACGCTGACGTGGCCGATGTCGCGTCAGACGAGCCCGATAGCCCGCTAGGCCGGCATCGTAGCCCTTGATGGAATCGACCGTATGGCGAGCAATTTCTCGCGACGCGGTGCTCGGCGCACGACCTAGGTGAGTGGCAATGGCCCGGATCGAATGCGTGGCTCGCATCATCATGATGGCGGCTCGGTCTTCAGCAGAAAGATGGCGATAGCAGTGGTTCATGGCAACACCGTACCTGATAGGTCATGTGTTGCACTTGCTCATTGAGACCACCATGGTTTATGTCCAACCAGGGAAAACGCATGAAAAACCGCTCTACGACGGGCTTCGTAGCGCTTTACCAGTAGGAGCTAATGTGGTCATCTA
>NZ_JAWSUJ010000198.1:0-759 GCF_033549285.1 Halomonas sp.
CAGCGAAAGGGTAACGATGATGAAGCGGGATAAATTATTCCACCAGTCGGCGGCCACTTTGCGCCAGCGCGGTCTCATCGTGTTTTCCCTCCCGGAAAGTTGGATGAGTTTTGGCCTGAATCTACCAACCGGCGTGAAGAGGGCTTGATTACTTCTCCGTCTTTTAAACGGACAGTTCGGGTCAGGCGGTTTTCAATTTCGGGATCATGGGTAATCATTATGATCGTTCGTCCCGCTGCTGCCAGTTTGTCAAAATGGTCATAAACCGATTCTGCTGTTTTCAGATCCAGGTTGCCGGTGGGCTCGTCGGCGATGATAATCGGAGGGTCATTGGCCAGGGCGCGGGCAATTGCAGCGCTCTGCTGCTGCCCGACCGAAACTGAGCCCGGCATTTTATTGGCCAACTGCTCCAGGCCGACCATTTTTAAGAGCATCAGTGCCCGCTCGGGCCGCTCAGCAGGGTCGTAAATATTGCAGAAATCCATCGGCAACAGCACATTTTCTTTTAGCGTCAGCATGGGCAGAAGTTGAAAAAATTGAAATACAACGCCAAGGTTCTTACCGCGCCAGCCGGCCTGCTTGCTTTCAGGCATGGCGTGAATATCAACCCCGCCAATTACCACTTTGCCTCTGCTGGGATGATCGATACCGGTAATCATATTGACCAGGGTAGATTTGCCGCTTCCGGATTTACCGATCACTCCCACGAATTCACCGCGGTAAAAACTGAGATCGATATTTTTCAGGGCCGGATAATCA
>NZ_JAWSUJ010000199.1:0-645 GCF_033549285.1 Halomonas sp.
AACCACTGTCAAGCAAATGATTTTTGATGTTAAACGGATAGATTTTGAAATTGATGATTTAATTCTTGATCGGGGGATGGCATCCATTACTAATTTACAATCACTTGCTGAGACCCAGAATAAGATCATAGGTGGTATTCCGTTGACCTCGAATGAGGCAAAAGAGCTTGTAGAATGTGATATTTCTGAGGAGAATGAATTATTACGACCGTCTGGATTAGTTTATTATGAAGACAAAACCACAACACTTTTTGGTATAAATGGAAGAGCTATTATCTGTTTTAATCATACAGATCTTGAACAAGCACGCTCTCTCAGATTGAAAAAAATAACGGTAGCAGAGAAGAAAATAGCTGAGATATTAACCTCACCTGGTTGTGATGAAAAATCAAGTTGTATAGAAAACGAAATTAAGTCAGCCATCAAAGGAGTTTCTAATTATTTTATTGTGAAAAAAGTAGATGGTAAAATTCAAGTTAGCCCTGATGAAGATAATCGGAGAAAAGCAAAAAGCAGAGACGGAAAATGTTTAATTTTCACTACTGATTTGAATAAGAGTGCCCCTGATATTATTTCTCTTTATTTCGGAAAGGATGTTATAGAAAAAATCTTTAATTGTTTTAAAAACTGGCTTGACCTGCAACC
>NZ_JAWSUJ010000200.1:0-642 GCF_033549285.1 Halomonas sp.
AGTCTGCCCAGACCCACCAATTTTATCCAGTACCGCGTTGCTTCGGTCCTCGTGTAGCAGGCTACACGTCGCACCAAAGCGCCTTGTCCTGAATAAAATTCCCATGTCACGTGATGGGGTTCAGAGGGGCCTTAGCTCAGCTGGGAGAGCGCCTGCCTTGCACGCAGGAGGTCAGCGGTTCGATCCCGCTAGGCTCCACCACTCAACAGTCAACAAGTTCTAAGTCGTGTGCTTTTTCTTAAAGCTTACCGCTTAGAGCTTCCAGCTCTAATTGCTCTTTAACAATGTGAATCATGCTGACAAGTTTCTTCCGAGAGGAAGAGACGCGAGATACGTCTCAAGCGTATCCGGCAATTGTCGATCGTCATCGCGGACCAGACCTCTTGGGGTTATATGGTCAAGCGATGAAGCGCATACGGTGGATGCCTAGGCAGCCAGAGGCGATGAAAGACGTGGAAGCCTGCGATAAGGCTCGGCGAGGTGGCAAACAACCTGTGACCCGGGCATTTCTGAATGGGGAAACCCACCCACGGTAACGTGGGTATCCCACACTGAATCCATAGGTGTTGGGAGGCGAACCGGGGGAACTGAAACATCTCAGTACCCCGAGGAAAAGAAATCAACCGAGATTCGCCCAGTAGC
>NZ_JAWSUJ010000201.1:0-625 GCF_033549285.1 Halomonas sp.
GCTTGGGTGTCAGGTTCTTGTTGTCCAGGCTCTTCAGCAGGGCCCAGCGCAGCGACTTGGGGTGTCCCTGCTCCCGGCGCTCCTTCTTGCGCACCTCGTCCAGCCGCTTGGTGAAGGTCTGCACGATATGAAACCAGTCGACCGTGACCTCGGCCTTGGGAAGGTGCTCTGCCACGCCGCTCAGGAAGGCGTTTGACATGTCGCAGACGACTTCGACCACGTTGTCCGGGTCGCCGCCATGGGCCGCCAGGAAGGCGCTGAAGGCCTCAATGGCCTCCTTGCCGTGGCCGGGGACGGCAAAGATCACCGGTTCCCGTTTGCGCTGCATGTCGAGAAACACCGTCACGTAGCGCTGGCCGCGCCGGGACGCGGTTTCGTCGACGCCGACGGTGGCTACGTTGCTCAAATCCAGCTCCCCGAGCATGCGGCCAACGTAGTGGTGGACGATGCGCCACAGTCGCTTGTCGGAGATCTCCAGCTGCCGGGAGACGGCCAGCACCGGCATCTCCTTGACCAGCGACATGGCGGCTTGCTCGAACAGCAGGGTGAAGTCGCTGCCCGGTCGCGCCCAGGGCACCTCGATGCGTTTCACACCATGCTCGGGGCACTTGGTGCGAGGCACGCG
>NZ_JAWSUJ010000202.1:0-614 GCF_033549285.1 Halomonas sp.
CCATAGCCACCGGCCGCGCGGGCTTCGGCGCCGAAGCGGTACTTCTTCGCCAGGAAGACGTTGTCGCTGTTCATCTCCGTCTGCTGCACGAAGACCGGCTTCTTGCGCTCCTGATAGATGAAGGGGCGCACAGGCTTGGTGGTGTCGAGCAGGAACCAGGCGGTATCCGAAGTCAGGCGGGCATCCACCACCACTTCGGCCGTCCCCTTGTAGGGGTTGGGCTTGCCGTCTTCCAGACGGTCATTGGTGACCAGGGCGCGGGCGATGTCCTCCAGGGCGGGCGGCACGAGCAGCACGTTCGGGGTGATGTTCAGCGGCCGGCCATCCTCGTCCTTGAACTTGCGCATGGCGGTGCGGGCGGCGCCGTAGGACGCCTGCGCGGCGGCCTGGGTGGCGACGGACAGAGCCACGGTCCCCTTGTTGCTGACACTGCCTTCGCCGACAGGGTGGTCGGTGTCGAAGAAATACTGGCCGTCATAGCACTGGCTGGCGAAACCTTCGTTGACCAGGTCCATGACGATCTCGTCGGGCAGCTGCTTCGCACTGAAGCCGGCCATCTGCGCCTGGGGGGCGTAGATCCCGAGGTTGTCGTCCTCGATGTTGTTGCGGTCGAC
>NZ_JAWSUJ010000203.1:0-596 GCF_033549285.1 Halomonas sp.
ATCCATCAAACCAGAAGCGAAAATTGAAGTGTCGTCATTTCTATTATAGTTTTCTCATCGCCCCATTTCAATGTTTAACTATTCAGTGTACAGAATGTTTATTACCCCCACCCCTCAGGTGACGGGCCGAGGTGCCATTATCCTGTCATCGCATGACCCCGCAGAGGTCGTAGCGATCTCGTGCAATAGACCGGGGACTGAGGACGGATGACGGGTTTCAAGCTGAAAGCTGAAAGCTGAAAGCTGAAAGCTAATTATAACCATCAAAATAGCAATCACGCAGTCGAGCACCTTTCCCCTATTGAGGGGGAGGGCAGTTCGGTTCTCCTGAACCGAACATGCGCCTGAGGCTTCCCGATGGTGCTTCAGGCTTGGGGTGGGGGTCATGAATTATGCATTCGTATGGGCTGTCTTGTTAGCGCTCATGGCACTTCGTGGATTACCCTGGAAAGCTAAGACCCTTACCTGGGCGATATCGAATACCAATCAATGACCCGAGATGGCTTGATAAATTCATGAGCAGCTTTGTAATGGGCATCGCATCAAAAATTTTTTCAGAAGAATTTTTCATCCCTCTGCAACCTTGACCCACGGAC
>NZ_JAWSUJ010000204.1:0-589 GCF_033549285.1 Halomonas sp.
CCTGCGGTGGTAGTGTTGTAAGACGACCGTGATCCTCCAGGCGGGCCAGTCGAGCGTGTGTGGAGGGAGAAGTGGCCGGGCAAGACTGGACACCCCGATAGGTGATACTGCTCCTGGCACATGACTTTTGTCCTCTGCGCTCGGTCGCATCGGCGGCAGGAGCGCAAAGCGATGATCGACCGGGCTCACCCTCTGCCCCTAAAGAGGCAGGCCGAACTCCTCGATCTTGCCCGCTCGAGCGTCTACTACCAGCCGGTCCCCACCAGCGAGTGAGATCTCGCCTTGATGGCCGCCATGGACGAGATCCACCTCAAGTTCCCCTTCTACGGGATCCGCCGGATCAGGGACGAGCTCCTCGCCCGGGGCTTCCTCGTGGGCCGAGGGCACGTGGCCACCCTGATGCGCAAGATGGGCATGCAGGCCCTCTATCCCAAGAGGCGTCTCTCCCAGCCCGCCCCCGGCCACAAGGTCTACCCCTATCTCCTGCGCGGCCTGGACATCAGCGAGGCCGGGCAGGTATGGAGCGCGGATATCACGTACCTCCCCCTGGCTCGCGGCTTCTGCTGCCTCACCGCCATCATGGACTGGG
>NZ_JAWSUJ010000205.1:0-580 GCF_033549285.1 Halomonas sp.
AGACTTCGAAGGTTCGAATCCTTCCCCCACCACCAATTTCGGCCACGCGATGGCGTAGCCCGAGACGATAAGTTCGCTTACCGGCTCGAATAAAGAGAGCTTCTCTCGATATTCAGTGCAGAATGAAAATCAGGTAGCCGAGTTCCAGGATGCGGGCATCGTATAATGGCTATTACCTCAGCCTTCCAAGCTGATGATGCGGGTTCGATTCCCGCTGCCCGCTCCAAGATGTGCTGATATAGCTCAGTTGGTAGAGCGCACCCTTGGTAAGGGTGAGGTCGGCAGTTCGAATCTGCCTATCAGCACCACTTCTTTTCTCCTCCCTGTTTTTTCCTTCTGTTTATTGCATTCAACAAGTCGGGCATGTTGCCTGGTTGATGTGGTGATATCACCGATTTATCCGTGTCTTAGAGGGACAATCGATGACGTCCAAAAAGCAGAACGTGCGGAAAACATTAAGAAAAATTATAAAAACCCGGCATAAATGGCGAGGGTTTAAGCAATCGAGCGGCAGCGTACTTACCCCGCACTCCATTAGCGGGTATACTCATGCCGCATTGTCCTCTTAGTTAAATGGATA
>NZ_JAWSUJ010000206.1:0-578 GCF_033549285.1 Halomonas sp.
TAGATGACCACATTAGCTCCTACTGGTAAAGCGCTACGAAGCCCGTCGTAGAGCGGTTTTTCATGCGTTTTCCCTGACCGCCAACCGAGCTGCCCGACCATCAGGTCACGCCGAACCCCAAGCTGGAGAAGCGCACACGTCGTCAGTTCTCGACTGAGTATAAGCTGCGCATCCTGGCGGAAGCGGATGCCTGCCGGCATGGCGAACTTGGAGAGCTGCTCCGCCGCGAAAAGCTGTACAGCAGCCAGCTGACCACCTGGCGCAAGGAGCTTGCCGAGAACGGCGTGGAGAAGCTCCACAAGACCGCCCCGGGGCCGACCCCGAGCAAGACCCCGGAGCAGAAGCGCATCGAGGCACTGGAGCGTGAGAACGCCCGTCTTCAGCACAAGCTCTCGAACGCCGAAGACTGCCTGGCACTCCAAAAAAAACTGTTTTCGATGCTCGATCGCATGAGCGATGGGAGCGAGCCATGATCACGGTGCTCGAAGAACGTCCGGCAGACCAGGGAAAACGCATGAAAGCCATCACACCGCGAGAATGTCCGCCAGATAGGTCTCATCCAGCGCGGCTTTCTTCTG
>NZ_JAWSUJ010000207.1:0-576 GCF_033549285.1 Halomonas sp.
AAGGGGCAAGAATCTGAGCCGCCTGAAGGCGGCTGCCTCACATTCCAAACTTGAGCTGATCATAATGCTCATCCACCTTTTCCTGATTTCGGATATAGGCCCTTACCATTCCTTCATCAAGCCCTACTGTCGAGACGAAATAACCTCTCGCCCAAAAGCTTTCACCAGAGAAATTTCGCGATCTACCCATGAAATTTCTGGCTATAGATATCGCACTCTTCCCTTTGATGTAACCAACCACATGTGACACCGAGTGCTTCGGAGGGATGCTGATACACATGTGAACGTGATCACGCATCAGGTGCCCCTCTACGATCTGGCACTCCTTCTGTCTTGCCAGCTCATGGAACACCTCGCCAAGGTGTTTTCGGATACCACCAAAGATCGCCTTCTTTCGCTTTTTGGGGATGAACACGACATGATACCTGCAGTTCCATGTTGTGTGAGCAAGACTCTGGTACTCTCTCATTGGGAACTTCCTATCTCTTGGCCGAGATTGGAGGTTCCCTTTGACCGCATCACACGGTCAAACCTCGGGTAGTCCCCCGGCAAAGCCGGGGGATTACCTTATTTATT
>NZ_JAWSUJ010000208.1:0-573 GCF_033549285.1 Halomonas sp.
CTTCAGGCGGCTCAGATTCTTGCCCCTTTGAGGGGCTAACAATATAAAGCCCCCGGCTTTGCCGGGGGATACTTACTAATAGTTTTGCGCATGTTGTGTCCTCAGGGGATTGCAGGGTTTATGTTAACGGTCAGATTTTATCCAGCGATGACTCTGTTGCATGGAAGGCTTTAATCAAAAGAAAATCCCATGATGATGCCGCCAAATATGCTGTTGCACACCCCTTGCGGAATCGCTTGACCTCTCATGTTGAAAAGGGGAGGAAGGTTGAGTTTAAGGAAATCGATTTTAAACTAAGACCAGGAGATAGAGTGCTGGTTTGTACTGATGGAGTTTGGTCAATATTCCATGACCATATATCTAGCGGAGAGTTTTATCTAGATATGGTTCGCGGAAACATTGTAGATAACGGAATGGCGTTAGAATTGGTTTTTTGAGTGCTCGATATTTTTTATAAAAGGGTCGTTTTCTTTACGCTCACCGACTGCCCCTCCAGGAAGCCCTGGAGGGGCGGTTTTCCGTAAAGAAACCACGCAAATCTTGGCGTGCACAAAAAACGGGCCTTCTCCCCCC
>NZ_JAWSUJ010000209.1:0-571 GCF_033549285.1 Halomonas sp.
GTGGTAGATGCGGTCGACCACCGTATCGCCTTCCGCCACGAGCCCTGCGAGCACCAGACTCGCCGAGGCGCGGAGGTCGGTCGCCATTACCGGCGCCGCCATGAGCTTGTCGGCACCGCGAATGACGGCGGTGTTGCCCTCGAGACGGATGTCGGCCCCCATCCGCTGCAGTTCCTGCACGTGCATGAAGCGGTTTTCGAACACCGTCTCGGTGATGGTGGCGGCGCCTTGGGCAATGCAGTTCATGGCCGTGAATTGCGCCTGCATGTCTGTCGGGAAGGCCGGATAGGGTGCCGTGTGCACGTCCACGGCCCCGGGCCGCCGCCCCTGCATATCCAGCGTTATCCAGTCGGCACCGCACTCGATCTCGGCACCGGCATCCCGCAGTTTCGACAGCACGCTGTCCAGCAGTTCGGGGCGGGTGTCCTTGAGCTTGACCCGGCCGCCGGTGATCGCCGCCGCCACCAGGTAGGTGCCGGTCTCGATGCGGTCCGGCAGGACGCTGTAGCTGCCGCCGTGCAGGCGCTCCACACCCTCCACGGTCACGGTGTCCGTGCCGGCGCCGGCGACC
>NZ_JAWSUJ010000210.1:0-557 GCF_033549285.1 Halomonas sp.
ACGCGGGCCTTCTTCCAGATCGCGAATTCGTAGGGCTGTTCGGGCAGAGGCTTCAGGGCCGGCCGGTCCAGCTCCTCAAAGAGCTCGCGGCGCGAGCGTTCGAGGTGCTCCATGGATCGGGCGTTGAGCTCGTCGAGCAGCTCGCCGATGGCTTCGTTCAGATCGGTCAGGTTGAAGAAGGTGCGGTTGCGCAGGCGGGCCAGGATCCAGCGCTCAACCACCTGGACGCCCACTTCCGCCTTGGCCTTGTCTTTGGGCTTGCGGACACGCGTCGGGATGATGGCTATGCCGTAGTGCTGGGCCAGGTCCTGGTAGGTGGGATTCAGATCGGGCTCGTAGCGACAGGGATGCTTGACCCCAGCTTTGAGATTGTCCGGGACGATGATTTCCGGCGCCCCGCCGAAGAAGGCAAACATGCGGACGTGGGCGCCGATCCAGTTGGGCAGTTCCTGGCTCTCGTGGGCCTCGGCGTAGGTGTAGTTGCTGGCCCCCAGGACGCCGATGAAGATCTGCACTGCGTGGACCTCGCCGGTGTGGGGGTCTACGACGGGCACTGT
>NZ_JAWSUJ010000211.1:0-530 GCF_033549285.1 Halomonas sp.
GTCGCCATCTCGCGCAGCGCGGCAACCAGGGCCTCGGCTGCGTCCAGGATGCCGTTCTTGATGAGCATCGGGTTGGCGCCCGCCGCGACGTTCTTCAGGCCCTCGTTGACGATCATCTGGGCCAGCACGGTGGCCGTGGTCGTGCCGTCGCCGGCCACGTCGTTGGTCTTGGTCGCCGCTTCCTTCAAGAGCTGGGCGCCCATGTTCTGGAAGGGCTCCTCCAGCTCAATCTCTTTGGCCACAGTGACCCCATCGTGGGTAATGGTCGGGGCGCCCCACTTTTTGTCCAGGGCTACGTTGCGGCCCTTGGGCCCCAGGGTGACCTTGACGGCGTTGGCCAGGGTGTCGACACCGGCCTTCAGGTCACGTCGTGCAACTTCGGAAAACAGCAGTTGTTTCGCCATTTCATTCACTCCTTATTGGTGGGTTGGTACATTGGTAGATTGGGCACTTGCCCATTTGCCTATTCAAGGATGGCCAGGATGTCGCTCTCCTTGAGGATCAGGTACTTCTTGTCGTTGAGCTTGACC
>NZ_JAWSUJ010000212.1:0-528 GCF_033549285.1 Halomonas sp.
CAAAAGGCTGCGGTATGGACACGGAAAGTCCTGCCAAAGCCGGCAACAGGGAAGTTGAAGGCAATAAAGGCCGCGTCGGGCCCGGCGCGGCCTTTACCTTTATCAAGACCCGGTTTTTCGGCCGGAGTATGGGTGTTGACCGCCCCTGCGGCCGTCTGTAATATACGCGGCCTTACACGATTCCCCGGTAGCTCAGTCGGTAGAGCAAGTGACTGTTAATCACTGGGTCGGCGGTTCGAGCCCGTCCCGGGGAGCCAAATGCAGAAAGCCCGATTCCTTCCCAGGTATCGGGCTTTGTTGTGTCTAAGGCTTGCGGAACGCGGGCCGGGCTCTCACGCCTTCGGCGGTGGCCCCGCGCCGTCCGTGGCGCGAGCCCTTCGGGCGCACTGACGTGCGGCCGATTTTGCTCCCGGCAAAATCGTCGAGCCCGTCCCGGGGAGCCAAATGCAGAAAGCCGGATTCCTTCCCAGGTGTCGGGCTTTGTTGTGTCTAAGGCTTGCGGAACGCGGGCCGGGCTCTCACGCCTTC
>NZ_JAWSUJ010000213.1:0-527 GCF_033549285.1 Halomonas sp.
GTTTACTTCCGTGCCCTGGACCCCCTGAAGGCCATCGTCGAGGTGGAGGACTACCTCTACGCCACGAGCCAGCTCGCCCAGACCACCCTGCGCAGCGTGTGCGGCCAAGCGGAGCTCGACGAGCTTCTCTCCGACCGGGAGAAGCTGAACCGTGAGCTCCAGGAGATCCTGGACCGGCACACCGAGCCGTGGGGGGTCAAAGTCTCCACCGTGGAGCTCAAGCACATCGACCTGCCCACCGAGATGCAGCGTGCCATGGCCCGGCAGGCCGAGGCGGAGCGCGAGCGGCGCGCGAAGATCATCGCCGCCGAGGGCGAGTACCAGGCGGCGGAGAAGCTCACACTCGCCGCCCGCACCATCGGGACCGAGCCCACGGCCATCCAGCTCCGCTACCTCCAGACCCTGGTGGAGGTCAGCACGGGGAACACCAACACCATCCTGTTCCCGATCCCCGTGGACCTGATCAAGGCGTATCTGGAGCGGGGGAAGGCCGGGTGATGCTGCCGCCCCCTTTGGACGACGGGGCC
>NZ_JAWSUJ010000214.1:0-519 GCF_033549285.1 Halomonas sp.
GGGCTAGATAAGCCGATAAGTGTTTCTCTCGAGGATTCTAGGGTTTCCGAATTTTTATCTGAACTTGACAAAGTTAAGGATAAGGAGATGCGAAAATTTTATCATCTGTAGTCGAGGCTTCATGAATTTATAGAATAACCGCAGCACTTTGGACCCTGAATTCAGGCAACATCCCTTCTTTCGGTGATGGTAGGCTATTGCCTAACGAAAGACACCAAGCAGCTGCTGGCCAATTATGATGATGTGCCAAACAACTTGGTCAAGGCCATTATGTTGTACGTGTCGGGTCCCGTGTGATTTCTGAACTCAATCAATAAGCGCAGCACCTGCGGTATCCAGGGCTACCAGCAGAGGATAACTCCTATAGCTCATTTGATCATCCGGGACCCTACAGGTAGCGACTAAAATTAATTATAGCGGTATTATGATATGAGCATTCTTGTTACTGGAGGTGCCGGTTATATCGGCTCCCACGCTACACTATGCCTGTTAGAAGCGGGTTATGATGTTCTGGTCTTG
>NZ_JAWSUJ010000215.1:0-518 GCF_033549285.1 Halomonas sp.
GCCCCGAACACGGCTGCCTCCTGGGCGAGCTCCTCGACATCCTTGCGCGAGAACCCTCCGGCCCCCGCGGCGCGCAGGCCCCGCACGGCTCCGCCGGACGACAGGGCGTCGGCGAACACCTTGAACTCGACCTCGCGCACCAGGTCGGAGACATCGACCAGCTCCATGCCGAAGCGGGTGTCGGGCTTGTCGGTGCCGAAGCGGTCCATCGCCTCACGGTAGGTGAGGCGGGGGAAGGGGGTTACGAGCTCCTCTCCCAGAGCCGCACGAAACGCCTCGGCGAACATGCCCTCGACCACCGTTTGGACGTCCTGCTCGCGCACGAAGCTCATCTCGAGATCTATCTGCGTGTGCTCGGGCTGCCGGTCGGCGCGCAGGTCCTCGTCGCGGAAGGCGCGCGCCACCTGGTAGTAGCGTTCGTATCCGGCCATCATGAGCAGCTGCTTGAAGAGCTGCGGAGACTGCGGCAGCGCGTAGAACTCGCCCGGCTTGAGCCGGCTGGGCACCAGGAAGTCCCG
>NZ_JAWSUJ010000216.1:0-506 GCF_033549285.1 Halomonas sp.
GTGTAATTCACCGAGACCAGTACCCAATCCCGGGACTCTATGCCGCCGGCGAAGTCACCGGTGGCATTCACGGGGCGTGCAGACTCGGTAGCTGCGCCATCACCGAATGCCTGGTCATGGGCCGAATTGCAGGTAAAGACGCTGCAAAACTTCTGCAGTGACTCAATCTTCACAGAATAGACTGGATTCGCTTTATAGCCTTAAAGTGCCAGCAGAGCCAATAAGCCTCTTAATTAAGAAAAAATGCATCGACTAAAAGACTTGATTTTACTGACGGGATATGTTACTATCATTTTACGCGCCCGTAGCTCAGCCGGATAGAGTAACTGACTACGAATCAGGAGGTCGGAGGTTCGAATCCTCCCGGGCGCGCCATTTAACAGCTAACAATGCCAATGCATAGCGCATTGGCATTTATAAATTAAAGATAACTGAGGGATTACGGTGACCGATATCCATTTTATGAGGGAAGCGCTAGTCGAAGCTCTAAAAGCATTTGATAAAGG
>NZ_JAWSUJ010000217.1:0-503 GCF_033549285.1 Halomonas sp.
GGGCGAAAGGGTCTGAGCCGATGCGACCGCGGTTCACCCACTGGATGCTGGCCGGCACCGTGGCGGCAATGCTGGCGCTCCCAGCCGTGCTGTCGCCGGCTTGGCTGGGGGTGGCCTCGAACATGCTGATCGCCGCGCTCTTCGCCCTGGCGTACAACCTCCTCATCGGCCAGGGGGGACTGCTCTCTTTCGGGCACGCCGCCTACTTCGGCATCGGCAGCTTCGCCACGAT
Organism: Halomonas sp.; assembly: GCF_033549285.1. GTDB lineage: Bacteria > Pseudomonadota > Gammaproteobacteria > Pseudomonadales > Halomonadaceae > Halomonas. Next base: position 233 of record NZ_JAWSUJ010000217.1, read on the forward strand.
CCACGCCATGGTCGCCGTGGAGCGCGGAGGGTTGTGGCTGCCCACGCCTTTGCTGCCGCTGGCGGGAGGGGTGGCAGGACTCCTCATCGGGGCAGGGGCCGGCTACTTTGCCTGCAAGCGAAGCGGCGTCTACTTCGCCATGGTGACCTTGGCCATCGCCGAGCTGCTGCATGCGCTGGCACCCAACCTGAGCAGCGTGTTCGGCGGCGAGACCGGTATCTTCTCCATGCGCCAGCCGTGGCTGGGCGTCGACTTCGGGAGCTCTCACCAC